>CAZFIR010000132.1:0-11195 GCA_964519535.1 uncultured Thermodesulfobacteriota bacterium | reverse complement strand
GTCATGGCAAAGATCGAACAGGACGACTATATGCTTGCCCTCCAGGCTGCTGAGGCGACCATGACTGAAGCGGCAGCGAACCTGGAACTGGCCAAAAAGGACCATGAGCGATTCTCCCAACTCATCGACAAGGGGGTTATTGCCCAGCAGCGATATGATCAGGTCAAGGCTGCCTATCAATTGGCCCAGGCTCGATATCAATCGGCCCGGGCGGCCCTGAAACACGCCCAGAACCAGTTGGCCGATACCCTCATCAAGGCCCCCTTCTCGGGCTTTGTCACAGCCCGACTGAAGGATAAAGGGGAGCAGGTTCGGGGAGGACTTCCCGGCGCTGAGGCCGCCTTGGTGCAGATGGATGACATCTCCCTCGTCAGGGCCACCGGTTTTCTCCCTGAGCGGGAGATCTATGCGGTAACGGTCGGGATGGATGCCGACGTCACGGTGGACGCCCTGCCCGATAAGCATTTGACAGGCAAGGTTATCGTTGCCAACCCTTTCATCGACCCGGCCACCCGCACCTTTATGGTCAAGGTGGAGATTCCCAACGAGGACTTTGTCCTCAAGGGCAATATGTTTGCGCGGGTCACCATCGTTGAGGGATATCGAGAAGCCATCACCATCCCCCGGGAGGCAGTGCTCAGGGAGGAGGGGGTGTGGCTCTACCACTGCTTTGTTGTTGACGCAGAAGGCAAGGCACAACGGAAGGTGATCAAACCCATCTTTACCCCCTTTGAGTATGTGGAGATAGAAAAAGGGTTGACCGAAGGTGAGCGGATAGTGATTAAGGGTCAACACCTCCTGCAGGGAGGAGAGACCGTGGAGATTATAGGGGAGGGGAATGAGGCTTCCTGAGTTCGGCGTCAAACGATCGGTAACTACCGCCATGGTCTTTTTGGGGATCGTGCTGCTCGGGGTCGTTGCGCTGTTCAAGCTCCCGGTGGATATGCTTCCTGAGATTGAGCCCCCCGCCATCAGCGTCGTCACCGCATATCCCGGAGCAGCGGCGGCGGATGTCGAGGATAAGGTTACCCGCCATATCGAGAAGCTATTAAGCATCATCAATAACCTCGATACCATTACCTCCATCTCCGCTGAAGATCAATCCATCGTCACCTGCCGGTTCGCTTGGGGTACTGATCTGAATGAGGCCTCCAATGATATCAGGGAGAGGCTGGATTTCGCCACGAGGCTTCTGCCCGATGATGCAGAAGCGCCGATGCTCTTTAAGTTTAACACGGCACTGATGCCGATCCTCTTTATCGGCTTCACCGCTGAAGAGAGCTACCCTCGACTCTATCAGTTTGTCGACAAATATATCTCCGATCGCCTGACGAACCTCCCCGGGGTGGGGGCCGTAGCGATTTTGGGTGGGTTGGAACGGCAGATCCAGGTGCGGATCGATCGGGAGAGGATCCAGGCCTACGGGCTTTCGATTCATCATATCGCGGAAAAGATTCACGCCGAGCACCTGGACCTCCCCGCTGGCAAGATCAAGATGGGACAGACTGAATATCTACTCAGGATCCTCGGAGAATTTAAAGAGCCCTATGAATTGAACAACGTCATCGTGGGGGAGCGCAATGGATCGGTGGTCTATCTGCGAGACGTAGCGCAGGTGGAGGATGCTCCGAAGGAAACGACTATGTTCGTCAGGGTGAACGGGAAGCGATCCGTTTTGGTAATGGTGCAGAAGCAGTCAGGCACCAATACGGTGGACGTGGCCCGGAGGGTGAAACAGAGATTGGAGGAACTGAGGCCTTTCTTCCCCAAGGATGTCGATTACGCCATCAGCATGGACGCATCGCGCGACATTCTGATCTCCATCAAGAACCTCTCCAGGACCCTCTGGTGGGCCCTGGTGGCGGTCAGCGCTGTGGTCATCTTTTTTTTGCGTCGCACCATCAGCAGCCTCATCATCGTCCTCACCATCCCCTTTTCCATCATCATTTCTTTCATCTTTCTGTATCTCTTGGGGCGCACCATCAACATCCTCTCCCTCTCCAGCCTCATTATCGCCTTGGGGATGGTGGTGGACAATGCCATCGTAGTGCTGGATAACATCACCAGACACGTCGAAGCGGGGGAGCGGCCCGGGGAGGCATCTATATTTGCCTCCTCGGAAGTGGGACGGGCCATCACCGCATCCTCACTGACCACGGTGGCCATCTTCATCCCCCTCATCTTCATGAAGGGGCTCACGGGCATCATGTTTAAAGACATGGCCATCGTAATCAGCGTCACCATCCTGGCCTCCCTGTTTACGGCCCTCACCTTGACCCCGCTCCTTGCCTCACGCCTGTTGGTAAGGAGAGGGGGGAGATCCTGGAAGCAGATCTGGCGCTCGCTGGTGCAAAGGTTTGGGGGAATCTTTGCTGCCCTTGAGGACTTCTCCCACAGGCTCCGAGCCAGAGTAGCAGGGCCCGCAACAATGATTCAACGATCCTCTCAGAAGGGGGCCGCGCAGATCTTTTCGTGGCTGGAGGATTTCTATGCGGGTCTCCTCGATCAGGCCATGCATCACAAAAAGATCACCATTGTCATCGCTGCCCTCCTCTTCTTCTTCAGCCTCGCCCTTCTCCCTCTCATCGGGTCGGAGTTTATGCCCCAACAGGACGCCTCCTACGTCCAGGCTCAACTAGAGCTCCCTGTTGGGACCCGGGTGGAGGAGATGGATGGGGTGATGCACAGGGTCGAGGAGATTATCCGACACGAGGTGCCGGAGATGAAGGTTATGTATGTCCGTAGTGGCTCGGAGGAGGAGAGCCTGGCCCGGGCCTTTGGAAGCAAGATGGGAAGCCACATAGGCGATGCAGGGGTCAGGTTGGTGGACAAGGCGGATAGGAAAAGGTCCTCTTTTGAGATAGCTGCTGCCCTGCGCACAAAGTTCTCTGAGATCCCCGGCCTGCAGCGGCTGGGCGTTGGGACCCAAGACCCCATGGAGCGCATCCTGATGGGCGGTGGAAGACCGATCAGCCTGGAGGTCATGGGGCATGACCTGGAGCAGATCTCCGACTTCGCTCTTACCGTACATGGAATCTTGAAGCGCATACCAGGGGCGGTGGACGTCACTATCGATTATGATCCCGAAAAGCCGGAGATCCATATCAGCATAGATCGGGAGCGGGCGGCAAGCCTCGGCCTGACCACTGAGTATATAGCCCAGACCCTGCGGGCCAACTTCTACGGCTACGAGGCGTCCAAGTTTCGCGAGGCGGGGAGCGAATACGACATCTTCCTGCGCCTGAAGGAGCCCCAGCGACGGCAGATCTGGGACATAGCGAACACCTCCATCGCGCTGCCCAACGGCAGGCATGTCACGCTTGATAATATTGCCCACCTACAGGTGAGCCGCGGGCCGGTGGAGATCTACCGTAAGAACCAGATGAGGGTTATCAGGGTGGAGGCCAATGTCAGGGGCCGCCCCCTCGGGAAAGTATCGCAGGAGCTCGATAATGCCTTAGCGCGGTTGCCAAGGCCGCCGGGGGTGATGACCTCCTGGGGAGGAGAGGTTGAGGAGCAGCGCAAGTCCTTTCGGGACCTCCTCCTCCTCTTCGGGCTCGGTGTCATTCTGGTTTATATGGTGATGGCCTCACAGTTCGAGTCGCTGCTGCACCCCTTTATCATCATGTTTTCCATCCCCTTCCTCTTCATCGGGGTCATCCTCTTCCTCCTGATCGGGAGGGCCACCTTTAGTCTCGTCTCCCTCATCGGGTTGATCATGCTCGTGGGGATCGTGGTAAACAACGGGATTGTGTTGGTGGACTATATCAACATCTTGCGGGCGCGGGGCGTGGAGCTCCTGGAGGCCGTTAAGACGGGGGGGCGCCGCCGTCTGCGCCCTGTCTTGATGACCGCCCTTACCACCATGGGTGGGGTCTTTCCCATGATCATCAGCCGGGGGGAGGGGTCCGAGGCCTGGCGGCCCCTCGGCCTCGCCGTCTTCGGGGGGCTGTTGACCTCCACCCTCATCACCCTTATCTTTGTCCCCACCCTCTATTACCTCTTCGAGCAGCGGCGGGAGGCGAGGAGGCAGTGATGGATATGGTCATGATCATCTACAATCAGGTCATTGATGAGGAGGTGATGGAACTGTTGCAAGGGTCAGGGATCGACACCTTCACCAAGTGGCAGCGGGTCCTGGGGGAGGGGGAGGTCAGCGGTCCTCGACTCGACACGCCGGTGTGGCCGGGGGCGAATATGGTGCTGGGCCTCGTCATCAAGGAGAAGAAAAAGCTTCAAAGACTAATCAAGGGGCTCAAAGAGCTGGACGCCCAGGTGGGTGATAAGGGGCTCTTTGCCCTTCGGTGGCCAGTGGAGCGGATCATCTAAACGGCTGAGGGTCCGTGTGATCCCAACCTCTTTCCCTTTTCGTCACGCTGATTTGAGGGTGACGAGGACCCTCATCTGTTCTTCCCGTATGTGAGTTTCCAGGGACAGGAACTGATCGATGGCCCAGAGATTGGTCTTGAGGTGATCGGTGACGCGGGTGATTGATAGTGCTGATTCCCCGACTGCGGCGGCAAGGAAGGGGAGGATCTGGTCCCCCATCCATTCGTCGAGGGCGGCCCCGGACTCCATCTGCCTCAGGAGGGCAGCGGCCGCCTCAGTCCCGACCTCCTCCTCCCGCTTGCCGCGGGCGCCCAGGGCATTGGCGCCGAGGACGGTATGCCTGGCCAGGGCCCAGAGATCGATCCCGGACCCGGGGGAAGGGGTAGGCCCGTACTCCACCTCGATTTCAATGGGAACGCCGGCCTTCCTTAAGGCTACCATGGCCCCCTGCTGCTGGCGCTCGGCCACCTGCCGTTTCCGCAATGCCTCCGAGGCGTGGGAGCGTCCCTTGATCATCAGGATCTCGCCCGGATCGAGGAGTTGCAAAGAGGAGAGAGCGGCCCTTTTCAATTCCACCGAGACCTCGCCACCCCCGCGGGGGTAATATCCCCGCTTTGTCACCGTCATCTCGGCACGGTAACCCATCCGCTCCAAGACGGCAAAGGCCACCGCATCGAGGTAGCCGACAGTCGGTGCCCAGGGGACATCGGTTCCCCCGGTGACTGTGAGTCGGAGGGGAGAGGGGAGCGTAATGGCCGGCAGCATGAGCGTCTGGAGGACCAGGCCGACGGCCCCGGCCGTGCCGATATCGACGCGCAGTTCACCACCCGTCACCTCTCCCGGGTTGAAGGTAATTTCCTGAGAATTGAGGTGCAGCCCTGTCACTTCAGCACGACAGAGCTCGGCCAGGGCCTTTACGCTGGCCAGGTGTTGGGGTCGCAAGCCGGGCTTTGGTCTCCCGTGCCTAATACGTGTTATCTTGCAAGGGGCACTGAGGAAGGCGGACAAGGCCACGGCGGTGCGCAGGATCTGCCCACCTCCTTCACCATATGAGCCGTCGATCTCGATCATTCATAGATCCAGTCCTGACCGCGATGCCTGAGCATCTCCACGAAGCTCTCCAGCCGCAGTCGGGTGCGGGCATCGGCGGGGGCAGGTCTATCCCCCTCGATAGTCAAGATGGGGATCTTGATCTTCTGGCGCAGTATGATGTCCTGGACTTGTCGGAAACAAAAGGACTGGACATAGTGGATGAGCCCCGCGATCCGTCTTTTGACCACTTCTTTCTTGATGTCCTCCAGGCGGGCGAAAATGGAGTATGGATAGGTGTACCGGAGGTACTGCTGCACGATATCATCGGTCTCAAAGGGCATGCTGAACTGGCGTTGTATTTCGTTAAAGACTACCCTCCCCCCAAAGCCCTCGAGACAGTCGTAGAGGTCGCTGAAGATGGGGGGGACCCCAAGATATCCCAGGCGGACGCCGTCGGTCAGGGGTCGACGGCCTCTCACCTCAGAGAGAAAGCGATTCATCTCCCCCTCAAAGGCCTGCCAGTCACCCTTCATGTCGCTGGTGCTCACCAAAAAGAGGTGGTTTTCATTGCCAGAGACGACACCCTCCTCCCAGGTGAGGCGGTCGATCTCATGTGCCTTGGCCCTCACCCTATCCAAGGTCTCCTTGGTTTGTCGCACCTGGTCGGGTGTGACTCCAAAATGCTCCATCATCCGCTCTATCTGCAGGGACAGAAGATCTCGATCGCCGTCATAGGGATAGGCAAAAGGAAAGACCTTTACACCCGCCGTCTGGAGGACCTCCATGAGGGCGTGGGTGTTGCTGCAGTCCCCCTGGGTGACCGCCACTATCTTCGTGATGCCAGCTTCGAGGGTCACCCCGTACAGCCCCTTGATCCATCCGCAGGTATTCCGCGGGAAACCGGCCGCCTCGGCCCTGGCGAGTAACGCATCCTTTTCTGGACTTGTGATGAAGATATTGTTGAGGTCGACGGGGACCTTGCCGGCGGCGAAGATGATCTCCGCGGGGATAGTGGTGGTGAGGCCTATTCGCTGATCGTCAGCCTCCGTCATGCCGCTGCCTTCCCCTTGTCCCTGCGCCACAGGAGCATATCGACGAAGGCCTCCAGGAGGGTCTGTATTCTGCTCTCTACATCCTGTTCGTCCAGGGTCAGGGTCAGGACGGGGATATGGTAATCCTTGCTCACCTGTTTGAGGATGGCGGCTGCAGTGGTCTCGGGCATGCAGGCAAAGGGCATGAGGTGAATCACTCCGTCATAACCCTCTTGGGCCCTGGTGATGGTCTCTCCTACGGAGCAGTTGCACTCCCCGCCCACATCGTAACCCAGATATTGCTGCGAGAGTTGATAGAAGTGGAGGCGTTCCCGCTTTTGTTCGCGTCCCACCCCGAGGCTGCGGCCGATATGCGTGCTGAACCACGAGCTCCGGGTCACTGCGACCCCCAGTTCCCCGAGGCGTTGTTCTACCCCGCCGTTGATCTCCGGGTCCATGACCGTATAGAGCTCACCTACAATGGCCACCCGGGGGGGGAGATGTCCTGGATCCTGCTCAGTTGTTTGAATAATTTGCGCTCCTTCTTGCACCGCCTCTTTGATCCCCTTGTGCCCTGTGGCCTCGTCGAGCATCCTCAGGGCTCGCTGCAGATTCCGCTGGGTGCTTCCCTTGACCACCTCACGGGCCCTTACGGCCATGGCCAATTTTTCCAACTGCTCGGTGGCCAGCATCTTGCGCCAGCCGATATAGAGGGCATAGGGAAAGGCGAGGTAGTTCTTGGATGTGAGTTCTTTGCGCAGGGGCTTAGTCTCCTCGTGGTTTTTCATGAGCGCATTCCACGTTAGCCGCGGGGGGATGGTGAGCCAACGATAGTGCAGCCCGAGATCCTCCAAGATCACCTTGTGGACCAGGTCATAGAGTCCGAGCCGGCAGGGAGGACCGCTGCCCACCATGACGATGGTATCGGCGCCTCTTTGCAGGGCCTCGATGAAGTTGCCTAGAATTACCTTAAAGGGGAGGCAGATGCACTCATTGGAGTTCTTTACCCCCAGGGCCAAGGTCTTGCGGCTTGTCATGGGGGGGACCAGGTAGGGAATCCCGGCGGTTTCGGCAATAGCCTTGCAAAATATGTGCATAGTGCCGAGCCGGGGAAAGGTAACCCTCATTCATCTTATCCTGCCGCCGCTTTGCGCTTGTTGTTTTTGCGAAGTTGGAACTCCTCCCAGGCGGCGTCGGCCAGAGGTTTGAACTGGCGGGAATAGTCGTCCATTTCCTCAGCCAGCTCGGTAAAGAGGGTTTCAGCACCAGGGTGGGTGAAGCGGCGGGCGTACTTCAGGGCCATTTCCCTTCCCATCGCTGGTTCGTCGATAAGCATACATGGGCGGAAGGGGTTGTCGGTAATGGGCTGGCGGGAACGGATCGCCTTAAAGAGGGGGGAGTTGAGCACCTCTAAGAGGCTCTTTTCTTTGATGTTGTCTGCGGCGAAGTGGCAGAAGACGCACGGTTCGACATCCCCGCTGGCGGTGATGTGCAGATACTTTTTGCCTCCGGCGATGCAGCCGTTGGTCAGGTGACCGTCATTCCAGAAATCAACGAAGAGCATCTGTTTGGTAGACCGGAAGTGTTTGAAACGCTCCCTCATATAGTTACGCTGTTCGGGGGTAGCCATGAGGTCCATGTTGGGTACCCTTCCGATGGGTACGTAGTGGAAGTTCCACATCAGGATACACCCCTTGTCCACGAGGAAATCGATGAACTCGTCGCTGCCCAGGACCTCGGTATTCTCCCGGGTCTGGGTGGTGGATACGCCGAAGAAGAGGCCGGCCTCTCTGAGCATATCCATCACCTTCACGCAGTGCTGAAAGTGTCCCTGGCCTCTCCTCCTGTCGGTCTCCTCTTCCAGGCCTTCCAGGCTGATGGCGGGCATCACGTTCCCCAGGGCGGCGAAGCGTTTCACCATCCCTTTATCAATCCGCCGGGCATTGGTGTACGCCTGGAAGGAGACATCCCGGTGTTTCTCAAAGAGGGTAAAGAGATCCTTCCGCAGAAAGGGTTCCCCGCCGGTCAAGAGGATGAGGTGGATGCCCATTTCTTTCCCCTCGGTGATCACCCGGTCAATCACTTCCAGGGGGAGATCCTCATCTTGGGGGTAATAGCCCGCATAACAACCATAGCAGTTCAGATCACAGCGCATGGTGGGGCTAATGAGCAGCGCGTCGGGAGGATAGGTGCCGGTGTGGGCCTCAAACTCCTTACGTTTGTTGGTCCCCATGAGGAGTTGATTGATGATGACGTTCTGGATGATCTTATGGCGGTGCAGTGGATTGGTATCCTTCACCACCCTTCTGGCTATATGGAGGCCAGGGTGCCCTTGGCGGAACAGGTCCCGTATCCAGCGGATCTTCTCCCTATATGACTCCTTTCGCGGAATCCGCTCGGCCAGATAGGTGAGCCGGATGAGCTGTTCATCAGAGCAATTTGCCAGCATCGCAAGGGCTGCAGAGGCGAACTTACCGAGGGTATAATCCCTTATCCTATGAAATGTTCCCATCTTACCTCCAAAAAAACTCTTGCAAAAAGGTTCAATAAATTAACCACGTATCCTGTGCCGGCCGGAAATGGCTTGAGGATCTTCCATCAGCATAACGGATGGTAATTGAAATTTCTACCACACTGTACCCCCATTTGCAAGCCTTAATGAGGAGCGCTAGCTCCCCTGCGTATCCCGTTGCCCGGACTGGGTATCGGTGAGGGGGGTGCCGGTCAGGCTCAATACGGCCTTTGCCCCCACCAATAGAAAATATCATTTCTCAAATAATGGTTCAAGGGTTCGAAATTGCAAGAATTCAGGGACGACCTGAAGATCGCCAGGGCCGAAATATCCTTGAGCTTACCCTCATACCGTGGTAGTTTTACGTCAATGATGAAAATCTTATTGACAAACCCCGCCAATGCCGGGATCCTCAGGGCAGTAGGGGTTCAGTTCCCTCCGGCGGGGCCATTATATCTCGGGTCCTATCTAGAGAAGGAGGGGTGTCATGTAGAAATAAAGGATTTCTGTACCTCCGGGGGAAGGGGAAGCCCCGATTATTTCACGTATGATCTCGTGGGCATCTCCACCGACACCACACGCCACAACAAGGCAATGGGGATCGCCCGCCAAGCCAAAGAGGCGGGTTGTACCGTGGTCATGGGGGCCCCCACCCCTGTTACTGCGATGAAAAGATCCTCGCCAGCAGGTGGGTGGACTTCATCGTCCACGGAGAAGGTGAGGTAACCCTGCTGGAGCTGGTCAGGGTCCTGGAGGGAGGGGGGCCCTGTTGCAGTTTCTCAGAGACTACTTTTGGGGAAAATAACAGATGCGGGCACGGAGGACATGCGGACTACCTACGATGCAGTAATCATCGGTGCAGGTATGGGGGGACTAAGCTGTGGCACCCTTTTGGCTAAAAAAGGGCTCAGGGTACTGATCTGTGAGCAATCCTCAAAAGCTGGTGGTTACTGTGTTAATTTCAAGCGCAATGGATTTACCTTCGCACCGGCTGTCCATTACCTCAATGAATTTGGTCCCGATGGTCAGATGGAAGAGGCCTTCCAGACCTTGGGCCTTCCTCCTGAGATCGAATTTTGTCCGCAGGACCCCCAGCGCCGGATAATTACCCCCCACTTCCACCTCACCCTCTCCACCGACATTGATCAGTTCGAAAAGGATTTAATCCACCTCTTTCCCAAGGAGAGGCTGTCCATTAATGCATATATCGGGGAATGGAAGAGGCTAGTCAAAAGCATAGAGGGCCTTCCCCTCAAATCTCTTGAAGTCATCAGCCTCAAAGAGAGGTTTGAGCTCTTACATAAAGTAATCAAGATACCTCAACTGCTCCGGTATCGTGGCAAAACGGGTCAAGAAGTGCTGGACTCTTTTTTCAAAGACCCTCTCTTAAAATACCTCCTCAGCTTTGGCGCCCGTAAAGGCTCCTCTATCCTGAACTGTGCAAGCCCTATCATCTGGGCCATCAAGGGGAACTTTTATTACATCAAGGACAAAGGGGTAGAGGCCCTGCCCCAGCTTTTTCTCAGATATTATAAGGCTTACGGTGGAGAGATTTCCTTTAATACCCTTGCAAAGAAGATCATCATTGAAAAAGGGAAGGCCCGGGGGGTTCAGATTGAGGGAGGCGAAGAGATCAAATCCAGATATGTCATCTCCAATGGGGACGGTCGCGCAACATTTCACCATCTCATAGGTAATCATCTCTTGCCTGATCGGTTCGTCAGGAAGCTCCAGAAAAAAGCGGTTTCTGCACCGATCTTCACCCTCTATTTAGGTGTAGATCTCGATCTGAGACAGATGGGTTTTGATGGAGCGCTCGTCCACTACTACCCCGCAATGAGTAAAAACCCATGGGAGAAAAGAAACGGAGAGGGATTTGACATCGAGAAGGAGAAGATGGCGATCCGTATGGATAGCATAAAGAATCCGATGCTTGCCCCAAAGGGCACACATACCGTCGCTATTGCTGCTTTCGCCCCTTATGCACTTTTTACAGATGGTGCAAACATAAGCCCCCAGTATACAGCGATAAAAGAAGAGCTAGCCCAAAAGATCATTGGCATTACGGAAAAGGTGATCCCTGGCCTATCCAGTCATATCATGGTCCGGGATGCCTCAACACCCCTCACGTACGAGAGAGAGACATTGAACTTGCACGGAGCTACCATGGGTTGGTACCTATCGGCAAAAGAATTCTCAAGGATTCGTAGCCAGAAGACACCTATAGCCAATCTCTATCAGGCAGGCCATTGGACCTTCCCCGGTGGAGGCATTCCGATGGTAATCCTTTC
>CAZFIR010000131.1:0-23248 GCA_964519535.1 uncultured Thermodesulfobacteriota bacterium | reverse complement strand
TTCATTGCCTTTTTTTACTACCTCCATGTCCTGCGCCTTGGTGTTACTCACGGCGACAAAGGCAGGGAGCAACTTTCCTTTTGTATTTACCACGGGGATATACCGCTGGTGGTGTTGCATGGCAGTAATCAGGACCTCTCGGGGCAGCTTCAGGTATCCCTTATCAAAGGTGCCGCAGACCGCCACGGGGTACTCCACCAGGTAGGTGATCTCTTCCAGGAGGTCCTCTGACTTCAGGGGTTTCCCTCCCCCCTGCCGGGCCGCCTCCTTGACGCCGCGACGGATCAATTCCGTGCGCTCCTGGGGATCCACAATGACGAAGGCCTTGCGGAGTCCCTCCAGGTAGTCGGTCAATCCCTTAACCGCGAATGGCTCAGAATGCAGAAAGCGGTGGCCCCGGGTTAGAGGGCCGCTGGTTATACGCTCGAGGGTAAAAGGGATGACCTCTCCATCGAAGAGCGCGAGGATCCAGTGGATGGGGCGCGCGAAGCGCAGCTCCAGATCGGACCAGCGCATCGATTTGGGAAAGGGGATGGAAGTGATCAGGCGGGGGAGGACCTCGGAGAGGATCTCACGAGTTCCTCTGCCCCCTTCGTGCCTGCGCACGCAGAGATACTCCCCTTTGCCCGTCTCCACTACCTCCAGGTCTTCAACCCGCACCCCCTCTTTTTGGGCAAATCCGAGGGCAGCCTTGGTGGGCCTGCCCTGGGGGTCGAAGGCCACGCTCCTGGGGGGGCCGATTCGTTCCTGCTCCAGGGGGCGCTGTTGTTCCTCCATCTCGGCGAACAGGGTGAGGCGGCGTGGAGTGCCCAGCACCCGCATCTCGCCGCACTCAACCCGTTGGAGTTCGAGCTCTTTTTTCAAAAGTTCCCGCATCCCTTCGAGGGCTGCGGATATAAAACGGGAGGGGATCTCCTCGGTTCCTATCTCCAGCAGCATCCCCTGCTTCATGCATCACCCCTCAGCAGGGGAAATCCCATCTCTTCCCGCTGGTGGAGATAAAACTCGGCACAGCCGCGGGCCATTGCCCTCACCCTCAGGATAAAGCCCATCCTCTCGGTGACGCTGATGGCCCCCCGGGCCTCCAGGAGATTGAAGGTATGGGAGCACTTGAGGCAATAGTCGTAGGCGGGAAGGACCAATCCCTTTTTTAGTATTTTTTGCGCCTCCTTTTCATACATCTCAAACAGTTGCAAGAGCATCTCCACATCGGCCTCTTCGAAGTTGTAGTGGGAGAATTCCACCTCACCCTGGTGATGGATGTCACCGTAACGGATGCCATCGGTCCAGGTCAGGTCGTAGACATTTTCCACCCCTTGCAGGTACATGGCGATGCGCTCGATCCCGTACGTGATCTCCACGGAAACGGGCTTCAGGTCGATCCCCCCTGCCTGCTGAAAATAGGTGAACTGGGTGATCTCCATCCCGTCGAGCCAGACCTCCCAGCCCAGCCCCCAGGCCCCCAGGGTGGGGGATTCCCAATCGTCCTCCACGAATCTGATGTCATGGGCCAGGGGGTCGATCCCAAAGCTGCGCAGGCTATCCAGATAGATGTCCTGGATTGCGAGGGGTGAGGGCTTCCAGATGACCTGATATTGATAGTAGTGTTGCAGGCGGTTGGGGTTCTCGCCGAAGCGGCCATCTGCCGGGCGCCGCGAGGGTTCCACATAGGCGACCTTCCAGGGCTCGGGCCCGAGGACCCGCAGGAAGGTAGCGGGGTTAAAGGTGCCGGCCCCTACCTCGATGTCATAGGGTTGTTGAATGACACAGCCCTGCTCGTTCCAGAATCGCTCCAGGGCCAAGATCAACCCTTGTAAGGTCATTTCTTATCCTAAACCCCCTGCACCGCTTCCATCACCCGCAATGATTTGAGCCCCTTGCCCAACTGGTGTTGAACAAACCGGGGGAGTATGTCTTTGCCCTCGGCGAGGACCACCGGGGAGAACCGGACCCCCTCCACCTCTGTGAGGTCCATTACCAGGACCCTCTCCATGGTCTGTATGGTCTCTCCTGAGATGGCGATGGCCCCCCGGGCATTGGCCTGGCAACTTCTGCAGACCACCCCTCCATGGCGGTAGCTGAAAAAGGCCCCCTCGGAAGATGAGGGTGCCTTACCGCAGATGGTGCACTCCATCAACCGTGGCCGGTACCCCATGAGGTCAAGGAACCGCAGTTCAAAGACCCGCGGGTACTCCTCACGGGGGGGAAAGTCATTGAGCACCGTCAAAAAGGTCACCAATAGTTCAAAGAGTTGGGGGTTTGCCTCCTTCTCCCCCGTCATCTCCTTGACCATCTCGAGGAAATAACTCCCGTAGAGGACTTTGGAGATATCTTCACTGATCCGGAAAAGGGGTTGTATCATATCAGCTTCATCCACTCTGATCAACTCCCCCCTGCCTTCGGAGAAGACGATCCGGACGTAAGAGAAGGGCTGGAGGTTATTGACAAAGCGTCTTTTGCTCCGCTTGGCCCCCTTGGCGATCCCCTTGATCTTGCCCAGATCAGCGGTGTAGAGGGTGACGATCAGATCTGATTCTCCGAAATCGAGGCGGTGGATCACCACGCCATCGGTTTTGTGCAAGTGCATCTCAGTGAAGGATGTGCTGTAAGAGGAGGGTGGCGGTCCCCATATAGATAACGATCCCCGTAATATCATTGGCCGTGGTCACGAAGGGGCCGGAGGCAATGGCCGGATCGATGTGGACCTTTCGAAAGAAGGAGGGCACCAGGGCCCCCATCATGCAGGCCACGGTCATGGCGATGACCATGGCCACGCAGACCACGATCCCAATGATCAGATTCCCGTGCCACAGGGCACCCACGATTCCCACCACCGAGCCGCAGATAAGGCCCATGATGAGCCCGACCCGCAGTTCCTTGAAGATGATGCTGGTCAATCGGGCATATTCGATGCGTCCGGTGGCAAACCCCCTGATCATAATGGTCGAGGACTGCAGTCCCGCATTGCCCCCCATGGCTGTGATCACCGGGATAAAGGTCACCAGGACCAGGACGTCCCGAATGGTAATCTCAAAGAGCCACAGGAGATAACCAGTGATCAGACCCCCGAGGAGATTGGTGAGGAGCCAGGGGAACCGCAGCCGGGATACCTTGAGGACGTCATCGACATAGACGAACTCTTCTTCGCGGGTCCCTGCCATCTTCAGGAAGTCCTCGGTGGCCTCATCTCGAAGGATGTCGATGACATCGTCCACGGTGATGATCCCCACGAGCTTATTCTCTTCGTCCACCACGGGGACGGCCAAGATGTTGTACCGTTCCACCACCTTGGCCACTTCCTCCTGGTCTTCAAGGGTCTGGACGCTGAATACCTCAGTGCTCATGATTTCCCGGAGCTTCTTGTTCGATGGTACCAGCAAGAGTTGCCGCAAGGAGACCACCCCGACGAGGTGATTGCGATCATCTATCACGTAGAGATAGAGGACCATTTCAGCATTGGCTTCCTTCTGCACCGCCTTGATGGCATCCCGGACCGTGGTATTCTCATGGAGTGAGAAGTAGACGGGGTTCATGATCCGGCCGGCCGTCTCCTCGGGAAAGCTGAGCAGTCCCTCTACCTCTTCGAGGTCCTTCTTTTTCATCCCCTGGAGCAGCTCTTCCGCGAGCTCCTCAGGGAGGTTGCTGATGATTTCTGCGGTATCATCCGAGGGCATCTCCTGCAGTATTTGGATTATCCATTTGGTATCCATGGTCTGCAGGAGTTGGGCGCCGACCACCCACTCGATCTCACTGAGGACCTCGGCGGCCTTGGCGGGATCCTTGATCAGATTGAAGATGGTCCTCTGTTCCGCCTCGCTGAAGTAGGGGAAGATTTGGGCGAGGTCTGCGGGATGCAGTTTTTTGATTACATTGGCAACCTTTCCCGTGGCCTGCATGCGCAGCAGCTTTCGGGTAGTCTCTATGGTAATCTGCATTTTGGGTGTCAGCATGGTTGTCCCTTATATCTTATGTATTAACACGTTTCTCGGTTTCACGCCATCGGACGGGCCGACGATTCCTTCTTCCTCCATCCGCTCGATGATCCTGGCCGCCCGATTATACCCTATCCTCAGCTTCCTTTGAATGAGGGAGATGGATGCCTGGCCCGTTCTGGATACGTAGGCCACTGCCTCATCGTATTTTTCATCGTACTCCTCATCTTCGAGTTCCTTGCGTTCCCGTCGTTCCCGGAGAATATTCCTATCATAGGTAGGCCCCCCTTGTTGGCGCCAGAATTCCACCAACCGCTTGATCTCTCCCTCGGAGACGTAGGCTCCATGGACGCGCAGGAGTTTGGAGCTCCCGGGGGGCAAAAAGAGCATATCACCCGATCCCAAGAGGTGTTCGGCCCCCTGGGTGTCGAGGATCGTTCTGGAGTCGATCTTGGTGGAGACCTGAAAAGATATCCGCGCGGGGAAGTTCACCTTGATCAAACCCGTCAGGACATCCACCGACGGGCGCTGGGTGGCGAGGATCAGGTGGATCCCCGCGGCCCGGGCCATCTGGGCAAGACGGATGATGGACTCTTCCACCTCCCTGCCCGAGACGATCATAAGGTCTGCCAGCTCATCGATCACCACCAGCACATAGGGGAGCTGTTTGCGAGGCGTTGCCCCTTCACCTGGATCGATGGGAGGGATTCCCCCCTCTTGTACCTTCTGATTATAGTTCTCGATGTTCCTGATCCCCTGTTCCGCCATCATGGCGTATCTGCGCTCCATTTCCTCTACCACCCATCGCAATGCGATGGCGGCCTCTTTGGGGTTCGTTACCACGGGCAACAGAAGGTGGGGGATTCCCTCATACGAGGGGAGTTCCAGCATCTTGGGGTCGATGAGGAGGAATTTGACATCGTCCGGCGTCGCCCTCAAGAGGAGGCTGCAGACCATGGCATTGATGGAGACGCTCTTGCCGGATCCGGTCGATCCAGCCACCAGGAGGTGGGGGAGGCGGGCGAGGTCTATCACAAAGGGGTTGCCGGAGATATCCTTGCCGAGGGCGAGGGTCAACGTTGACCCGCTGTTCAGGAAGAAGTCGGCACTCACCACGTCTTTGAGGCAGACGTTCTCGCGCACGGGATTGGGGATCTCAATCCCCACCACAGGTTTGCCCGGGATGGGGGCTTGTATCCGCACGCTGAGGGCGCTGAGCGCCAGGGCCAGATCATCCTCCAGGTTGAGGATCTTGGTGACCTTGACCCCCGGGGCGGGCTCAAATTCATAGACAGTCACAATGGGGCCGGGTCTTACCCCCACCACCTTCCCATCCACGCCGTAGCCCTTGAGCTTGCTCTCCAAGATCCGTGAATTGGCAAACAGGACATCTTTGGAGACCAGGACCTCTTTGCCCTTTCTGCCTTCCAGCAGGGAGAGTGAGGGAAGATGGTAACCCCCGGTTCTCGATTCGGGGAAGGGGAGGGGTTCTTGCCTCGGCCCGGTGGCCCGCTGGACGGGATGGGATAGGATAATGGGAGGCGCGGAGTTGGCCCTCCTGTTCCCCGCCCGCCCTGCACCTTCCTTTTTTGTTCTTTTTTTCCTCCACTTTCCATAGTGCAGGTCCTTGACATGGATGATCCAGCGCATGACCCTGGTGACGGCCTTCCCCACCCCGATCAGACCCTGCCTTAGGGATATGCCGGTGGTCAGCATCATAGAAGAGAGGAACAACAGGATGACCAGGAATGATGCCCCTACCACACTAAGGTATTTCTTCAGAAGGACGCCCAGGACCCCTCCCAAGACCCCCCCTGCTATCCCCTCGTAAGCAAAGACTTTCACCGCTCCCATGAAGATGTCCAGGAGTGCCGATGTGGCGATGAGCAAGAGGGCAAAGCCCACCCAGCGCGGCCCTTTGGGCTCGATCGTGCGGTTCGCGAAGATGGAGACCCCCATCACCACGAGGACGAGCGGGAAGAGGAAGGAGGTGCAGCCAAAGACCTGCCAGAGGATATCGGAGAGATAGGCACCGACCAGTCCTCCTAAATTGTGGATCTCGGTGGGGGCGGATTGATAGAGGTTGAAGGAGGGATCTTGGGGATGAAAAGAGAACAGGCACAGGAAGAGAAATATCCCCCCACCGGTGGCAATGAGGCCACCGATCTCCTTGCCCAATTCCCTTCTGGCCATTGTGGACCTCCTACATTTCGATGATCACGGGGATGATGACGGGTCGGCGATTCATTTCCTTGCGGAAGTATCTCTTGAGGGCGCGGCGGACCTCATTCTCCACTTCAACCTCATCGGTCTTGGACTCGACAGACACCCCCTCCAGTGCCTGTTTGACGACCTTCTTGGCCTGCTGCAGGACCTCCCCCATCTTTTCCTCAAAAAGCACCCCCCGGGAGATGATATCAGGACCCGATACCACCTCACCCGTGCGTTCGTTGATGACCATTACGGGGATCACCATCCCGTCCTCGGAGAGCTGCTTTCTGTCCCTCAGGACCAGATCCTCTACATCCCCCACCCCCTTGCCGTCGACGAAGACCTTTCCAACCTCCACTCGGTCGATGATCCTCCCCGTGCCGTTTCCGAGGGAGATGACGTCGCCATCTTCAGCCAGAAGCAGTTTATCCTCGGCCATCCCCACCTCTCTGGCCAGCTGGATGTGCTGAACCAGGTGACGATATTCACCGTGGATGGGGATGAAATACTCGGGGTGGATGAGGTTGAGCATCATCCTCAACTCCTCCCGATAGCCATGGCCTGAGACATGAATTGCTGATATCTTCTCGTAGATGACCTCTGCCCCCCGACGGCAGAGGTGGTTGATCATGTGAGTGATGGCCTTCTCATTGCCCGGGATAAAGCGGGAGGAGAGGACGACGGTGTCCCCCTTGCGAATCTGGATGTCTTTGTGGCTGTCAGTGGACATGAGGCTCAGGGCTGACAGGGGTTCTCCCTGGCTCCCCGTCGACAGGAGGAGGAGCTCCTCCGGGGGATACTGATCGATCTTCTTGACGTCGATTACCCCGCCCGAGGGAAAGTGCATGTAGCCGAGCTCCCGGGCGATGCGGGTATTGTTCACGATGTTTCTCCCCACCAGGGCCACTTTACGCCCGTACTTGACGGCGACATCCATTACCTGCTGGATCCGTTGGATATTGGAGGCGAAGAGGGCCACGATGATCCTCCCCGGACTCACCCTGATGATTTCCTCCAGCCTCTGGCCGATCTCCCGCTCGGAGAGGGTATATCCCTCCCGTTCGGCATTGGTGCTGTCGGACAGCAGGGCCAATACGCCGCGTTCCCCGTACTCGGCGAACTTCCTTAAATCGGTCAACTCCCCCCCGGCTGGGGCTTGATCGATCTTGAAATCCCCCGTGTGTATCAGGATTCCCACCGGCGTGGTGATACCCAACCCCGTCCCGTCGACGATGCTATGGCACGTCCGGATGAACTCCACCTGAAAGGGACCGATTTCCACCAGATCCCGTGGCCGAACCTTTTTGAACGCCACCTTGCCCACACCCTCGTGCTCATGCAATTTCTCCCCCACCAGGGCCAGGGTAAAGGGGGTTCCGTAGACCGGGACCTTCAGCTCTTTAAGGATGAAGGGGAGGGCCCCGATGTGATCCTCATGACCATGGGTGAGGATGATGGCACGCACCTTATCCTTTTTGTGGCGCAGATAGGTGATGTCCGGGATCACCATGTCGATCCCCAGCATATAGTCCTCGGGAAACATGAGGCCCGCGTCGATGACGATAAGGTCATCGCCGTACTCCAAGACCATCATGTTGAGGCCAATCTCCCCCAATCCCCCCAAAGGGATCAACCGCAGACCGTCATGCTGCATCGGAGTGCTCCCTGGAAGGAGAGGAGAGGTTGGCCCTGATCTTTTGCTCTAACTCCTGCTTCAATCGCTTTCTATCCTTCATGGTGAGTATTGAGGTCTCGATGGGTTGTTCTATGACGATCCGTATTGTTCCCTTTTTAATTCTCAGGGTTGTGCGGGGCATGATCGCCCACGATCCATTTATGGCAATGGGGCAGATGGGGATTCCTGATTTGATGGCCAGGGTAAACCCCCCATTCATAAAGGGCTGAAGGGTCCCGTCATAGGAGCGGGAACCCTCCGGAAAGATGACCACCGAGGCCCCCTCCTTGATCTTTTGAGCTGCGGTCTTCATGCCCCGGTAGGCCCGTTTACGATTTGAGCGGTCAAGGCTGATGTACCCCGCGGTACTCATGGCCCACCCCAAGACCGGTATCTTGAAGAGCCCTACCTTGGCCACCCACCGGAACTGCACGGGGAGGTGAGCCAGGAGCGTGAAGATGTCAAAGGTTCCCTGATGGTTGCACATGTAAAGAGAGGGGCGCGTGGGATCGATGTGTTCAAACCCCCTAACCCGCACCTTGATACCATTGGCCACCAGGATCAGCCAGCCCCACAGCCTGGCGTACAGATGTATCACATTGCCCCGACGGTCGAAGAGAAAGGTGAGGAAGGCGCACACCCCCAAGACTACGGTGAAGACCACGAGGCATGACCAACCAAATATCGTTCTAACCAAATGCCTCTCCCCTCAAACGCTCAATGATCGCTTTTACTTCGTTCTTGATGGCACCGTTTAGATCATAGGGTGAAATCCCCTGTTTGTCGGCCTCCACTATCTTCTGATTGAAAGAGATGTGCCCGATGAACGGTACCTCAGTGAGCCCCTTTTCGATCAACGCTTGGTCATCGGGGGCAGTCACCTTATTCCCGACGCCATAGACCTTTGGTACACCCAGGTTTTTGGCCAACCTCCAAATCTGGTTGGCCGTGGCGATGCTCCGCTGACCCGGCTCCACCACAATAATAAAGGCGTCAACATGTTTGGTGCTGCCCCGGGTGAGGTGTTCCAGGCCTGCTTCCATATCGATGATGATCACCTCGTCCCTCCCAACCAGGATGTGGTGGAGAAGCCCCTTTAACAGGACGTTCTCAGGGCAGAAACATCCGCCTTCGGCTTGGGGGATATTCCCCAGGATGAGGAGCTTCACCCCGTGGTGGGTCACGCTGTAGGTGTCGGGGAGATCATCGACCTTGGGGTTCAACTTGAAGACCCCCCCGAAGGTCCCCTTTTGGGCGCCGGTCCGCTCCTCCACCAACGGCGTCATCTCCGCCAGGGGGGTGACGTCCTTGAGGAGTTCAGAGGGAAAACCGAGGGCTGAGGCGAGGTTGGCATCGGGGTCGGCATCTATGGCCAAGACCGTATACCCCTCCTCTGCCAAATACCGGGCCATCATCCCGGACAGGGTGGTCTTTCCTACCCCTCCTTTCCCCGCAATGGCGATCTTCATGGATACACTCCCTTTTTAAAAAAACAGACCATCATGCAAAGCTCATCCCCCCTGTGCACAAAGCGTAATCCCCTCGGGTTTTAAGGCTCGCACGTTTTGATATCCCTTTAATCAGGTGTTCGCCCTGTCCGGCAGGGCCCCACCCCCTGCACTGACGGCCTGAAGGTCGTCTCTCTGGTGCTCTTGATTTGTTCGTGACCGCTAATGTCCTTGAGCCTTGAATCCTCCGAGGTACAAGAAGACTTACAATCATGGCGAGGTCAGCGTGACATAATCGTTACGATGGCATTCAAGCCAAAATTAATAAAAACATTAACAGCTTGTCCATCTTTTGTCAAGCGTTAGAACCCATCGTTGTCTTTTCACCGCCTCAGTGTTATAACACATGAAGAAGAAGCCCCCGGGGGCCGTTTCGTGGAGAAAAACGAGATGACATGGCATACCATGGAGACAGGGGCGCTCTTCGCTCAACTGAGCACCTCTTCCGCAGGCTTGACCGATGAGGAGGTACGCTTACGCCTGGAACAACATGGCCCCAATGAACTTACCGAGGGGCAACGGGTTTCCCCCCTGAAGATCTTTCTCGATCAGTTCAAAAGTTTTCTCATCATCGTCCTCCTGGTCGCCGTCGCGCTCTCCGCTTTCTTAGGGGAGGGTATCGATGCCATCGTCATCGGGGCAATCGTGCTCTTTGCCAGCGGCTTGGGTTTTATACAAGAATACCGGGCGGAGCGGGCCATGGAGGCCCTCAAACGGATGGCCGCCCCCACCGCAACGATCATCCGCGGGGGTGAGGAGCGGGAAATAGACGCCCGCGAGTTGGTCCCCGGGGACATAATCGTATTGAGCACCGGTGACCGGATACCGGCGGATGCCCGCATCATAGAGACTGCCAATCTGAAAGTTGATGAGGCATCCCTTACCGGTGAATCCGTCCCTGTGGAGAAGACCTCTGCGGTCTTGGGGGGGGATGTCGAAGTAGCTGATCGCAAGAACATGGCCTATATGGGGACGGCGGCGGTCTACGGGCGGGGGAAAGGGGTGGTTATTGCCACCGGCATGAAGACCGAATTCGGCACGATAGCCCAGATGCTTCAAGAGGTGGAGGTGACCAGGACACCCCTTCAGGAAAACCTCGATCGCATGGGGAAATGGATCGCCATCGGCGCCCTCGCCCTCTGCTTCATCCTGGGTGTCATCGGTATTCTCAGGGGCCACCAGGTTATAGAGATGCTTATCTGGGGGATAAGCCTGGCCGTAGCCGCTGTCCCCGAGGCGCTGCCGGCCGTGGTCACGATTGGGCTTGCTATCGGTGTGCAGAGGATGGTCAGGCGGCATGCCTTGGTGAGGAGGCTCCCGGTGGTGGAAACCCTTGGCTGTACTACCTTCATCTGCTCGGACAAGACCGGCACCCTGACCCAGGATCAGATGACTGTTCGGCGCCTGTGGGTGACCGACAGGATTATCGAGGTGAGCGGGGTAGGATATGAGCCTCGGGGGGCGTTCTCCTTAGCAGGGAGGCCGCACCAGCCCATGAGGGACAAGGATGTAGAGATGCTCTTGCGTGCCGGTGCCCTGTGCAATGATACGCGTCTCACACACAGCGAAGGGGGGTGGGAGATCAAAGGGGATCCCACCGAAGGGGCCTTAGTGGTGCTTGCACAGAAGGCCGGCATGGAACCGGGGAAGTTGGCTCAGCAATTCCCCCGCATCGGAGAGGTTCCCTTCTCTTCGGAGCGAAAGCGGATGACCACCATCCACCAATCACCTCACCGGCAGATCGCCTTCATGAAGGGGGCGCCGGAGGTCGTTTTAGAGGCAAGTGGCTCTTTTTCTCGAGGGGGTAGGGAGGAGAGTCTGACTCCTCAGGTACGAAAGCGGATGCTCGATGTCGCCCATGACATGGCCGGGGATGCCCTGCGGGTCTTAGGGCTGGCCTACCGCAACCTCTCTGATGATGAGGAGTGGGATGAGTCGGTGGAGCGGGAGATGGTCTTCATCGGCCTCGTGGGGATGATCGATCCTCCCCGAGATGATGTGAAGGAGGCCATCAGGACGTGCGAGCGGGCGGGAATCAAGACGGTCATGATCACCGGAGATCACCAGGTGACGGCGGAGGCCATTGCCACTGAGCTGGCAATCGTTAAAGGGGGGGCGATTATGAGCGGCCGTCAGCTCGAACAATTGGGACAAGGAGAATTTGACGCCGCTGTGGAGGGGGTAGATGTTTACGCCCGCGTCTCACCGGCCCACAAGCTGAAGATCGTCACGGCCCTGCAGGGCAAAGATCACATCGTGGCCATGACGGGAGATGGGGTCAACGATGCACCTGCCCTCAAGCAGGCCGATATCGGCATCGCCATGGGGATTACGGGCACCGATGTCACCAAGGAGGCGGCAGATATGGTCCTCACCGATGACAACTTCTCCTCTATTGTGGCGGCGGTGGAGGAGGGGAGGGGGATCTACGGCAATATCAAGAAATACTTAATCTACCTCCTCTCGTGTAACTTAGGAGAGATCCTCCTCATGGCGGTGGCCATCCTCTTCGGCCCCTTCTTTGGCCTGTCGGCGGGGATCATCCCCTTGATTGCCATCCAGATATTATACGTGAACCTCGCCACCGATGGCTTGCCAGCCATCGCCCTCTCCCTCGATCCCCCGGAGGCGGACAGTATGGAGCGGCCTCCTCGGCCCAAGGGCGAGACCATCTTTACACCGGGGGTGCTGCGATACCTGATAGGAGCGGGGGTGTGGACCGCCTTGGTTTCCCTTGCCGTCTTTATCTGGGCAATCCACGCGGGCCGGGGGGCAGTGGAGGCCCGTGCCCTCTGTTTTATCACTTTGATCCTGATGCAGTTTTTCAATGCCTTCAACTGCCGATCGGAGCAGCGTTCGCTCTTCCAGGTCGGGGTCTTCGCGAACACGTGGCTCTGGCTGGCTATCCTCTGGGAGTGCGTCATCCTCGTCTTCTTGATCTATATCCCCGTCCTGCAGAGGGCCTTCCGCACCTTCCCCTTGAGCGCGGGAGATTGGCTCATCGTTATCTCCTCCGCCTCCAGCATCTTTATTCTTGCGGAGGTGTATAAATTGGTCGGTAGAGGGAAACGACGAGCTCTTATAAAGGCGCATCACGTCCAAAGGTGATAGTTGGAGAGATTCAACCCTTAAGAGGGCGTTATAGCGTCTTTTTTTAGAAAAATGCTTGCAAATTCCCTAAGATCGTCTAAACTTATACTGTCGTATGAGAAAGGAGGTGAGAGGGATATAGGTTAAGATATCAGGGTGTGCCATGTGAAGAAGGCTTCATGGGTTATGTAATAACCACTTAAGCACGGAGGTGAGGCGCAATGAAAAAAGGATTAGTGTGGAGTATTGTAGTAGTTGTTGTAATTATAGCGGCTATGAGTATCTACTCTTGCGCTAAGAAAGAGGCGGGTCCTGCCGTAGAGCTTAGCTACGCCAATTTCTTTCCACCCACCCATTTTAACGCCGTATTGGCCGAAGAGTGGGGCAAGGAGATAGAAAAGCGCACCAACGGCAAGGTGAAGTTCACCTACTATCCCGGCGGTGCCCTGCTCAAGGGGCCCGAGATGTACGATGGGGTCATGAAGGGGGTGGCGGACATTGGAATGTCCCTCTTCGCCTACACCGCAGGGCGGTTTCCCGTCATGGAGGCCCTTGATCTTCCCATGGGGTATCCGAGTGGGGAGGTAGCTACCTTTGTGGCTAATGATTTTTACAACGAGTTCAAGCCCGAAGAACTTAAGGACGTGAAGGTGTTATACCTCCACGCCCACGGTCCGGGTTTGCTCCACAGTAAAAAAGCAGTCAAGGTGATGGAGGATGTCAAAGGGCTGAAGATCCGCTGCACGGGCTTCAGCGCCAAGGCGGCTGCGGCCCTGGGTGGCGTGCCCGTTGCCATGGGACAGGGTGACGCCTATGAGGCCCTGCAGAAGGGGGTCGTGGAGGCCACGTTGTCCCCTATGGAGGTGTTAAAGGGGTGGAAGCAGGCCGAGGTGATCAAGTATACCACTGAGTGCTACAGCGTCGGTTACACCACTGCCATGTATGTGATCATTAATCTGGATACATGGAACTCGCTGCCCCCTGATGTGCAGAGGGTCTTTGAGAAGGTCAGCGAGGATTGGATCCCAAAGCACGCGAAGGGGTGGGATGCAGCCGATGACGCTGGCAGGGCTTTCACCCTCGAGCAGGGCAACGAGATCATCCCGCTCTCTGAAGAGGAGAGCGCCCGATGGGCTGGGGCCGTTCGGCCGGTGATCGATGAGTATGCCCAGAGTCTGGAAGATAAGGGTCTGCCCGGCAAGGAGTATGTAGAGTTCATCAAGAATCTGATCGAGAAACACAGATAAAGCGAAGGGCAATGAAAGGGGGTTGCCGTCAGCGTCTTTTCAAGAACTGCGGCGCCCCCCTTGTTCTTCAGCGGGGTGAAGGATGAAAGGTTTGATCCGGTTTGCCAGCTGGTCATCCAGGATACTCAACTGGGTGGCGGGGTGGAGCCTGGTGGGGATGATGCTCCTTACCTCTGCGGATATCGTCCTGCGCCTCTTTCGGCGACCCATCCTCGGCACGTATGAGATCGTGGGGTTCTTAGGGGCGATGGTGGCCGGCTTTGCCATGGCCCGGACTACCATTGAACGCGGTCACGTGGCGGTACAGGTGGTGGTAACGCGGTTTTCCCCTCGGGGGCAGGAAATCATCTACCTGATTACGCATCTGTTGAGCATCCTCTTGTTTGCCTTGCTCGCGTGGGAGTGTGTGAGATATGCCAACGATTTTCGGTCCTCTGGCGAGGTATCACTCACCCTCCGGATGCCCTTCTATCCGGTGGTCTACGGGATCGCCTTCTCTGCCGCCGTTGTCTGCTTAGTCCTTATCGTGGACATCCTCCAGGTGATGATCAACAAGGCAGAGGCCTGGCATCAGTGGGAAGCATGACCCTGTTGAGCTGTTTGGCAAACTTCATCGTGATTCATGAATAAGGAATAGAACAATGGATCCGACGACAATTGGGGTTATCGGCTTACTTATCCTTATTATCGTCCTTTTTTCCCGCATGCCCGTCGGGTTTGTCATGGCCCTTGTGGGTTTTCTCGGCTTTTGCTATCTTCGTTCCCCTGAAGCCGGCCTTCGGATCTTGGCTAAAGATTTCTTCGACATCTTCGGTTCGTACAGCTTAACGGTAGTGCCCCTCTTTATCTTTATGGGGCAGATCGCCTTCCACGCCGGGATCAGTCGGAGGCTCTATGATTCCGCCTATACCTTTTTGGGTCATCTGCCAGGTGGTCTGGCCATGGCCACCATTGGTGCGTGCGCCGGCTTTGCTGCCATCTGTGGTTCCACCAACGCCGCCGCAGCTACCATGGCCACGGTGGCCCTCCCCGAGATGAAACGATACAAGTACAGTCCTGCGCTGGCCACCGGAACGGTCGCTGCCGGCGGTAGTTTGGGAATCCTCATCCCACCGAGCGTGATCTTCATCGTCTATGGCATCATGACCGAGCAGTCCATTGGGAAGCTTTTTGTCGCCGGTATCCTTCCGGGCGTACTGCTTTCCACTCTTTTTATTGTAACCATCTATATCCAGGTTCGGCTCAAGCCCAAGATGGGTCCGCCGGGCCCTCGGACGAGTTTTAAGGAGAAGGTGCGATCCTTTTCAGGGGTCATCGAGATGCTGCTCATCTTCGGACTGGTCATGGGGGGGTTGTTCAAGGGCTGGTTTACACCTACCGAGGCAGGGGCTGCCGGTGCCTTTATCACCCTCATGCTCGCCGTGGGGAGGAGACAGCTCAAATGGAGGCAATTTTTGGTGGCCATTTGGGAGAGTGTGCGTATCTCGTGCATGGTCCTGGTAATCGTCGCAGGCGCGACGGTCTTCGGCCATTTTCTGGCGGTGACCAGGATCCCGTATCTCCTGGCAGATTGGGTGGCCGGGCTTCCCCTGCCTCCGTGGGCCATTATGGGGGTGATCATCTTTATCTATCTCATCGGCGGCTGCTTTATGGATTCCCTGGCCATGATCATGCTCACCATCCCTATCTTCTACCCTGTCGCCGTGGGTCTCGGTTATGACCCCATCTGGTTTGGTGTGGTCATCGTTTTGATCACCGAGATGGGGGTGATCACACCACCGGTGGGGGTAAATGTCTATGTGGTCAGCGGGGTGGCCAAAGATGTCCCCCTGGAGACCATCTTTAAGGGGATACTCCCTTTGCTGGGGGCCTTGATTGTCTGTAATATCATCCTGATCATCTTTCCTCAGATCGCCCTCTTTCTGCCGAGCCTTATGAGATAAGGACAAGGAGATCGGGTAGAAGTCTTTCAGAAGTTGGCGGAATCACCTCTGTGTCTTCTCTACACTATGTGAAGGTGTGCCTTCAGGGTATGCTTTCTTTTTACGTAACGAATTAAGGGACATCTGTTCAGATGTCCCTTCTCTTTGATTTAATGGGGGAAAATACGGTTCAGGCTATGGGGTTTTAGGGGGGTTCCTGATCCCACAGTACTGGCTGGCGCCAGCACAGGAGCTTAACGCCCTATTTTCCCCCGCGCTGTATATAGCACAACTATTATGCTTTGTAAATACCATACAACAAGGATCTTCCTCAAAAAAAGAGAGAGAAGAGGCTGTTACCCGAGGGTAAGACTTCAAAGCAACATTTTTCTCCCGCTTTTGCTGACGCATCAGTAATTTCTCAATTCTTCAACCCCATACACCTCAATCCCACCAAGGGGATACCTTGTACCCTCCCTCTCCCACCCAGGCATCAAAAACCCCTTGACAGCGTGGCGGTAACCTGGTAAAGAGGCACAGGGGCACAAAGAGGTGTCCAGGCAAATACAAGGCGTCCAAAAGGGCGCTTTTTTTATGCAAATATTTGCTTTTTAAAATGAAAAAAATTAAGAAAAAGGGAGAATGGTTATGAACCTCAAGAGGCCAAATGCAAGTGCAGCAACGGGGACGTTTAATCGTTCACGAACGGTTGTCCCCATGTCAGGGCTCTGCACCGACTGTCTGGACGGTTGTAGGGGGGGGTGTGAGGTATGGCTCGCCTCGTTCCGGGGGCGGGAGGTGATTTACCCAGGTCCTTTCGGTGAGATCACGGCAGGTGCCGACAAGGAATATCCAGTGGATTATTCCCACCTTAACATCCAGGGGTATGCCGTCGGCGCAGAAGGGTTGCCAGACGGGGTGGAACCGGGCCCTGACACGGCAGTTTTTCCGGCCGTCGATACCGAGACGGAGTATGGATGGAACAAGAAGGTCAAGATGCGTGTCCCTGTCTTCACTGGTGCGCTGGGTTCGACCTTCATCGCCCAGAAGAACTGGGAGCACTTTGCCATCGGTGCCGCCATCTCGGGTGTGACCCTTGTATGCGGTGAAAACGTATGCGGCATAGACCCCAAGCTCCAACTGGACGGTAACGGGAAGGTCAAGAGCTCCCCGGAAATGGATCGTCGCATAGAAACATATAAGCGGTTCCACGAGGGGTATGGCGAGATACTCGTCCAGATGAATGTGGAAGATACCAGGTTTGGCGTGGCGGAATACGTCTTGGATAAGCACAAGCTCGATACCATTGAGTTGAAGTGGGGTCAGGGTGCCAAGTGCATCGGCGGCGAGATCAAGGTACGTGAATTGGAGCGGGCCCTGGAGCTCAAAAAGCGGGGATACATCGTTACCCCGGATCCCACCGTCCCCGAGATTCAGAAGGCCTTCAAAGAAGGGGAGATCAAGGAGTTCGAGCGCCATTCCCGTCTGGGCTTTGTGGATAAGGAGTCATTCCTGAAGGAGATAGAGCGTCTGCGCAAGGTCGGTTTTAAGCGAATCACACTGAAGACCGGTGCCTACTCTGCCGTGGAGCTCGCCATGGCGCTACGGTATGGGGCGGAGGCCCAGTTGGACCTCCTCACCATCGACGGCGCTCCCGGCGGCACGGGTATGAGTCCGTGGCCGATGATGAATGAGTGGGGCATCCCGACATTCTATTTGCAGTCCCTCGCCTATGAGTTCTGCGAGAAGCTCACTAAGAAAAAGATCAGGGTGCCAGACCTGGCTATTGCCGGTGGGTTCTCCGGCGAAGACGGGGTGTTCAAGGCCATCGCCATGGGGAGCCCCTATGTAAAGGCGGTCTGCATGGGGCGGGCCCTCATGATTCCCGGTATGGTGGGGAAGAACATCGGGCAGTGGTTGGCCGAAGGTGATCTGCCGAAGACGGTTGCCAAGTACGGAAAGAGCGTCGAGGAGATTTTCATCTCCTATGAAGAGCTCAAGGGGAAGTATGGAGATGAGATGAAAAACATACCCCTCGGTGCGGTGGGTTTCTATACCTTTAGTCAGAAGCTCCGGGTAGGGCTGCAGCAGTTGATGGCGGGGAGCAGAAACTTTAGGCTCTCCCTCATCTCCCGCAAGGACCTCATGGCCCTGACCGAGGAGGCGGCAAAGATCTCCGGCATCCCCTATGTCATGGAGGCCTATCGATCTGAGGCAGAGCAGATCTTGGCCGAGTGATGCCGGCCTCTGCCTCACAGGGGATTGATGCAAAAGGGGTTGACAACAAGGTCATAGGGTAGTATCTTTATATAGAAAGACACGAGGATGTGTCGGTCCTTGACAAGGGCGTCTAAAAGACGCCCTTTTTTGTTGCTATGAAGATTTTAGAGAGGAATTGATCATGGGAGTATGGGGAATCGCTCAGCGGGGTGAAAAGGATATCAGTGGCTGCGGCGTCGTCGGCATCATGAATGAGGGGGGTGATGTCTTCAGCGGCGAGGCAATCGCTGTGGCCATCTGTAACATGATGGAGCGGGGAAACGGTCTCGGCGCGGGGTTTGCCGGGTACGGCATCTACCCGGACCTCAAGGATTACTGGTGTTTCCATGTCATGTACCAGGAGGAAAGGGCCCGCGAAGCGGTTGAGGAGTACATGGCCAAGCGATGCATCCTCAAGCACCAGGGGCCTCTACCGACCAAACCGGTGCGGGCACTACGGTTCGTCCCGCTGCTGTGGAGATACTTTTTTGACGTCAAAAATGAGGTAAAAGATGCCGGTGGTGTGGAGGATTACATTATCGAGTTGATGATGGAGATCAACCGTCACATGGAGGGGGCCTTTGTCTTCTCTTCGGGTATGAATATGGGGATATTCAAGGGTGCGGGGAACCCCGATGAGATAGCGGACTTTTACAGAATCCCGGATTACAGCGGATATCTCTGGACTGCCCATAACCGCTTCCCGACCAATACCCCCGGGTGGTGGGGTGGGGCCCACCCCTTTGGGGTCTTGGACTGGTCGGTGGTTCACAATGGGGAGATATCGTCTTACGGCATTAACAGGAGATATCTTGAGGGGTACGGCTACTACTGCAGTCTGTCCACCGACACAGAGGTCATGGCCTATCTCTTCGATCTGCTCGTGCGCCGCCACGGCCTCGACTTCGATCTGGTCGGTAAGATCATGGCATCCTCTTTTTGGAGCCAGATCGAGCGGGTGGAGAACAGTGATGAACGGAGCTTTTTGCGGGCCCTGCGGGTCATCTACAGTTCCGCCCTGGTGAACGGACCCTTTGCCGTTATCGTCGCCAATACCAACTATATGGTGGGCCTGAACGACCGGATTAAGTTGAGGCCCCTGGTGGCAGCACGAAAGGGCGACTATCTCTATATCTCATCTGAAGAGGCGGCCATCCGCATGGTCTCAAAAGATTTGGACAGCGTCTGGATGCCCATTGCAGGGGAACCGACCATAGGAAGATTGCAGGATGGCGAAGCCTAAGCGGATACCTGAGTTTATCGTTCAACGGGATGAAGAACGCTGCATCGGCTGCCAGGTTTGCTGCCGGACATGCGCCTTCGATGTCCACAGTCACGACGAGGAGTCGGACAAGGTTTTATCAGAAAGCAACCAGTGCGTGGGATGTCACTTCTGTGAGTCCCTGTGTCCCACTGAGGCGTTGACTATTACGCGCAACTCCTCTGATCTCAAAGCGAACGATCACTGGACCAGGACCGCGGTGGACAACATAGCCCGCCAGGCCGATACCGGCGGGATACTCCTCACCGGGATGGGGAGCGACCGGGGGTGGAAGGATTACTTCGACCATATTGTGCTCAACGCCTCCCAGGTGACCAATCCCTCTATCGATCCCTTGCGGGAGCCCATGGAACTCAAGACCTTCGTCGGCAGCAAGCCGGAGCGTGCCGAATACGAGATAACGGGAGGCAATGGAGGGAAGCGGCACATCCTCAAGACCGAGCTTCCACCCCAGATGGACCTCGAGACACCGATCATGTTCTCGGCCATGAGCTTCGGCTCCATATCCCTCAATGCCTGCAAGTCCCTGGCGGCGGCTGCCTGTGAGTTCGGTACCTACTGGAATACCGGTGAAGGGGGGTTGCACAGGGATCTCTATCAATACTCAAAACGGACCATCGTCCAGGTGGCCTCAGGAAGGTTCGGGGTCCACCGGGAATATCTGGAGACTGCCGCAGCCATCGAGATCAAGATTGGGCAGGGGGCCAAGCCCGGCATCGGCGGACACCTTCCCGGGGAGAAGGTCCCTGAGGAGGTATCCCAGACGCGTATGATACCGGTAGGGACCGACGCCCTCTCCCCCGCCCCCCATCACGACATCTACTCTATCGAGGACCTCAAGCAGCTGATCTTCGCCCTCAAGGAGGCCACGAGGTATACCAAGCCGGTAGGGGTGAAGGTGGCGGCGGTCCACAACGTGGCCCCCATCTCTGCGGGGATCGTCAGGGCCGGAGCGGACTTTGTGGTCATCGACGGTCTGCGGGGGGGCACCGGTGCGGCACCCGCGGTTATCAGGGACAACGTCGGGATACCCATCGAGCTGGCCGTGGCGGCGGTGGATCAGCGGCTGCGTGCGGAGGGGATCAGACATCAGGCAAGCCTCATCGCGGCAGGGGGATTTCGGTCGAGCACCGATGTGATCAAGGCCATCGCCCTCGGCGCCGATGCCGTGTACATTGGTACCGCTGCCCTGGTCGCCATGGGGTGTCACCTCTGCCAGAAGTGCTACACCGGCAAGTGCAACTGGGGCATTGCCACCCAGGACCCCTATCTGACCAAACGGCTCAACCCCGAGATCGGGGCGCGGCGGCTCGTAAACCTGCTCAGGGGTTGGTCCTTGGATATCAAGGAGATGCTCGGCGGCATGGGAATCAATGCCATCGAGTCCCTCAGGGGGAACCGGGAACAGCTCAGGGCAGTAGGGCTCAATGAGGTGGAACTCAAGCTCCTCGGGGTCAAACACGCAGGAGAGGCATGGTGAAGAAGCGAATTATCATCAATGAGGAGTACTGCATGGGGTGCCGGCTGTGTGAGGTCTACTGCGTCACACAGCGATCGCGTTCCAAGGATATTCTCAAGGCGTATAAGGGAGAGTATCCCCGGCCCGTATCGGGCATTGTCTTCGAGGAGAAGGGCCCCATATCGTTTGCCCTTCAATGCAGGCACTGTGAAGAGCCGCCCTGTGTGGAGGCATGTCTGACCGGGGCCCTGTACGTGGATGCAGAGACGGGTCGTGTCCTGCACGATAGAGAGCGGTGTGTGGGGTGCTGGATGTGTATCATGGTGTGCCCCTTTGGGGTCATCAAACTCGATCACGATGAGCGGGTTGTGGCGTCCAAGTGTGACCTCTGCATCGAGGCGGAAGAACCAGCCTGTGTCGTCCACTGCCCCAATGAGGCCATTACGGTGGTGGAGGTTAAGGAGAAAGAATAACATGCGCTATCTGATCATCGGGAATTCTGCCGCGGCCGTCAATGCCGTGGAGGCCATCAGGGGGGTGGATAAAGAGGGCGATATCACCATTGTTTCCGACGAGGAGGTCCTGAATTACTCGCGGCCTTTGCTCTCGTATTACCTCGGTGGAAGGATTGCCGAGGATCGGCTCGCCTTCAGGGATGAGGCCTTTTACAAGAAGCACAAGGTAGATCTCATATTAGGGAAGAGGGCCACAGGTCTTGATACGGAAAAAAAGCGGGTAACCCTGGCAGACGGGCAAGTTTTGCCCTACGATCGCTTGCTCATCTCGGTCGGTGGGGTTCCCATAGTCCCGCCGATTGAAGGCCTGCGGGATGACACCACGGGGGTCTTTACCTTCATCCAGTTGCGGGAGGCCAAGAGACTTATCGACTACATTGAACAAGATTCGATCCAAAAGGCGGTAGTCCTGGGCGCGGGGTTGATCGGCCTCAAGGCCATCGAGGGTCTGCTGGAGCGTGGGGTGCGGGTAACGGTGATCGAGCTCATGGACCGGATCCTGGCCAATACCTTCGATGCGGAGGCCTCATCGATTATCGAAGAACGGCTGACAGCCCATGGATGCACCGTCATAAAAGGGGATACTATAGCGCGTGTCAAGACGAGGGGTGGAAAGATTAGACAGCTGACTCTGAAGAGCGGCAAGGAGATCCCCACATCCCTCCTCATCGTTGCGGTGGGGGTGCGTCCGAATCTGGAGCTCGTAAAGAGGACTTCTGTCAAGACAGATCGCGGTATTGTGGTCGATGAGTTTATGCAGACGAGCGTTCAGGCAGTCTACGCCTCAGGGGACTGTGCCCAAGGCCTTGACTTCTTAAGCAAAGAGAACGCAGTCATCGCCATCTGGCCGGTGGCGGCCAGGCAGGGGAGGGTGGCAGGGTTGAACATGAGCGGGGTGCAGACGACATATCCCGGTCTCTTCGCCATGAACTCCGTTCAGATCATGGATGTCCCCACCATCTCTTTCGGGATGACGACACCGCCTGAGGGGGAGGGGTATGAGGTATTGCACCGTTTGGATCGGGCGAAGAGCTCTTACAAGAAGATCGTCCTCAGGAACGATCGGGTCGTGGGTGCCATCCTGCTCAACGCGGTGGAGCGGGCAGGGGTATACGGGATGCTCATTCGGGAGGGGATCGACGTCAAGGAATTTAAAGATCAACTCCTGAGCGATGCATTCGGCCTCTTGGTCCTGCCGAAGGAGTTCAGGAAACACCTGGTGGCAGGGGAGAGTTTCGTCGCATGAAGAGCGGAAACTGGCAAGAGATCGATGCGCAGGGCCTACACTACCGCTCCTTAAATGAGCGGATACGCGAAGTCCTGAGAGCAGGCTCGCAGCGTATCGTCGTCAAGAACGTGTGCGGCCAGCGCTACATAGGCGATGCCCTGGGGGAGAATGCCGAGATCATCCTCGAGGGGGTGCCGGGGAACGATTTGGCGGCCTTTATGGATGGTCCGCGCATAACCGTGAGGGGCAATGCCCAGGATGGTGTGGGCAATACCATGAATCGGGGTGAAATCATCATCTACGGGGATGCGGGCGACATCGTCGGGTATGCCATGAGAGGTGGCAGGATCTTTATTAGGGGGAATGTTGGGTATCGGGTGGGCATTCACATGAAGGCCTTTAAGGAGTTTTTCCCGGTGGTTATCGTGGGGGGTGGGGCGCGGGACTTCCTCGGGGAGTATATGGCAGGGGGACTCCTGGTCGTCTTAGGACTTAATGGTCATGAGGTTGCCGGTGATTTTATCGGCACCGGGATGCACGGGGGGCAGATGTTCCTGCGGGGAGAGGTGGACCCGAGGATGCTCGGCAAAGAGGTAAAGATAGGGAAGGTGACCCGTGAGGATACAAAGCTGTTAAAAAAGCACGTAGGTGACTTCTGCTCCTACTTCGGGTTCGACCTGGCGGAGATCCTAAAAAAACCCTTCACCAAGATCTACCCCTACAGCCACCGGCCCTACGGGACCATCTACGCCTATTGAGTTTCCCAGTTTCCGTGTTTTTCTGTTTGAACGTTCTTAATCCGAGGCCTGTTCCTTATTGTGCAGGAGGGGTTTTACGGTAATATTCTCCCTTGTGTTGTTTTATAATATCTTTTTTCAATAATAACCTCACCTTGACAGAGGCCTTGTCGCTTATCGGAT
>CAZFIR010000130.1:0-3863 GCA_964519535.1 uncultured Thermodesulfobacteriota bacterium | reverse complement strand
CTACGGGCTTACCAAGGGGCAGGCCAGCCCGACCACTGCCGAGGATTTCGTTACCAAGGCCCAGCCAGAGGGGGTATTATCGGCCCCCTTTAACCCCATCGCCGTGGCCGTGGCCATGCAGGCCGGTTTTGTCGCCAGGGGGTTCAGCGGCATGATTGATCATCTTGTGGAGCTGATCCAGCAGGGGATCGCCCATCAGGGCCTTGCCCTCATCGACATCCTGCAGCCCTGCGTCTCGTTCAACAAGGTCAACACCTTCGCCTGGTACAAGGAGCGATGTTACCCCTTGCCCACGGAATATGATCCGACGGACTGGGGGGCGGCGATGAAGCAGGCCATGGAGTGGGGTGCAAAGATCCCCCTCGGGGTCATCTATCGCAACGAGAGACCTCCTTTCGGGAAACTCGTGGGTCGCGGGCCATTGGTGGGGAAAGAAACCGATAGAGGCGTGATCGGGAGAATCCTGGAAAGTTTTCGGTGATGTGTTGCGCACTGGGGCACTGGGGTTTTGCACAAATTCACCTCAAAAAACCTTTCAAAAAACGTTTGAATATCTTATATTACATTTATCCACGCATTGTCTTTATATTTCTTCTATAATGTTTAGCACGTAATAGAGATTAGGTATTTGTGTTCTCTAAAGGAATCTTAATGTTTCTCTCTGCTAGGCAGGAGGGGTGAGTTATGGACCCACTCATCGCAGAATCACTTTTTTTCGCCCTCTATAAGGTAACCGAGAAAATTTGGGAAAAGGTCTTTGATGCTGCCTGGGAGCCCGTAGGTGAAGGGTTGAAGGCACGATTTGCACGGTGGGCAGGGAAGGATAAGGAGAGTCTTCGCCAGGAAGCGTTTGCGAAAGCTGTCGGGATTGCCCACAGTAACACCGTGCGTACCGCCGCCGACCGCCAGCAGGCGGAGAAGATCCTGGAAGCGCTGAATAGCGGACGAGATACAAAAAGAGTGGAAGCCTTGGCTGAGGAGGCAGCTAAACTGATGCTCTTTTCTGCCTCCCCAGACGTTCCCCGTCTGACTGAAGTCTGCAATCGCGCCCTTCACTGGAAGGCCCTCTTTGGTGATGAAACGCCGCCCCCAGCGGAGTCTATAGCCGTCATCCTTTCCGACTTTTTAACCAACCTGAGAGAAGCCCTGTTGGATCAAGAGCCTTATCACGATCTAGTTCAGCGGGAGATGTTACGCGCTATGCGTGATATCGTTAAAGAACTACGTCCGTTGGACCATGATAACGAACCTACTTACCGCTATCAGATGGCAGCAATGTACCGAGAACTTGAGTTTGTTGGCATCCCTGAGTTGAAGGAACGCCGACCCATCTCGGTAGAGGACATCTTCATCCATTTGCGAGTGGAGCGCGAAAGAGAGCCAGAATCAGAGAAAGAGTTACTCGAATCGTACCGCCGAGCAGAGGTAGAAGGTGATAAGGTGGCACTTGCCCAGCTATACGAAGCACGAAGCAGATTGGTGCATGCTTCAGCTTCCATGGCTCGGATCAATATTGAAGATGCCCTCCGCGAAACAAGAGAGTTGGTAGTGTTGGGGGACCCAGGGGCAGGCAAGACCACGCTTCTTAAATATTTGACCGTCATCTGTGCTGAGGGGTGGGCTGAGGCGGAACTGAATCTGCGGGCCAATGGTGATGGATCAATACTACCAGTCTTCATCCCCTTGCGGGAGTTTGCTGCAGAATGTGTTGACCGCAACCAGGATTATAGTTTGCTCGATTACCTTTATACGCACGCGCGTGAGCATTTGCTCCTTAATCTCTCCCGCGGCTTTTTTGAGGAGGCGCTCAAGGCCGGGCGATGCCTCGTCTGCCTGGACGGCCTGGATGAAGTCTGGGCCGTAGGTCAACGTAAGGCAATAACCGATGCAGTCAAGGCCTTGTCAGTCCTCTACCCACATAATCATTACATCGTTACCTCGCGTATTGTCGGATACGAAGAAGCACCTTTAGACCGCCGCGACTTCATCCACTACAGGGTTTTGCCTTTGGAGGATGATGACATCAGCGAGTTCGTGCATAAGTGGTACGCCGCCCGTGAGCGCAACCATGAACTGCGCAAACGGAATGCCGATGACCTTACTGCCACCATCAAGCGCGAACCACGCATCACAGACCTTGCTCGCAACCCGTTACTGCTGACCATTATTGCCCTGGTTCACCGTAGCGAGGTCGAATTGCCCCATGAGCGGGTCAAACTGTATGACAAGTGTGTTACTGCACTGATGGATACGTGGGACGAGGTCAAGGGGCTTCCCATTGCTGAAAAGAAGCGTCCTTTTTACCGTTATCGGCGGCGGCTGCTTGAGCGATTGGCCCATGACCTGCACACTCAACCAGAGAAACCAGGGAAATTGCAAACGGTAAAAGAAGGGGATATGAAATCCCTGTTGACCCGTTTCCTGATGCAGAAGCAGCAACTTAAATTTGCCAATGACCCTGATGGGGCGCAGGAGGAGGCGCGGGCATTTGTGCGGCTGGCGAGGGGGCGAACAGGATTGCTGGTGGAGCGGGGTGAAGGGATATTCGGCTTCCCTCATCTGACCTTCCAAGAATATCTGGCTGCCTGCGACATCGAAAAACGCTCCATGCCCTATGGGGTTGACGCCGTCTGGAAGGAGATTAAAGATCGCTTGCATGACCCCCACTGGCGCGAGGTAATCTTGCTCCTCTTGGGCAGTCTGAACCGGTACGAAGATGCGCCGACAATTCTGGTGGAGCGCGTCCTGGAGACTGGCAAGGAGGACAAATTTGAGCCGGTACTCCACCGCCACCTCTACCTGGCGGCACGTGCCCTAGCAGATCGGGTGGATGTGGCAGATGATTTGCGTCGGCGAGTAGTAACAACGATGTTAAAAATCGCCGGCAAAGCCCATCCTTGGGAACAGATTGCTACCATCAGTGAGTTATCATGGCTGAAAGGAGATAACTATGCTGTTGATGGTCTTCTTGCCTTGGCACAAGACCAGAAGATAGATTATGAGGTGCGCATCGATGCCGCCTCAGCCCTAGGACAGATGGGACACGCTGTGGAGGCTGATGAAATCCTATTTGCTTTAATCCGTGATGAGATGAAGACCTACGCGATCGCCGCTCACGTTTTTTTTAACCTTTTTGTGAGGGGTCACGTTGGGGAGAGGGTGCAGGAAGGCCTTCTTGCTCTGGCCCAAAACGAGACGATGGACTATCAGGTGCGTTTTACTGCTATCCTAAATGCAGGCGAGCTTAGGCACATTGGGGAAAAGCTGCGGGATGGTCTTCTTACCTTAGCCCGTGATGAGAAGGCGGATAATTCATTACGCCGCCAAGCCGCCTCTGCCCTGGGCCATTCGGGCAGTTCTGAGGAGAAGGTGCTGGATGCCCTTCTTGCTCTGGTCAAAGACACAAAGGTGAAAGACTGGGTGCGTAGCGCAGCCGCCTCTGCCCTGGGCCATTCGGGCAGTTCTGAGGAGAAGGTGCTGGATGCCCTTCTTGCTCTGGCCAAAGACACAAAGGTGAAAGAGGGAGTGCGCAGCGAAGCCGCCTCTGCCCTGGGAAAGTTGGGCAGCTCTGAGGAGAAGGTGCTGGATGTTCTCCTTGCCCTGGCCAAAGACACAAAGGTGAAATACGGGGTGCGCATTGCCGCCTACCGCACCCTACAAAGCCTAGTAGATATCATCAAATGATGATCTTCAATACTCAGAGTAAAAGGTAACTACTAGGGTCGAGTTTTGCTTATGCTTTTCTACATTTTTAGGAGTAACTAAATTAAACATTTGGGAGCTTGAGAATATCCTAACAAGGATGAATACTAAAAACACCAATAAGCTCATATCAGAAAAGAGCCCCTATCTCCTCCAACATG
>CAZFIR010000129.1:0-4089 GCA_964519535.1 uncultured Thermodesulfobacteriota bacterium | reverse complement strand
AAAAGGTACGGGTCGGCACGGCAGCGTTGTTGGTACAAGACGTGGCCACAGCCGCCAACAAGCAGTCCGATCTGCGAATAATACGCCAGGGCATGCCGGCCTATCTCATGCTGATAGACGGCATGGTCGAGGCATGGCCGGCAAATGAGCGACTGTTAATTGCTGCGGCTCAGGCCTATTCCTCTTTTGCCGCGATCTTTGGCGCGGATCAGGACAAGGAATATCTGAAACTCATCTCGGCAAAGGCGCGGGCATATGCCCTCAGGGCCTTGGCCCAGAGGGGATTCAGAGACCCCATACAGAGTGCGTTCGATGATTTCGAACGGGATGTGAAGGCCACTGGTAAAAAAGATGTTCCTTATATCTTTTGGGCCGCGACCTGTTGGGCAGGCTGGATCATGGTCAATCTGGATTCAATGGAGGCCATGGCCGAACTACCCAGGGTGGAACTGATGATGCGCAGGACCTTGGAGCTCGACGAAGGATTCTACTACGGTGGCCCCCACCTCTTCATGGGGATGTGGTTGGCTGTCAGACCCCCCATTGCCGGCGGCGATCTCCAGAAGGCACAAGAACATTTTATGAGGGCCCTGGATCTGGGTGAGGGTAAATTCTTGATGGCCTCTGTCTATTACGCCGACAATTACGCCCGGCGGGCCCTGGACAAAGACCTCTTCATATCTATCCTCAAGAAGGTCCTGGAGACGCCGGCGGACTGCTCGCCGGAATTGACCCTGCTCAATACCGTGGCTCAGCAAAAAGCAAAGGAAATGCTGGGGCGTGTGGATGAATATTTTGAATAGGAGAAGAAAGCCATGCATAGGTATATTGTCATCACAATGGTAATAATCGGTCTCGTGATTGCTCTGGTCGGCACCCCCCTGGCCGAGAGCGGGGAGGAAGGCATTGTGATCAAAATGGCCACCTTGGCCCCTGAGGGAAGCTCGTGGATGAAGCGATTCAATGCCATCAACGCCGAGGTAATGGAAAAGACTGAAAACACGGTCAGGTTTAAGATCTATCCGGGGGGGGTCTTAGGGGATGAGAAAGACATGCTGAGAAAGATGCAGATTGGGCAGATACATGGCGCAGCCCTGACGACGGCCGGGCTTGCTGTGCTCTTTAAGGATATTAACGTGGTTCACATCCCCTTCTTTTTTCAGGATTATGGAGAGGTCGATTACGTCTTGGGGAAAATGGGGTCTTACTTCAAGAAGGGATTTGAAGACAATGGATACATCATCCTGGGGTGGTCGGAGGCAGGGTTTGTCTATCTTATGTCCACCGTCCCCGTCTCCAGTGTCAGTGAACTCCAAAAGGCGAAGGTTTGGATCTGGCACGAATCGCCGATGTCCAAGGCCATCTTCGATGAGGTTGGTGTAGCCGCCATCCCCCTCTCTATACCCGATGTCCTGGTTGGCCTCCAAACCGGACTGGTGGATGTGGTCTATGCACCGCCGACAGTGGCCATCTCCCTGCAGTGGTTTACGCGGGTGAAGTATCTCACTGATGTACCGCTGTCATATATTGGTGGGGGGCTTGTTGTCAAAAAGGATATCTTCAGAAAAATGCCTCAATCATCGCAGGATGTCATCATCGAGATCTTTCAACGCCACCTGGATCAATTAAAGACGGTTACCCGGCAAGAGAATCAAGAGGCGATCCGGGTGATGGAGAAACACGGGGTCACTATTTTGACACCTCCTCAGGACCAAGTCGCTGAATTCAAGAGGCTGTCCGATGCAGCAATGGCCCACCTCGGGGGGAAAAGCTTCTCCAAAGAGGTCTTGGACGAAGTCACCGCTCACCTCGAAGACTATCGGCAGGGAAGGAAATAATGAATCGCTGGGAGCGCACGGATGAGATTATTGATTGGGTGGAGCAGGCCCTTATCTCTACCCTGCTGAGTCTGATGATCATCATCGCCTTTCTGCAGATCGTCCTGCGAAACATCTTCGCCACCGGTATCGCCGGGGCAGACCCCTTGGTTCGAAATCTGGTCCTCTGGGTCGGGTTTGTCGGTGCCGCCATCGCTACCAGGGAGGGAAGACACATCAATATTGATGTGTTACCACGTTGGGTCCCTCGACAGGGGAAGGCCGTTATCGGGGTCATCATCCAGTTGTTCGCCGCCTTCATCTGCGGGCTCTTGACCTTCGCCGCAGTGAAATTCGTCAGAAACGAGGCCCTCATGGGCGGTGTCACCTTCCTGGGGATTCCTGCCTGGGTCCCGCAGATGATCCTTCCTGTCACCTTTGCCATAATGGCCCTCCGATTTGGTCTCCGCTCCCTGAGAGACCTCTCGACAATCATAAAATCTGACAAAAAACCGAAACGCAAAAGAGGATAAATGGCTGTTTTTGTAATCATCGTCCTTTTTTTGCTTTGTGGAGCGCCTATATTCGCCGTCATCTCCGGGCTTGCCCTGTATCTCTTTTTCTCAAGCCATATAGATTCATCGGCCATGATCATCGAGATGTACCGGATGGCCACGACGCCTATCCTCGTGGCCATCCCTCTCTTCACCTTTGCCGGTTATCTCCTGTCGGAAAGTGGAGCACCGAGGAGATTGATCAGGCTTCACGATGCCGTCCTGGGCTGGTTCCCCGGTGGGCTGTCGGTTATTGCCTTGATCAGCTGTTCCATCTTTACTGCCTTGACCGGCGCCACCGGTCTCACGATCATCGCCTTGGGGGGCGTCCTCTTTCCGGCCTTGCTCAAGGGGAAGTACCCGGAAAAATTCTCTCTCGGTATATTGACCACGTCAGGGACGCTAGGCCTCCTCTTTCCACCCAGTCTCCCCCTCATCATCTACGCCATCGTGGCAAAGGTAAGGATCGATCAGCTCTTTCTGGCGGGCATCCTACCCGGCATCCTGCTGGTGGTCTTGCTCTCCGGGTTCAGCGTTCAGAGATCTATTACCGCTCACGTTCCTCGAACATCGTTTCAGGTGTTGGAGGTTTTCAAGGCACTCAGAGAATCTATCTGGGAAATCCCTCTCCCTTTCATTGTACTCGGTGGTATTTATAGTGGATACTTTGCTGTCAGTGAGGCCGCCGCCATCACGGCGGTCTATGTTCTGTTGGTCGAAATGGTCATTTACCGGGATGTTAAATGGCGCGCGCTTCCCCAGATCATGCGCAAGAGCATGGTCCTGGTGGGCGGGATCTTGATCATCCTTGGTGCTGCCCTCGGTCTGACCAATTATCTGATCGATGCGGAAATACCCTTGAAGGTGTTGCAGTTTTTCAAGGCCCATATCACCAGCCCCATCGTCTTCCTCATTATGCTGAACCTCTTCCTCCTCGCGATAGGCTGCGTCATGGATATCTTCGCTGCCCTGACCGTCGTCGTGCCCATCATCACCCCCGTCGCCATTGCCTATGGTATCCACCCGATCCATCTCGGTATCATCTTCCTCACCAATCTGCATATCGGGGCCTCGACCCCTCCCGTGGGGATGAACCTCTTTATCTCCAGCATGCGATTTGAGAAACCGGTCGTCAGGATCATACGATCCGTACTCCCCTTTATCCTCATACTCCTAATCTCCCTGGCGCTCATCACCTATGTCCCCTGGCTGAGCCTTGCTTTCTTAAAATAAGCGACAAAAAAATGATTCAAATGTGTATCAAAAAGGCCGAGCTCACAAAGCTCAACCTGAAAAGAAGGAATCTCAACTCCCAGCCTCTCGCTCGGTTTAAGTATTATTGAAACGCTGAGAGGAATTCTCTATTCCTGGATGAACAAAAGAATAAACCTGATGAGGGAACTAAACGATGTGATTATTTCTGGGATATGACCGTGTTGAACATATCAACAGGAGTCTGTAAGGTCCTTTTGAGCACCCCCCAGAGTCCGTTCCTCACAGCCTCTGGAGGGACGAGGGTTATCTTGGCGTCTTCGAGGGGCCCCTTGACGCTGAAGGGGACAGAGATGAAGATGCCGTCCTTACCGGTGATGATCTTTCCCACAATGGGTATAAGGTTCATAACGGTATCCACGGTCTTCAGGGGCGCCAGGAGGACCACGAGGTCGGCCTCTCCCTTTACCAGATCGATCTTCCCCTCACCCACGATCGTCATCGAC
>CAZFIR010000128.1:0-4780 GCA_964519535.1 uncultured Thermodesulfobacteriota bacterium | reverse complement strand
GCCGTTTGAACAATACATTGCAAGTGGTGAAGTGGGAAGGGGAGTCCCTTCAGGCGTAGCTCGATGCCTTGCAGGGTGGTTCATCGTTGCCCGCTGGAAATGTAGCGCAGTTACAGAAGAAAGGTCTCTCTCATCTTGAGGAAGATTTGGCCACTGATCTCATGGGGCATAGAGAGCTGATACCGTATAAGGGGGTTATGGGGGGTACCATGGGGTTTTACTCCCAGAAGGATATCCATGTCCTGACTTCCCGCTGGGTCTTGGCCTCCTTTGAAGACGGACACATCGGCGGGCGCATGCTCTTGGAGTACGATGTTTCATCAGGGGGAGAGATTCAGTGGAAGGTCATATCGGCGTATTTAGATTAAAGGCCTGATTTTTGTTAGTGGCCGATTGGGCGATGAGGTTTTCCCTGATTCAAAGAAAAGACCTATAAAAGTATATCCTTGTCCCTCATTCGGTTATTTAACTACTGCCACTTCATTAACCTATCAACCACAAGGGTGGTATTTCCTTGATTATTTTGTTCGTTGACTTCCTTGATCAATTCTCGACGATCCGCAATTACCGTGATGGTGTAGGTGCCGCCCATGAGCCCTATGAGCGGGGCAGTTACGGTCTTACTCTCTCCAGGGGCCAGGGAATCTATGACCTGGATGGAAAAGTTGAGGTCTCCGACGAGAAAGGCCACTGGGACGGCATTCGTCGTATCGCTCCCCAGGTTCTGTATGACGGCCTTCACCTCCGTACCTTCCCCCACCTTAATTTGGGACTTACTCAAGGTCACTGAGATGACAGCCACATCCACCTTGGGTAATGATAGCTGCTCGGCGGAAGAGGTTATGGTTAATGGTCTGGTGACGGCGTTGTTGTTCTCGTTGGTCTCCGCTATCGTATTATGGGGATCAACGACCGCCTTTATGGTAAAGGTCCCTTCTTGATCCGCTCTGGATGAGGCATTCACCGTGTAACTGGTCCCCGCTCCTATCTCGGTTAGTATGCCGGCAGCAACCTCATCGGCATTGGAGTACACCTTCCACTCTACATTTTTTAAGGCAACGGGCGAATAATTGTGAACCACGAACCCCCCGCTGATCACCTCCCCCACATTGGGCGTCTGGTTATCGATCCAGATATCCGTTGCCGCCAGGTCCAGATCGCGGCGCTGAGGAGACGGCAGTTCTTGGGCCCCCTTTACCTTAAAGGTGGTATACGCTTTTGCTACCGTATTATTGTTTACCAACAAGGTTATCTGTAACCTAAAATTTCCCGGATAGACGGCTTTGTATTGAGCGTCAATGATTCGGGTGTTGCCTATCTGTGGTTTTTTTGCAGGAATATGAGGGATTTTTATCTCTCGCCATTCATAGCCGTACTTGGGGAGGGTTTTCTTCACATCCATGTTGAAAGTCTCAACCACTGCGGTGATATCCTCGATTGTTTTAGAGGCGTTGTTTCTTATTTCAAAGGAGAAATTACGTACTTCTCCCACGGTCAATGGCTCTGTATACAAGAACTTGGTAACCTCCAATTCCCCTTTTTGTGGTTGGTAGAATGATGGTTCTTCTTGTGTCTGGGGTTTAAATTCACCGACAATAAGCTCTGCCTTATTATTAGTCTCATCCGTTTCAGCTACGGTATTGTAAGGATCCAGTATAATCTCACATTTTGCGTCCTTTATTGGACGCAGGTAAATTATTTTCGCTTGACCGCCATCTAAAGTGTCTGTTCGGGTATCAATAACATTTGAAGTTAAGCTGCCGTGTCTGTATTGATAGGCCTTAAGGTGTATCAGGACAGTTGAACGTCTGGTTCCCCTGTTGAGGACAGTAGCCATAAAATGGTGGTGAATGTCACACATGAGACTTCCCGGTTTTATCGTAAAATCTATTCCCTCTACCTGACCTCCTGGAACACCAACGGAGACTTGCTTTTTTAACGTGTTATTACTAAAATCTAAATCCGTAAAAGTATCACTCTGCCATCCTAAGATCTTTACCTCTAAGTCATGCCTGCCGCTTGAGGCGGTCCATATAAATTGTCTGTCGCCGAGGACGACTTGAGAATGAGCATCAATAGAATCACTCCAAAAGGTCTTTATGGATTTTCCGTCTGCCAAGAACCCCAAACGAATTTTACCTGTCATGATGCTGTTATTTTTTATCTTGGCCTCAACCGTGACAGTGTCTCCTATGTTTGGTTCCGGGGGGCTGATCATTAAATCCACAACCTGCCAGTCAAAAGCAGGTGGTGCTACATATAGTTCGAGTTGTTTTGTATTATCGGTTTCGTTGCTTTCATTTATTTTATTGTCTGGGTCAACCCTGAAGGTAAAGGAGACGTTTCCAGAAATGCCGGGGTTCAAACGAAAGGTCGCTTTTTTTGATTCACCCTTTTTGATCAGGGGGATTACCTGCAGGCCAACGGTATCCGTTCCCCGGATGACTTCAACGTCGTGGGCATCGGCATCGCCGCTGTTTTTCACCTCAACTACAACGGCTTTGGGTTTATCCGATACTGCCTGAGTTCCTTCTTCTATAAAACATTTGTTTATTAAAAGATTGGGCAGATTAGATTCAATTACCTTAACAAAAGAATTGTCGTTCTCATTTTTATCTCTAATGTCTGAATATACATAAGCCTCAAATTTATTTGTTTTTAATTTTCTTATAACTACATCAAAAGGGATATCTACTTCCTCATCTGCCTTTAATGTTCCTGGGCCCCACTGCCCGACATATCTATCCTGATATTTTAGCTGTACTATGACATCGTGGGCAGTTGTATCTGATTTATTCCCTACGGTTACATAAGCCTTTACAGTTTCACCAATTTTAGGATTAGGAGGTTTGATAAAGATGTTTTTGATGTAGAGATCAGGTTTTTGGGTAATGTTTAAATCAATCGTCTTTTGGTTATCCATTTCATTCGTTTCTCTCACCGCGTAAGTAGCATCTATATAAGCTGTGACAGGGACGGATACTTGAGGTATTTTAAAATCGAAAGTAGCTGACTCGGAGCTGTTCTTAGAAATATTGTCTATCTTTTTTACAAACTCCTCTTCTCCTATTGTAACCTTAAGATTCGCCCAGTTAACGTCAGCTTCGCCGTCGTTTATGATATCGACGCGCAACTTTGCATCTGTGCCCTCAAGGGGTTTCTCGGGAATAACAGAAATGTTGGCAATTTTTAGATTGGGATATTTTACCCCTTCTATTTTTATATATTCAACCTGACCTAAAAGAAGTCCCATAGCTTGGCCCGTTACCGTACCAGCCGCCTCAGCCCGGAAGCCAACGGCTATATCATGGCCGCCTTTTTTTGCATCAAAGGAAAACTTCACATATTCTACCTTGGCCTCTCCTGCTTCTTGTAGCTGTTGCATGGCGTCAGTTATATCTTTTAAACTATTTAAAGTATCCAATATTTGTATAACTTGACCTATGGTGCTGGCCCCGGAAATTAAACCACCATCTACAGCCAAGGATAAAATGCCGATAATTTTGCCAGCAATAATCTCAGGAGTAAACGCCCTATCAATCCATTTATCGTGGTGGCTACCGTCAATCTCCCAGACGGCCTTCGTGCCGGCAAAACTACCGTGATATACCGCATACTTGCCACCGACATAGACTATCTTTGCCTTTACCGTTACCTGAGAATCTTCAGGGACATAAAAAGATACATACTGTTTTGCCTCAGAGACACAACCTCCAGCGTAAGCATCGGCGAGAACTGCGATGTAGCCGGTTTTTTCGTTTGACGCATGACTGGTCTCTGCCACTCCCCAGGTTTCATAATCCCAGTCTCTGGCACGATTATACGGAGGAGTAAATTCCAGAGTATGGGGGCATACATCTTGTGTAAAAGAAAACAAGGCAACTACGATAAGGGAAATACATAGGAATATATTCCTTAAGTTGGTTAACATCTCATTTCTCCTTGCACCTTTTCGTAAAAGCCATATGTTACTTTCATGAAGTAACTATCCCCAGTTTCGTTAAGAACTTTTCATATATTAAGGGCCTGTACCAATACCAATGATACGAACCTTGTCATCGGTCCCTTTTACAACCGTTACAAGGAGGCTGTTGCGCCCCGATTTTATCGTCCAATTTTCCTCATGGAGCTTTATGGTAAGTGTCACTATATAGGTGCGAATGCCCAACGTCGCCTCGGCGTCACCCTTGTCAGCGGAATATTTTATGGGGTCCCCTCCACGGTGATATCTCTTCACTTCAACGATGGTCAACGTCTCAATATTCTTCTGCGCCTTCAGCCACGACTCATAGTCATCCCTCGGCTGATATGCGACACCCGATCCATTGGCATCGTAGAGGACGATCTTACACTGCCCCAGCATCTCGTAGGCCTCGCGATACTGCCTCCGCGCGATGGCCTCATAATATTGGACAATGGCTTTGATATAATCGTCTTGTCCTTGAGATCTCAGGTCCGTGTGGTCTCCTGACACCGTTTCGGCCGGAGACTTTACCCCCTCTATGGTAAAAGACCCGCTCAGGTCACGGATGGTGCTGTTGCGGGCATCGAAGATCATGATCCTCACCCGTTCGGATTTCACTATCCCGAAACCGGTCACAAAGCCAACCGGGATCTCCCAGGAGATCTTCCCGCATCCGGCATCTATCTTGTTGCTCCCGCCGGATTCCACGAGCCCCTTGTCTTTGCCCCCAACCGCTGCCGCGATATAGACCTCATCTAACCCCTGGGATTCCCAGCGGATTTCATACGTCTTGCCTTCCTCCCAAACTTCTCCGCC
>CAZFIR010000127.1:0-3113 GCA_964519535.1 uncultured Thermodesulfobacteriota bacterium | reverse complement strand
TCTCCCGCTCGCGGGACCCCGCATTCATTATCCTTTGCTGTGGAGCGGGGCCGTCTTCCCCGATTTGTAAACAGCGGGGCGGGATAGTACTTCACCTATTCCCCGCTCCCCCTGCACATCGACAAGCACCCCCTCCACCTCGCTGCCCATCAGCTCGTCACTCCCTTCCAAAAGGCAAAAGATGTAGTTCCTGGAAATACCCCGCAGCATCCCTCTTTCTCTGCGGTGTTCGATCAAGAGGGTGAGGGGGTGGTTGATAAAGCGGGAATAAAAGGCCCTTCTCTTTTCCCTGCTCAGCCCCCGCAGGATCTGCGCCCGCTCCTTCTTTTCCCGCTCCCCTACCTGCCGGGGCATCCGTGTGGCCGGGGTCCCCGGACGAGGTGAGAAGGGGAAGCAGTGGAGGTAACTGAGCGGGAGCGCTTGCAGCAGATCATAGGTCTGCCCAAAGGCCCGTTCATCCTCCCCTGGGAAACCCGCCATGACATCGACGCCGATGGCCGCATGGGGCATCCGCTCGGAGATATCGAGCACCAGGTCGCGGAAGAACGCCCCGGTATAGGGGCGGTTCATGTGCTGCAGGATCTCTTCCGCACCGCTCTGCAAGGGGAGGTGGAAGTGGGGGCAGATCTTCCGGGAGGAGGAGATCAAGGCGACCAGTTCCGGCGTCACCTCCTGGGGCTCCAGGGAGCTGAGGCGAATGCGCACAGGGGTCTGGCCCGCTTCGATCTGATCCAGGAGCTCCAGGAAATGGGTTCGGGGTTCGAGGTCCATACCATAGGCCCCCAGATGGATGCCGGTAAGGACGACCTCCTGATATCCCGCCTCCTGCAAGCCCTTGAGTGAGGCGAGGACAGATGCAGGGGGGATGCTCCGGCTCCTGCCCCGGGCCAGAGGGACGATGCAGTAGCTGCATCTGGCATCGCAGCCGTCCTGGATCTTCAGGAAGGCGCGGGTGTGGCGACGGAATCGTTTGGTCTGTAATGCGGGCGGCTGCCCGGCCTTCATGACATCCCCTACCTTGATCACGGGGCTGATCACCGGCCTCGCTTGCCGGCGCATCTCCTCCACGATCTCGGGGATGCTCGCCTTTTCCTGGTTCCCGGCCACACCATCGACCCCGAGGGAGATCACCCCGTCGGGGTCGACCTGCGGAAAACAACCGACAGCCAGCAAGAGCCCGTCAGGATTCTCCCTCCTGGCCCGGCGGATCCAGCGCCTGGAATCGGCCTGGGCCCGGGCAGTGACCACACAGGTATTGACGATGGTGCAATCGACACGAGGACCAAAGGGGACCAACTCCCAGCCTCCCTCCTCCATGACCTCGGCAATGGCCTCGCTTTCGAACTGGTTGACCTTACACCCGAGGGTCACGATGGCGAACGTGCCCTTACCCATCACAGACTTCCCCTATCCATCCTCCCCCCAGCAGGCGGTCATCCTGATACAGGACCAGGGCCTGCCCGGGGGTGATGGCCTCTTGCGGCTCATTGAAGCGGACAACCACCTCTGCCTCGCCCCCCGGCGTCACCTCACACCCCTCACCGGCATGGCGATAGCGGACCTTTCCCACCCCCCTGAATTCCTTGCGGGGAGGAGGTATGGAGACCCAGTGCATCCCCCGCGCCAGCAACCCCTGTGCCAAGAGGTCCTCCTTGTGCCCCACGACCACCCGGTTGGCCGGGGGATCTATCCTCAGGACGTAGTATGGCCGGCGTGAGGGGATCCCGATCCCCCGCCGCTGACCGATGGTAAAGCCGAAGATCCCTTGATGCCTCCCCAAGGGCCGCCCCTCTTTGTCGACGATCTCACCGCCGGGGGCGACCTTGCCTTGAAGACGCCTTTGCAAAAAATCGCGGTAATCGCCGTGCGGGATGAAGCATATCTCCTGGCTCTCACCACGCTCGGCCAGAGGCAACCCCTTTGCCCGTCCTATCTCCTGCACCTCCTCCTTGGTCAACCCGCCATTGGGGAAGAGGCATCGGGCAAGCTGCCCCTGTGCTAAACCCCAGAGGAAATAGGACTGGTCCTTCTCCGCGTCGATGCCCTTGAGCAGGACAAATCGCTTCTTCTCGGCGTCCCATCTGGTCCGGGCGTAGTGACCGGTGGCGAAACTTTCAGCCCCTAGCTCCACAGCCCTCTCCATCAGGGGGCCGAACTTGATCCGGGGGTTGCAGAGGGCGCAGGGGTTGGGGGTCCTGCCTGAGAGATATTCGCGGAGGAAAGGGTCTATGACCTCCGCCTGAAAGGGGGCCCGGAGGTCGAGGGGGAAGAGGGGGATCCCCAGGGTTCGTGCCGTGCTCAGGGCATCGCAAAAGGACGAGTCTGCTTCAGGGGGGCCCTCCCCCAACACCTGCATCCAGAGGCCGATAACCTCGTACCCCTGTTCGTGCAGCAGGGCGGCGGCCACGGAGCTGTCCACCCCTCCGCTCATGGCGACGGCAACCTTCTCCCTTTTTGAATGTACTGGTAAAGGCATCGGAAAGGCCCGCCCTAAAAGCTGGCCTTCATGGCACGGACAGGACAGGCGGTGATGCAGAGCTCACACCCCACGCACAGCTCGATGGAGAAGAGCACCTCCATAGTCTCCCGCCTGATGGCGAGGGCCTGGGTAGGGCACACGGCGGTGCACGCGCCACAGTGGATGCATGCCGCGTTATCCCGCTCGATGTCGTGTTCAATGGGCTCGACGCCGACTCCCTTGTCCTTGAGATACTCGATCCCCCGGTGGTAGTTTTCCTCGGTGCCGCTGATCTCAAGGATCATGATGCCTTCCTGCTTGGGAAAGACGCTCGCCTTGAGAATGTTGAAGACGAGGTCATAATCCTTGGCCAGTTGATAGACGATGGGTTTATCCCAGGTCTTCTTGGTGAAACGCAGGACTATCTTCTGGGAATACATGAGATACTGTCTCCGTTTAGCTGCAGATTATCTTAGTGCTCTTGGACTATTCTAATATCTTCACCTTGAACATTGATTAAGAGGGTTCAATCCCGCCCCACAATATAGATTTACGGAAGCGGGATGCCGCTAGCGGCAGGATTCGAGGATTCAATCCCGCTCCTTAATTTAGAATTTATGGACTGCTGCCCCGCACCTCAATATGATTTTTGCGG
>CAZFIR010000126.1:0-3899 GCA_964519535.1 uncultured Thermodesulfobacteriota bacterium | reverse complement strand
GGTCGGCAGGTCCAGAAAGATTTTGCAGGACCTTACAATAGATTCAATATAAATAGGAACAAGGAGCACAAGAAACAGTAATTCAAACATTTTTAATCTTGAAAAGGAGGATCGTATGAAGAGAACACTCGTAGTTACCATGTTAGGGTTGGCGGCAATTGCCTTAGTGCTGATGCCGGTAGGAGCGTATGCCAAAGGTTCTTACTTCGTTGTCCCCAACAAGGCCTTAGCATACCCTGAAGAATTTGACCAAACAGAGGCAGCCATCGCCAAGGCGGAGCAGTCCCCAGGGGCCAAGAGCTGTCCCGACAAGATCGCCGAGGCCAAGGCACTGGCTAAAAAAGGGGTGGAGACCTACTGGGCCTGCCACACGGCGGAGGGCTTGGCCATGTTGGCTGAGGCCCGGAAGCTGGCTGGCGAGGCGGAGATGTGTGGTGGCAAGCCGAGAGAGGTGATAATCCTCAAAGGGGTAAATTTTGCCTTCGATTCTTCTGAGCTTACTCCCCAAAGCAAAGGGATCTTGGGCCAGTGGGTTACGAAGATGAAGGAAGACCAGACCAACAGGGTGGAGGTAGCAGGCCATACCGACAGCGTAGGTTCGGATGCCTACAATCAGCCGCTCTCGGAGCGGAGGGCAAAGTCAGTGGTGGACTACTTTGTCTCACAGGGCGTCCCGGCTAATCGCATCAAGGCGGTGGGTTATGGACAGTCAAGGCCTATTGCTTCCAATGCGACGGACGAAGGTCGGGCCCAGAACCGTAGGGTAGAACTACACATCTTTTGATCTTAATTAAGGTAAGCAAAGAGGCGCTGGGCAGGAGAAGCTCCACCTCTGAAATCTTCAGTTTTGCCTGAGCAGTATGCCTGCCTAGCGTGGGTCAAGAACTAAAAGGGGTTGGTGTCGGGTTCTCAGTCTTTCCTCGGGGATGAATGAGGAAAGCTGCGGAAAGGACAAAACAAAGGAGACGACATCAACCCCTTTTCTTGTATTGTCCCTTGACAGTTCACAATCTGAAATCACCCCATGTGCTGATCCTTTTGGAGATGTAAGGGGCGAGACACCAAGAGATATTGTTACTTGTCTTGCCTTCCTAATTATTATAGGTTAAGAGGAACGGGTTGTTTTTGGTTAGATAAAGGGTTAAAAGAAAGGAAAAAAAGTGCCGAAGGCGAAAAAAACCACCACGCAGGCAAAAGAAGGGGATCTAGTCAAGGTCCACTATACTGGCAAACTCAAGGATGAACGCGTATTCGATTCATCTAAGAACAGTGAGCCTCTGGAAGTAACCTTGGGATCCAGCCAGGTGATCCCTGGTTTCGAAAAGGCGGTAGTCGGAATGAACGTGGGGGATTCCAAGACCGTCGAGATTGCGGCTGAAGAAGCATACGGTCCGTACCGGGAGGAATTGGTCGTTGAGGTCGACCAGGAGCGGGTTCCAGATGACCTCACATTGGAGGTCGGACAGCAACTCGTTTTGCGTCAGGCAGAGGGTCCACCGATCAGGGTGACAGTGACGGATATGTCGGAGAAGACCGTAACCCTAGATGCCAATCATCCCTTGGCAGGAGAAGATCTGACGTTTGAAGTCCGATTGATGGAGATCGTGTCGTCAGACTGAGGTCTCTGGAGATACGTAGTCCCCGAGAAACCGGGCTGTATATGATTTTCCCCTCTGTTTTATGATCTCCCAGGGATTGCCCTGGGCAACGAGGTACCCACCTCCTGATCCGCTTTCAGGGCCCAGGTCGATGATGTAATCGGCCTCTTTGATCACCACCAAGTTGTGCTCGATGACCACGACCGTATTTCCTCTGTCTACCAACGCCTGTAACACCGTGAGGAGTCTCTCGATATCAGCCATGTGGAGGCCCGTGGTCGGCTCATCCAGGATGTAGAGGGTCTTCCCGCGGGATGCCTTGCTCAGCTCTGCAACGAGCTTTATCCGCTGGGCCTCCCCGCCCGAAAGGGTGGGGCTCGGCTGTCCGAAGGTGAGGTAGCCGAGTCCTATCTCAACCATCATTTCCAGGGTCCGCTTTATATTGGGTATAGCAGAGAAGAACTCCAGGCCCTGTTCAAAGGTCATCTCCAAGACGTGGTGTATGTTCTTGCCCTTATAGGCCACCGTAAGGGTCTCATTGTTGTAGCGACGCCCCATGCACGCTTCGCACCCCACGTAGACATCGGGGAGGAACTGCATCTCGACCTTGATGGTGCCCTGGCCGGCGCACTCCTCACACCTGCCACCCTTTACATTGAAGGAGAATCTCCCCGGCCCGTACCCCCTGGTCCTCGCCTCAGGGGCCAGAGAGAAGAGGCGGCGAATCTCATTGAAGAGCCCCACGTACGTGGCCGGGGTGGAGCGGGGCGTCCTCCCGATGGGGGAGTGATCCACCTCCAGGACCCTCTCCACGTGTTCCCACCCCGTGATCTCATCGTGGGCGCCAACCCTGTCTTTTGCGTCATACAGGAGTCGTCTCAGGCCGCAAAAGACGGTCTCCTTCAACAACGTCGATTTCCCAGACCCTGAGACCCCGGTGATGCAGGTAAGGGTGCCGAGGGGGATGCCGATATCGATTCCCTTCAGGTTATACTCCCTGGCCCCAAGGACCTGAAGCCACTCCCCTTCCTGGGGCGGCCTGCGGCGGGATGTAATCTCTCTCTGACCACCGCCGTTCAGGTACAAGCCGGTAATGGACTCAGGGCTGCGTTGGATCTGGGCCAGGGTGCCCGAGGCAACCACCCTCCCGCCGTGCGCACCCCCGCCGGGCCCCAAGTCGATGATGTGATCCCCCCTCCGGATGGTCTCCTCATCGTGCTCCACCACCAGGATGGTATTGCCCCTGTCTCTCATTTCACCGAGGGTCGCCAGCAGCATCCGGTTGTCGCGGGGATGGAGTCCGATGGTGGGCTCATCCAGGATATAGCAGACCCCCTGGAGGTTCGAGCCGAGTTGGGCCGCCAGGCGGATCCGCTGGGCCTCCCCGCCCGAGAGGGTATCCCCTCGACGGTCCAGGGCCAGATAGGAGAGCCCAACCCGGTTGAGGAACTGGAGTTTGGCCATGACCTCTCTGATGATCCCATCAGCGATGGGCATCTCGGCCTCATCAAAGTCGAATTCTCCCACAACCCGTTCTGCATCCTGCACCGAGAGTGAGACCAGGTCCCCTATCCCCCACCCCTTCACCCGCACCGCCAGGGCGTTCGCCCTCAGTCGCTGCCCCTGGCAAAGGGGGCACGTTTGCTCTCCCATATAGGGGAGGAGGTGCTCGAGAAGGCCGTCCCCCTCGGCATATTGCAACAACTCCCTCAGGATAGGGATGATCCCTTCAAAACCTGCGCCGCCATAGAGGAACTGTTTTATCCGCTCTTTCGTTGACTCCCCTAATGGCCTTTCCAGGGGTATCCCGAGCCTTTTATGGATCTTCCTGAGGACCTTTCCCTTCTGCTTCCGCAGGGGTCCCTCTTCCAAGGGCCTCACAGCACCCCCAGCGAGAGACCTCTTCAGATCAGGGACAACCAGGTCATCGACAAAGTCGCTCAGGGTTCCCAGGCCCTGGCAACGGGGACAAGCCCCGTGTCGACTGTTGAAAGAAAAGAGCCGAGGGTCGAGTTCCTCGAACCCGATACGGCACCGCGGGCAATAGAGCCGCTGGCTGAAGATCCTTTCCCCTCCCTCAGGGTTCAGGAGATAGATGGTCCCCTTACCCAACTGCAGCCCCCTGCTTACTATCTCCATGAGGCCAGAACGGTCATCCCGCCTGATCTCGCGATGATCCACCACCACTTCGATTGCGTGTTCATGATAGCGGCTCAACTGGGGGAGGGGGTCAAGGTCCACCATCACCCCATCGACCCTCACCCCGGTGTAGCCGGCCCGCCGTACACCCTCAAGGACATC
>CAZFIR010000125.1:0-8145 GCA_964519535.1 uncultured Thermodesulfobacteriota bacterium | reverse complement strand
TCTGCGGGCTGCTGAGTTGGAAATGACGGATCGTGAGGTCGTCACCCTTGCGTCAATTATCGAGAAGGAGACGGGACTTCCAGAAGAACGCCCGCTCATCTCTGCCGTTTTTCACAATCGTTTGAAGCGCGGGATACCGCTCTGCAGTGATCCCACCGTTATCTACGACATCAAGGACTTCGACGGCAATCTCAGAAAGAGAGACCTTCAAAAAAGGACGCCCTATAATACCTATCTGATTCAGGGGCTACCCCCCGGTCCCATAGCCAATCCCGGGCGATCATCCCTTTTGGCAGCCCTCTACCCTGCGCGGGTCAAATATCTCTATTTTGTCTCCCGCAATGACGGATCCCATCACTTTTCCGCCACCCTCAGAGAGCACAACGAGGCCGTCCGGCAGTATCAAAAAGGAGGAAGAAGGGGGTCGCATTGACTTAACGCCTTGATTGGTAAAGGTCATTGACGTCTCTCTGTCCCTTTGCCTGACACTGCGCTCAACCTCAGAAGAGGAAGCGGACAGGGTTCCTATGATATTCTGCTTCTCTTGTTTTCTTTGTTCAGTTGCACTTAAGATTCGTTCCCTCTGGAAAAATTCAACATGATTGACTTCTCGATATGATATGCGTTACTGTTGCACTACAATGGGTATACATGTGATGAAGAGGATACGGCGAAAAAGACGGATCGAGAAGGGGAGATTTTTCAAAACGAGGGTCATGATGTCCGTAAAGATGAGACTCTTTGACCTCGATAAAGGGATTGGGCTCACCTCGTGGACTGAGGGGCGCACGAGGGAGTTGGCAGAGGATGGCGTTGTGATAGACGTGAATCGGATCATGGTGGATGGTTTTCACGTCTTTACCGATGCCATGAAGGAGGGGAGGAGATTGGAGCTCGAGTGGGAACTCCCGGCAGCGGGCGGTTCGCTGTCGGGAAAGGGCAAAGTCCTTTGGTTCAAGCTGGCACCTATCGGTTCTCCCTACCTGTTCGCAGCCGGCGTTCAGTTGGCGGAGATGGACGCAGCGCAGAGGGAACGGTGGCTTGAGTTTACGAAGAGCCTTCCCGACTGAGCGATTTTTAACGCTGACTTCCAGCCTGAATAATACGGAGTTCATACCTTTTTTTTCTTCAAACATGAGGGGGGAGTATGATGTTTCGAGATACGAGAGGATTTACCCTTATTGAACTGATGGTGGTGGTGGTTATCCTGGGGATTCTGGCTGGTCTCATCATCCCCCGGATCATGGGCAGACCTGAGGAGGCCAAGCAGCTTAAAGCGAAGATGCAGATTGAACAGCTCGAACAAGCCCTCAAACTGTACTGTCTCGACAACGGCGAATATCCCACGACTGAGCAAGGGCTTAATGCCCTGGCGGAAAATCCTACTATCGAACCCGTCCCCAAGTGATGAAGAAAGGGGACTATAATTGACCAATGGTACAAGGGGTTTGCTTTAACCCGAATCCTAGACCCCTTGGCCCCTGGAATCCTACAGCAATGAAGGGATGAGATGGCGGTTGGCAGATTGCGGTTAAAGAAGAGGGGGTATGATTTCCCCCCGTACAGGCCCCCGAGTGAGGCCTACAGCCTCTTGCTGCGTGTGACCAGGGGCTGCCCGTGGAACAAGTGCCTCTTCTGTTCTATGTATAAGGGTGTCCCCTTTGAACGGCGTCCTCTTGAAGAGATCAAGGAGGATATCGAGGCTGCTGCTGAGCTCTATGGGGGATCGACCCGATGGGCCTTTATCGGGGATTCCAACAGTCTCGTGGTCAAGACCGAAATCTTCTGTGATGTCCTCCGTTCTCTCTACGAGTCCTTTCCTCGACTGGAGCGTGTCACCAGCTATGGCCGCGCCAAGACCATAGTGAAGAAGGACCTGGATGAGCTCAAAGAGTTGCGTGAGGCTGGGTTGACCCGACTGCATGTGGGGTTGGAGAGCGGCGATGGGGAGACCCTGCAGTTTATCAGAAAGGGTGCTACGCCCGGGGAGATGATAGAGGCCGGTCTCAAGGCCAAAGCGGCGGGTTTTGAACTCTCCCTCTATATCCTGCTTGGGGTTGCTGGGGTGCAGCGATGGAGGGAGCACGCCGACGGTACCGCAGAGGCCCTGAATAGGATCGATCCGCACTTTATCAGGGTAAGGAACCTGATCCCTCAAGCAGGGTCCTCGCTTTTTGCAATGAGAAGAGAGGGGTCGTTCGTATTGCCCCCGCCTGATGTAATTCTGGAAGAGGAACGGAGGATCATTGAAAATATTGAAGTAACCTCCGAGTTTCTCAGCGATCATATCTCCAATTACCTGCCATTAAATGGTCAGATGCCCCAGGATAAGGCCGCTCTCCTTAAGACCTTGGACCGAGAACTTGAAAACCTTCAATCAGATCCCACTTTGGTAGACGAATACCGATTAAAAGAATCTCTGAGACATCTATAGGATACTACGGAAGCTGAGTAATTCCTTATATTCCCGTAGCAAGAAGTGAAGTGCAGGGGAATTAAAGCTAGGGGAAAGGCCGGTTTTAACGAACACTATATACCGCATAATTCTTATAAAATATTGATCATAACTATTTAAAATAAAAGGTGTTATTACATAGCGGCCAAGGCCCTCACCCTATCGGCGAGGTACAGGGCGACATGACCCTGCTTCTTCTTATTGTCTTCTAGGTATTCACGTCCGATCTTCCTGCATACCTCTTCTACTCTTTCAAGGTATCCTTTCCCGTTTTTCAAGGCCTCGACAATGGGGAGGAGCTTATGAAAAGATCGCAGGGTATCGTTATATCTATTGTTGTAATACCCATCCATGCCCTGGGCATAGAAGTAGAGGCCTTTGATCCCCTGATCTTGATTCCTGTATTTCAGGGCATGGTTAAAAAATTCGGCAGCCAGATCGTAGTGCTCACTCGCCAAGTAGCCTCTTCCCTCGACATAGTAGGCCTCGCCTAAACCCCCTGGGTACATATCAGCGATTACTTTCAAGCCCTTTCTTTTCCCGAAGGCCTGTTGCAGGATCTCCTTGTTGCGCAGCAGGAATCTCATGAGCACGGGGTTATCCTTATAACGGGGGAGCAAGTGAGCAAGTTGTTTGAGGGTATCGTGCAAGAGCCGCTTGGTCTCTATTATGCTTTCCGCCAACCGCTTCTCGGTTCGTCGTCCGATCTTAATAAACTCCTGGAGCAAATTGCTCTCATAATCGGATGTCTCCTGACTGCCCTGGATCTGCAGGTAGCGGGGTCTATAGACCTCGAGCAGATAGAGATTTTCCCTGATTTTCATGGCTTCGTGGAAGATGGAACCAACGGCGAGGTCCAACAACTTCTCCTCATCGCTGCATTCCTTCTCCCCCTGATATCGGAAGAGCATGTGGCACGATTCTTTCAAATTAAAGAGGGGAAGGGTGGGGTCCTTGTCAGTGACAAACTTCTCCACGTCATCGAAGCTCAAGGTTTGTGCCTTGTATTGGTCATAAATGGACTGAAAGTGGATGTAGGAATACAGATAATCCCGCACAATCTCAAGTATGATCCAATTTTTCTTGTCCGGATTTTTCATTTTTGATACGTTAGATGGTAGAAAAAAGGAGGTTACAGGCAATTAGCCACCCCGCAGTTGCTCTTTCAGTTTTTCTACCTTCGATTGAAACTCAGCAGAAGATTTTCCCCCTTTGAGTTCCGTCACCTTGTTGAAGGCCTCGAGGGCATCTTTCGCCTGTCCGCCTTCCTCAAAGGTCAGCCCTAATTGATAATAGATGTCTTCGTACTGTTTCGTGGTGAGAGGTTTTATCCGGACTCCTTTTTTTAAATACTCAATTGCGTCATTATAATTTCCCATTTCACGCAAGCACATTCCGAGCATGAGATAGCTGTCAAACTCCAGGTTGGGGTCGGAGAGAGAGATCTTAAATTCTTCTATGCCCTTTTCTAAGAGGCCCATCTCTTTAAAAGCGATTCCCAGTTGGTAGTGTGTTTGATAATCATCTTCCCTCAATTGGGCAGATAGTTGTCGTTGCAGTTCCTGTAAGATGGCATTCCAAACCGGATCTTTTTCCCTGAAGGCATCTTTAATGTCCCTCTGTTCCGGGGCGCTGGTTTTGGCAAGCTTCCTTTCGATCATCTGTAAGCCATCCTGTGCCTTTTTATTCTTGGGATCGATCTCCATGACCTTTTGATACTGGAGCCTGGCTTCACCGAAAAGCCCTCTTTTCCGGTAAAGATCTGCAAGTTTATAATATGATTCGATCATACCCGGGCTCAACACAAGTATCCTTTTGAACATGGCGATGGCCTTTAAGTCCAGATCTTCGGTAATATACCGCTCTCCTACTCTGAAATATTCTTTAACGGCCTTATCTAAAGTCCCTCGACGCAGATAGAGGTCTCCGAGCTTGATCCTCGTTTTAATGTCATCTGGATTTTTGTCTAAGATCTGCTGATATTCTTTAATGGTCTTTTTGAGGCCCTTCTTCTGTGTGATTTTTTGGGCGATCTCAAAAATTCTATCCTTGTTCCCGACCATTCTACTCTCCTGACGTCAACTATAGCATATTCCGAAAAAATGATGATATTGTCAAGGCAAACATAAGCTCTCTTCCTTCAGAAGATTGTGAAAGGGGTTAATTTTGTGTTGGCTACAGTGACATCCTAGCCGTCAATGCCGACATCAACAATACGTTCTCCCGTGTGGAGTTAGTTGTCCTCGCCTTTGACGTCAGAGTAACTTATTCCTTTGCGACCTCCGGCATCAGGGAATTCCCTTCATCTATTTATTAGAGTGGACGATAATTGACCATATTTATGTTTCTACTGCATTAAAATTGGCCACTAATATCACTCGCTACATCTACTAAATATGATTTATTATTTAAATTCAACAGTTTATCGATATAGCTATTTTGGTATAAAAATTGCTCGAAGAGTTGTGATATGAGCGTCGATTTGTCTGAACTCAACAACATTGAAGGGGTAGGGGATACGTTTATCTATAGTAAGTGGGGCGTATTGTTACTACCTCAACTGCAATACGAGGATGCGCGGATAGAATTTTTTGGCAGAGAAGTGGCCTTGTGCTCCGCCCTCTTGGAAAAGATAAAACAAGAGGTCGACTTTCTCGACTTTATCTATGACGACAGGCACATTATCGTTCGGATATCTCATAATTTTTTCATCCTGGTTGTTTGCGAGGGTACTGCCGACATTCCCCTGATTAAGCTGAGGCTGAACGTGATACATGAAGAGGTAAAGGGTGACAAAGACATCCAGAAATCGCTCCGTAAGTCGCCGGGGAAGAGAGATCTCTTGGCCGAGGCTCAAGGGGAATCGGAGTTGCGGGAATTATTTGAAAGGATGAAAATTACTGCTTAGCCGAGGAGGAGAGGTAAAATGCCAGAAGCATTCGCAGGCAATGTCTCACAGTTTAAGGTCATCGATATCTTGAAACTGCTGGCTTCCGAGAGGCAAACAGGTGTCTTGAACCTGCAAAGGGGTAAGGAGAAAGGTGAGATCTACGTTGACCAAGGAACCCTCGTCCACGCCATTTGCAAAGATGGTGTAGGTCTAGAAGCGGTCTTTGCCATCCTTACGTGGGCAGACGGCAACTTTAACTTCTCCCCAAAAGTTACGAGCGAGGAAAAAAGTATCGAGAAGGACACCCCCTCACTGCTCGAAGAGGCGAGAAAGCAACTTGCAGAGTGGCAACAGATCAAAAAGCTCATTCCCTCACAAGATCTGGTGTTTAAACTATCTTCAAAGCGCGCACCTGATGAGGTAAACCTTAAACATGATGCGTGGTCGATGTTATCACAAATCGACGGCAACAAAACGGTGGGGGATATATCAAATGAGTTAAAAATGGGGGAGTATGATACCACACGGATCCTCTATAAACTTTATACATCTGGTCTGATAGAAATGGCTACGGTGCCGCAACGAAAGGAAACAAAAATCGTGGACGTTGGATTTTTCGATCTAGTAGAGGAAAAGTTGATGGAGATTATTGGTCCAGTGGCCCCTGTTATCTTGGAGGAAGAAATCAAAAATATGGGGGAGGACAAGACTAGTTTTCCTGTGAGCAAGGTTTCGCTGCTGGTGGAAAAGGTAAGTGGCGATATCGCTGATGAGACGCAACGGATCGCATTTCAAAAGACGACACTTGATGCCCTGAGGGGATATTAACCACAAAAGATTATATCCGGTTGACTGATAAAGGATGGGGCATATATCAACTACTGCCGCATTGAAGCAAGAGGAAAGAATCTTAAGGGGGTATTCTGCCACGTACTATTGAAACAACTGACTCAGGCCTTGTCCTGAAGGGAATCCGGGTAGGATAGAAAGGCAAGGGCGCTCTCACCGAATAAATGTCTGAGATCACCGTTATCGTCCCCATCGAGGGCATCCCCACATGGATGTGCGACGTCAAAAAAATTGTCAGCAGAGACAATAAAGAAGCTTCAGGATGTCTTGCTAACGATTTCCAGCGGACATCTAGTCTTGAAAGCTGACAATATGAGGTGTTTCGTTCCAAGACCTGACAGCCCTTTTGAGCGGTTTCAAGTAAGAGTGGGGCATGTCCTGTCGCCATTGGTGGGAACGCAGGAACTTCATCCTACCTTTACATAACCTCGGGGTTTGTCTAAAACGCCTGGCAAGATACTACCTGCGGCCGTGAGGAGCACATGTAATATCGCGATAATCAAAAGATTTTATTCGCTTCAATCTATTTGACAAGTGGGGTCACGTGGATGTATTGTTTACTGAAACAATGTGTAGCATTCGCGTGAAAGACATCAGTTTTGGGAGATAAGAAATGGCACGAAAAGCGACAAGTAAAGTCCTTGTAGTTGACGATGAAGAAACCCTGACGTGGAGCATGACTAAAACCCTTGCTAAAGATACGGGAAAATATGAGCTCATTATTGCCAACACGGGGGCAGATGCCCTCCAGATCTTAAAGAAAGGTCCCATTGATGTAGTAGTGACAGATATCAGAATGCCAGATCTCGATGGTCTCGATCTCTTGTCCTTTGTTCGAGAAAAATACCCTTCTACTAAGGTGATCATCATGACTGCCTATGGATCCCCTGAGGTGCAAAAGGAGGCTACCAAAAGGGGCTCGTATTATTATTTAGAGAAACCTTTTGAAATATCTGATATCAGAACCCTTATTCTTAAGGCCCTTGATGAAGAGAGGAGAGGCGGCTTTGTAGGTCAAGTCGTTGATCTCCAGCTTGTTGATATCATCCAGATGGGGTGTTTGGGTAGATTTAGCATGTCCCTGAGCGTTTCTCAAGGAAATGAAGAGGGCTTAATTTATTTTAAGAACGGCGATATCACCCATGCGGAATTAGGTGATTTAGAAGGGAAAGATGCGCTGTATACCATGTTGGCGTGGAACGAGGGTAGGTTTAACTCTCAAATGGGGATATCGCCGCCTAAGGAGACTATTACGGATCAATGGGAGCACCTCCTGCTGGAGGGTATGAGAAGACTGGATGAATCTGTAGCCGAAGAAAGAGATAGCACAGTCTTGTTGCAGGAGGTGGAGAAGGCTTTTGAAGATCTCGACAAAGAAGCTGCTATAAAAGAATTATTGGTTAATTTGTTAAGAATATTAGCCAACATTGAGGGCTTTCAAAAAGGAATCTGGGTTGATACAAAAGGCAATGTCCTTACGCGTGATAAACAAACATTTACTGAAAGTGAAACCACGATCCCTTTGCTGATGTTTACCATAGCTTCAAGAATAGGTAACAGTCTGGGGAACGCTCAACCATTGAGGGTAACCCTTGGGCATAAAAACAGTCAGACAACCATCATGAGGTACCATCATCTTTTTCTTATGGTTATTTTGCAAGACAGGACCACAGCTGATGAGTTTTTTACTGCCGCACGAAATATCTTGGAAAAGAGATTATCCAAGGTTTCAATTGAGCAATCTAAAGAAAGGGGTTGAAAGATGATTTTACCAAAAGGAGAGGTCGTTCATGAAAATCTGAGGACTGTCTTCGTCGACCTTAACAACTTTCTCCAAACATTAAAAGAGGACAACTTCAGCGGCTATTTACACGTCTCATTTTGGGATTATGAGGGAGTGCTTTTTTTGGAAGCTGGTGAGATCGTCAATGCCATCGAGGAAACGGGGGGA
>CAZFIR010000124.1:0-6279 GCA_964519535.1 uncultured Thermodesulfobacteriota bacterium | reverse complement strand
ACCGACCTCTCATCAGATTACGTCAAGATAAACGCATCATACCGCACCTAAGAAATTCTTTACGCTAAAAATATCCTTTTAAAATCTCCTCTCCCCACGTCAGTCCCCCTCCGTTTTAACGAAAAATAAAGAGGTTGGGATGTGTCGCCCAGCGACACCCCATCAATAAAAATTTCAGAATGGTAGGGGGCCGCAAAGCGGTAGGGGCCGAGGGTTCTAGTCCCGCTCCGCTTTGCATAAATCAGAGAATACGGGATGCCGCAAGCGGCAGGTTCAAGTGTTTAGGAATTCATTGGTTTAATCACGTAGTCCCTTGACCCCTTGAATCCTCGAATCCTTGACCCCTAAAAATATCGCCTTGAGGTGATAGCCAATCACTTTTCCCCATCCCCCCTGAGGATCCTGTCATCACCCACCCGAACGGTGACCTTGATGGCGTCGAAGTACTCCGCCAATGGTATGGCGTACTTCCTGGAAACGCCGGTGAGGGCTTTAAAGTCCTGAGTTGATATCTTTCCCTTTTCCTTGAGAAAGGCGATCAAGCGTCCTCTGAGTTCATGCAAGGGGTCTTGATGGAAGTGCACCCCTCCTTTCAGTTTGACCACCGAGCCCCCATCGGTGAGCAGGGCAAGGATCTCCTGTATCTCTTTTTCCGTGGCATTGAGTTGTGCGCATAATTCCTTCACCGTCGGAGGGCTGAGGCCGCTTCCGCGCATGAGCCCCTCGATCTTTTCTTCCAAATCCCGGTGCTTTCCCTCGAGGGCGATGTGATGTCCTGACAGCCTCACTTTGTCCTTATCCTGGGCCACTGCCGCACTCCCCAGCAGGTCCGTCAGAAGGGAGTTGAAGAGTTTGCCGTCTACCTCCGGCGGGAGTTTCGATTTGAGTTCCTCCTTGGGCATACCGGGTTTGAGGGGGTTTGCGCTGTGGTATGCCTCCAGTGCCCTCACCATCTCATCTTTGAGTTGGCCATAGAGTTCGCCATTGATAACCCGCTCGGCCTCCCGGTCGAATTTAATGATATCTTTTTTGCTGAGGAGTTCATTCAAGGCCTTAGCCAAGTCGGTTGGGGGGATATTGGTATGCCCGGCAAGCTTCTGCACCTCCAGGCCCCGAACCCCTCCCTTGCTGATGTGGAAACCGAGGGCAAAGTTCGGGCTGCCCGCCTTCAATTGTTCCAACTGCGTGATGACGTCGCCTTTGAACCTCTTGTGCCGCTGGGGGTGGGCGTCGAGGATTATCCCCCCGCCGATAGTCTGGATGAGAGAGGACCCGCGCAGGACAAAACGATCATGCGGGAGCGCCACCACCGGGCCTTTCAGGCGTATCTGGGCGTATCCTCTTTCCCCCGGCTTCAACTCATTGGCCCCCAACAAGAGCACCTTGGCCAGGTGGTGTGAGGTTCCGGTATGGAAGCGGAGCATAACGCCATTGCGGAGCGGTCGCGGGGAGTGGGCAAGATGGATGAGATCGACATCGAGCAGGTATGAGGGTTCCACGGTATTCGGGTGAAGGATCACCTCTCCCCTCTGAACCGAAGCCTTTTCCACCCCCTGTAGATTGACGGCGGTCCTTTGCCCGGCCACCGCCTGGTCCGCCTTTTCGTTATGCACCTGGAGCCCCCTGATCTTTGCCGTAATTTTCGAGGGAAGGATCTCAACGACTTCCCCTGTTTTCACCTGGCCCGAGACGAGGGTGCCGGTGATCACCGTGCCGAATCCTTTCATGGTGAAGACCCTGTCGACGGGGAGCCGGAACAGACCGTCAGAAGCCCTCTCCTCGACCTGGTCGACCAATTGATCCAGGGCAGTGGTGAGTTCCTCAATACCCTCACCGGTGATGGCCGAAACGGGGATGATTGGGGCCCCTTCGAGGAAGGTCCCCTTTGTAAACGCCTTTATATCCTCTACGGCGAGCTCCCTGAGCTCCGGGTCCACGAGGTCGATCTTGGTCAGGACCACCAACCCCCGTGTAACGCCGAGGAGGGTGCAGATGTCCAGGTGCTCCCGGGTCTGAGGCATGACCCCCTCGTCGGCTGCGATGATAAGGGCCACGATATCGATCCCTCCGGCGCCGGCGACCATGTGCTTGACAAACCGCTCATGCCCCGGCACATCCACGATCCCGATCCTTCTTCCACTGGGCAGATCGAGGTAGGCAAAGCCCAGCTCGATGGTGATGCCGCGCGCCTTTTCCTCTTTTAATCTATCCGTATCTATGCCGGTGAGGGCCTGCACCAGAGCGGTCTTGCCGTGATCGATATGGCCGGCTGTCCCTAAGATGATCTGCTTCATTCATTGCACCTCTTGTCAAAGTGTATGTCAGTCGTATGAGCTATGTCAACAAAAGGGTTGCGGGGGAGGGTATATGTATTTAGGAAGGGATGGGGAAGGGGTTTTTAATTGTCTTACATGCCCGCGTTTCGCGGGAAAGGGTCAGCGGTACTACAAACATGTTTGATGCTTTTCACTCGAACCCTCGAATCCTGCCGCCAGCGGCATCCCGCTTCCTTAAATTTATATTGTGGGGCGGGATTCCATCCTTGACCCCTAAAGCCCCGCCCTTGGTGGGGTAGTACTTTAAGTCCCGACCAGCTTCCCGACCAAAATTATTATCTATTACCTATGAAATAACGGTCGCTATAAGCAGCGGGCGAGAATACTGTGAGATTTTGTGAATACCTGAAAATGGCGCACGTTGAGACCTCTGTTAAGCCGCGAGGATATAGCTCGTCTGGTTTCATAGTGTTGTTAGACCACCTTTTTTCTTTAATTTTTCTATTGCTACTCATATCGTACAGTTCGTTGTATATACGCGGAATAATCATTGAGCACTGGCTCATACTCGGCATTTAAAAGAGGTGATGAGATCATAAAGTCTGCTGTAGAACGGTTACACGCAGTTGGAATATTGTATAAAACAGAAATCCTCAGGAGTGCCTTAACATCAACATCGTGCGGTTGCGGTTGCATGGGATCCCACAGGAATATTACCAAATCAACTTTATTCTCCGCTATCATTGCTCCCAACTGTTGATCTCCACCTAGCGGGCCTGATTTCAGTTTCATTACTTTAAAATTGTTTGCATCCTCATCACTGAGCCTCTTTTTAATAGCTTCTTCAACTAAATTACCTGTTGTTCCAGTAGATATTAATTTGTGATGTATCAATATCTCATAATTCCATTCAGCCCATTCGATCAAATCTTTTTTTCTGTTATCGTGAGCCACCAAAGCTATACGCTTTATTCTTTCCATATACTCTCTCCTTATCAGAGGATAGAAATTGCGATTATTACGATAAATGTATTAACAGCTGTCTAACAATTAATATAAGAATTTCCGATTTGCTCTTGACACGGTACAATATAGCATATGTTAAGGGATGTAGAAAAGATAAAAACCCATTTAAAAGGGGTAAGTCCCGACCAGATTCCCGATCAAAATTATTATTTGTTATCTTGGTTAGACCCCCTCTTTACTGTCAATGCGCGCGAGTTCATCAGCAATCTCCTCTACTTCGCTTATGTAGTCCATGTCTTTATTGTACAAGGCGATGGTGTTTCGCAACGCACTTCTTCTTTTGTACATTTGGCCTATATCGCCCTGGTCCATCTCTGGAATCTTCAGTATCGGAACCTCCCTTAAAGATTTTTTATAGTCCCGGTTTAACTTCTTGATGGCAATATTGACGCTCTCCTGATTTGATATCTTGTTTGCGGACCGGACTTGCATGATCCCTCTTGTCAATGTCTTTCGGGGAATGTTATCTTCAATAAAACGCAAGAATCGGGGCCGCCCAAAGTTTTCATAGATCATAATTGCATATGCGAGATACTGGATATCTTGGTTTACTGCCTTTCTGGCGACAAGATTCCCATATTGATTCTTGAATCGTGAATAGTTCTTTTTTATGTAATTAAGCCTTCTGCGTCGGATACCTTCATCTGACTTTTGTATACGATTCAGAACTGAGTAAAGGAAAAAGATAATCACAAGCCACAGTTCATTGGCCAGCGTATCAATATCTGGAATAATGTACTTCTTCGTAAGAATCAACGTATGATAGAGAAAATATGCCAAAGCGACCGCAACGATCCCCTGTGGAATGAACGATCTCCAATTTATCAGACTCGCTCTGCCGAAGGCAACGTTGTACAATGCTCTGTAAAGAAAATAGAACAGAACAACGCGCCATATGCTTTTTATGAGATTTTCTTCCCCAAGAGCGTATAAAATGGCCGAGAGAAGAATTATATATATTGTTGGTGATACAGTCCGAAGGATGAAGTTGAAGGCAGGTGCCTCATCTTGTCGGACGAAGGTTGACAGCTGTAAGTACCCCAATGAAACCGTATGTCGTCCTATCCAATTCAAGATATAGAAAAAACATACTGCCAGACCGATGTGGACGATTACGACTAACGTTTCGCTCATTCCTTCATTCCAGGTATTAATTTTTAAGCTTACTACACTGATGTATAAACTCTATTTAGCAATAAGGTGCTAGTCAATGAATTGATTCTTAAAAAACCCCACCACAATTTAAACACAACACTCATAGAGTGTCAATATATACTAAAAATCTGTTAGAATAGTCTTTAAATCCTGATTAGAGAGGATAAAGGTATGGACAACCTGAGGGATTGGGCTGAAGGGGGAGGATATAGGGACGTCGTTCAAAATTATCAACCACTCAACGCATCTGTGAAGTGAAAAATTGAACAACGTCCCTGTCTCCTCTGTTTTTGTCCTTTGCGGAGGTGGGTTACTTTTTGGGAAGATCTACACTTCCCGAGAATTTAATTACATTACCCTCTTTATCCTTCTTCTTTGGTTCCTCCGCCGCTATCAGCTCGCGCGTAAAGGTTACCCCAATGACGTTATGAAGTATATCCGCGGGATTTTTACACGGAAGTCCCCCATTTTTCCCGCCAATTGTTGACAGAGTGTACTTATAGACCTGCGGTTCTATATTTAGCTTAATGATTGTTGGTTGACACTCTGGCGACGGGCCTTTTGGGCCCATTACTGCCGCACTTAATAGCTCTTTGACCGGTAACACGCTCAAGATGGTCTTGAGCGTTTCCTCCTGGACGTTGACATTGACCTTTGCAAGCGTGAGATCGGAATTTAGGGTGACGTCAGAATTAACGCTACCCGCCAATGGGATCTTGACATTTAAATAGTGGGGATCAGTGTAGTCAACAAAGTCAAAAGACTCATTTTGATTCGAGGCGAGAATGAATCCCTTCGATTTCAAAAAGTCAAAATCTTTACCTTCTTGCCCTATGGCTGGCAGAATATATGTGTATTGTCTGAGAGCCTCGAACGCATTAATAATTTCAATTTGGTCTCTACTCTGCTTTTGATCAACTAGGCCTCTTAGTGCATTGAATTCTTTTGAGTCGTAACCTTTTTGGGTAATTTCCATGGAGCTACTAAAACAAGTTTTTTTTGCATCTACCTGAGTACCAACCAGCGTTAGTTTATAGGTTTGAGCAATCCAAACTGTCTTGTGCCGACAGGCTACGGCCCTGGTGTAAAAAGGGACTCCAGGTAGTTTCTTAGGCTCTTGCTCTTCTCCCAGCGACAGCGGACGATGGGTCACCTGGATGGCCATGCCACACCCCGCCAGCACCACGCACATGATCACTATTGCTGCAATCTTTGCTTTACGCATATGTGACTCCTTTCCCTATATATTATAATTCCATCATTCATTTTTAAGGCATTTTGGCCCTTTAAAAACCTATTTATATGGGTAAGTTCCGACTCAATACCCCCGCGGAACAATTATCTATTAAATATGAAGTAACGACTGAGTTCAGCTACCGCCGTAAAAAAGTCGGCGGCGATGATTGGCAAGACTATATAGCATAATCTCATATTGAAATTTTTGACCTATCTTGCTTTTCTTTTGATATATTTCGGCTTTTTTTGAAAATGTGTAGGTGCATTATCTTATAATAAACAGAATAATTGGTGTATATCCGAGGATCATCCGAGAAGCCACCCAGCTAGTATAAGGGCCGTTGTCCAAAATTATCCAAAACTTATCTCATCTGCGAAGTAGACAACGTCCCCCTCTCCTTTTTTCCCCCATTGGCAATATGTGCATTTTGGCCTTTTTTTTGCAGTTCTTTTTCTAGGGCCTGGGTAACCTAACAACCTAACCTTTAACCCTCTGGAGCTGGGATGATAAATATGGGCTGTTGAAAGGTGGTATTAATTGAGCCTCTAAGGGTTTTAAATCCTTGGGGGGCTTTTTATTTCAATA
>CAZFIR010000123.1:0-7461 GCA_964519535.1 uncultured Thermodesulfobacteriota bacterium | reverse complement strand
ATACTGGTCTGTCCCATGTCAATCACACCCTGCGACGGGCCCATGAAGCGCGGAGAAGAACGGTTCTGTGGAAAATGCGAGTCACAACTCCAGGTTCCGCAATACGAAGACGGAGACTGTTTCTGGTGTGACCTTGGTCGCGGTTTCGGCTGCACCCGGCACAGGTAACGGCATACAAGCCACGCCACCGTCGTCTTTAGGAGGCCGCAGGGAGGTTCGGGAAAGCGGCAGTTTATGCCTCTCCATAAAATAGTCCTTGACTTCTGTGAGTAGAGGTGTTATTCTTCAGTAGAAGTCACAGAAGTTTTTGTAACCAAGTAAATACAAAGAGGCCACAAAGACTTTTAAGCTTTGTGGCCCCTTTTTCAACAAGGTGATTCTGGGACTTTAATCTTGAGAAAGGAGGTACCGGTAATGTCAGAAGGAACTGTAAAGTGGTTCAATGATGCCAAAGGGTACGGTTTTATCGAAGGCGAAGACGGGAACGATGTATTTGTCCACTATTCTGCCATTCAGGGTGGTGATGGTGGCTTTAAGTCGCTTGTCGAGGGTGCGCACGTCAGCTTTGATGTCGAGCAAGGTCCCAAAGGTCCCAGCGCCATCAATGTTGTGAAACTGTAATCAACTGCCGCCGAATCTCCTCGTATCTAGAAGGAGGTTCGGCGGTATCTTTTTTATCAAGGAGAACACAGCTATTTCTAATGCTGTCTTTTTTTTGCCTTCCAGCCGGTTTCCCTGAAAAAACCGAGGATTACCATTCCGATTACGATTAAGGCTGCCCAGAACATGAAGGGCATGCCGCTCTTGATACTTGCCAGGCTGTTTCCGAGGGGGGGGGCGGCCCCGCCTATTGCCGAATCGATTGTTATCAGGCAATTGAGCTTCACGTTATGGGGCCAAAGATCTGAGGTTAGTTGGCAACATGAGTGATGCGTATGGTAATCACTAATAGCTTGTTGTCAAGTGCCTGAAAGACCAATGCTCTTTTCAGCTTCCACACCGACACATAGTCCTTGACTTCTGACGGTAGAGGAGTTATCGTGCATTTGAAGTCACAGAAGTTTTTGTACAACCAGGTAATCAGAGGGGTCACAAAGACTTTTTAGCTTTGTGGCCCTTTTTGCGACAGGGTGACTCTGAGGCTTTAATCTTGAGAAAGGAGGTACCGGCAATGCCACAAGGAACAGTGAAGTGGTTCAATTCTTCCAAAGGTTATGGTTTTATCACGCCCGAAGATGGCAATGATGTATTTGTTCATTATTCTGCCATTAAGAACGGTGAGTTAGGTTTTAAGTCACTTGTCGAGGGTGAGCGAGTCAGCTTTGATGTCGAGCAAGGTCCCAAAGGTCCCAGCGCCGTCAACGTCGTGAAACTGTAATCCACAGATGCTCACGTCTTCCTTGCGCCACAGGGAGGACGTGAGTTCTTGCTTGTTTCTCAAATCGCCAACCCCGGAGCAACAGAGGAGGTATCCCGCGCTGTGTCTCTTTGTGAATAAAGCAGTGATAAAACCTGTCGTCATTGCGACCCCGGATCCCCTTGACTCCCATGGTGACAAAAAATGTCGTTTTTTGGAAAATAAACGCCCCTATTCTTCTATTTCCCCTTTTATTAGTCATAACCTTTTAATATCTAAAGGTTTTGTAAGTTTTTATATTGGCACAGAATATGCTTCGTGGCACGAGGGTAGGTCGTATTCTTACAAAGAGACTTCTCAATATCTTGTTTGAGCAGGGTGTCATAGCTTTTCTCTGGTTGACGCAACAGGAGCTTCACGATATACACGTGCACCCTGATTGAGTTTTTTTATGAGGTGTCCATGAATTTTCCCGATCAACGTTATGTTTATAGGAACCTGCGCCTGAACTCAGTAAATCTCCCCGAGCTCACTGGCGACCTCGTGGACGACCAATTTACGGGCTACGCTGTTCTCACGACCAATGACCGCGACCTGAAACTGATGTTTGACTTCGGAGGATTCCTCGGTGCAGCGCTTGATGGAAAGCCTGTCCCTGCGGGCGGTGAAGCCAAGGCGGTATTGCCTTTTCACGAAGACGGGGCGTTAATTGACATCGTCGAGCTCCCCAGCCGGCTCGTGCAGATCATGTGGGGGATATTTTTCGGCACTAACCTCACCGGCGAGCTACCCACGGAATTAGTCGACCTGGAAGGGCTGACCTCCAAATACGACGGAAAGGTTGCGAGCGGCGCGTTGGTATTATATCAAAAGGGTTCGCCCAGTGCTGTTATGTCGGTCGAAGATGGTGAGCGGCAGTTTGTTACGTCTGAGGAAGAATTCCGGCAGCTCTACGATGAAGAGGGCACGACGCTCGCACTGTTTTCGTTTGATAACGCCCACCAGGCGGGTCCTGCCGCTGCCCTAAAAAATTTCTTCAAAACTTTAGAAAAATCAGACAACGACGTCCGTGAGGCGTTAATCCGTAAGGTTAAAGAATATTATCCGCAAGATGTCCAAACGCTCGTCGCCTTGGTTGAACGCGAGTTTAAAGGACCGCAAGACCTCGAGCCGGTATTGGAAAAAGTTGAGGAATATATTAGGCTCTTCGTAGACAGCGGTATCACTCATGGATTCATCACAGACCTCAGAGAGACTGCTGCGCGCGAAATAAAAACAGAGTAGGGAGGAGCATATGATAGACATTAAACTTCTGAGTTTCGTGATTTCTGGCCTCGCCATTATCACGATGTTAATCTGCGTGATACGCGGCATCATCTTCTATCGCCGAATCACGGGCGGCAAGATTAAGCGGCGTGTGACAATCCTGGTGGCCCTGCTTTTGTTCTTCTTCGTTGGGTATATCGCAAGTCCTTTTTTCTACCTACTCGAGAAAATGGAGTATACATCGCTCATCGTCTATCTCGTCTTCTTTTTCGGGGCACTCTTCGTGTTGCTCAGTATAGACACAATGCACGCCATATTGAAGTTTTTCGCGGTCGTCGACCGCGATCGGAAGGGAAAATAAAACCTCACTGCCGTGGAGGTCAGCGGAGACGAGCGAAAATACTTTTATGCAATCCTTTTTTCTCACCATTGGATCCCTTTTTCTTTGAGGTAATCCTGTGCTGGTTCAAAGCCCATTTTGGCAGCCGTTTTATAGTCATTGATAGCCTTTTGACTTTTACCAAGTTTTTCATAACAACGTCCGCGATTAGCATAAGAGATTGAAAGTTTTGGTTGCAACTCTATAGTCTTAGTGTAATCTATAATAGCCTGTTCGTATTTACCAAGCCTAAAATAGTTATTTGCCCGATTATTATAGGCACCGGCGAATTTTGGATCTAACTCTATGGCTCTGGTGTAGGCATCAATCGCCTCTTCGTATTTACCAGGCTTTGCAAGTTGTCTGCCTTTATTATTCCAATCTTCAGCACTATCACCGAAGGCTAGGCAAGGAATGACCGCCAAAATAACTAAAACAACAAGTGCGATGATTAGCTTTTTCATTGTCTTAACTCCTTAATTTCTAGGGGGTATGTTTCCGGGGCAATACTACGAATTTTCCTGCACCCAGAAAAATATAAACAGTGTCCCTCCTGCTACAGATGAAGTGCGCATAAAAAGAAAAGACCCAGGCTGCCTATCATTAGGGTACTCCGCACATAGTCCAGTTGGCGCAGCCGTCCTGCTCCGCGTCAATATGGTTTTGGTAACACACGCCCGTGTTAACACACAGAATCGGTAAACCCCCTGGACAGCAAAGGCCGGCGGGGCAACAGTTGCTGCCCGATGGACAGCAATTTCCATCTCCGCAGCAGACATTTCCGCCAGGACAACAGTAGTCTCCGCAGTCTACGGGATATCCTTCCGGACATTCGGTAGTTGCCACAGAATTCACCAGACCGAAAAGACCAAATAATACGGCTGCCGTGAGAGCCAAAACCAGAAAAATCTTCTTCATGGGGTGTCTCCTTTCTCCCTTTTAAATGCAACTCCTCAAAAATTCACCGTATGAGCAGTCCTTTGAGTCAAACGTAGATTTGTCCCTCTTTTTGTATATTGGATTTTGTATATTGGATGCCAAATTTTTGCCTTTAATGGTATTTCTAACGTATTAATTTTAAAAGGATTTAAGTTACATGGTAGACAGGTGGGGAGAACGACACATTCGAGAGACTCGCTTTGTCTGTGGAAGAGACAAAAATTGGCATGTATCGTATCAGAGTATTCACCTTCGGACAACAAAAAGGCCCCTTGTGCAGGGGCCGGTGGGGGAGATGGGGTGAGAATGTTAGCGGGATTTGTCTGCGGAGAGGGAGGCTGACATCACAATGCCCTCGTGGACGACCTCATTATCCTTACCCAACACGTATGGCACGTGTCCCTCCTGTTACCTGTGCCTTTGTTGCTCAGCGTCAGGCCGCGGCTGCCTACTGTCCCGATGGGATTGGGGGCTGGGCCTCTGTCCCATGTTTGTCTGTTTCTGCACTGCCCCTTCTTGTTTTGACCCATGATCTTGGGCTGCATGGACCTCCGTTGGCTCTCGCACGGTCTCTCGGAGCACCGAACTGGATCGGGGTTGCTGCTCCGCAGTACGGGGCTGCGTTGGCTCCTTTTGTATGCGCTGCGGTGCAGTATCAGAAGGGTGTGCTGAACGAGCATCGGGTTTGTTGACCACCTGAGGCCTTTTGGCCGTTTCGGGCTGTTTGTTTGCCGCCAGCCTATCCGGCTCTTTCTTTTCCTGGGCCAGTTGCTCTGTGTTGGGCTTGCGTGTCGGAGCGGGTTTGACCTCCGTGTCGGCCTTTGGGGCCTCCTTGCCCACTTTGTTCAACTGTTTTTTGATTGGCTCCTGGACGGTCTTCTCTTGAGTCACTGACATGGATCGTGATGGTTGTTCCGCAGTGCGGGGCTGCGGCTGGTCCTTTTGTATGCGCTGCGGTGCAGTATCAGAAGGGTGTGCTGCGCGCGAATCAGGGTTGTTGATTGCCTGAGGCTTCTTTACCGTTTTGGTCTGGATATCCACCCCGGACTTTTCTCGCCCCTTTTCCGCTTGTACAGGTTGCTTCTTCACGGGCCGCTGGGTTGGATTTTGGCTGGCCGGGGCCTCGAATGTACGGGGGGGTTGAGCCTCCGTTTTTAATCGTACCTCCTGTTGCCGTGTTGGAGAAGTCCGCACAGGATTAGGGACGGTTTTTCGGATCGCGGACTGTGGACGGATTGTTTTCGTTACGTAGACCTGTCGCTCTTTGAGTCGCGTGTGAAGCAGCGTTCTTCTCTTGATTAATGGTTGTTTCACATCCACGTGATAGGCAACCGTATAACGCCGTGGCCCCCACCATGGATAGTGATGGTGCACTCGGATAATATTGACGAAGAACCACGGCCGCCACGTTATCCAGTAGAAAGGGCTCGGTACATCCCAGCATTCGTAGACGAGCAAGGTCCGCGGCCAGAACAGGGGACCCCAGTAGTAATAGTGATAGGCATACCGATACCGTGGCCATTGATCCCAGTAGTCGGCGTAGGTACGATGGACTACCGTAATCTGAGGCCTTGTATCGAGATATTCTATGCGAATATCTCGTACATCAAGAGAGTCACTGCCTTCGGCTACGATATGCATTTCTACCATACCGCCATCCACGTGCCTGTTTGAGGGTACGGTAATGGTTTCAGTGGATCGTTCCGAGCGAAGGACAAACGTATCACCGTATAAAGGGGCCTCCTCGTCCGCGTCCAACACTTCGTACTTATCTCGATCAGCGCTCTTAATCCAGAGCCTGCCCGCTATACTGTCATCCTGGGCTTCATCACGATACCGAATCGTGATCTTCAGATACTGGGCCCAGCGGGGGACAGGGAAATAATAGATGGCGCTTGCCAGACCTGGTTCATCTGCATCTGCCCCTCCCCAAGCGGTCAACCTGATGCCGTCGGTGAATGCGGTGCTTTCGGTCACGGCGGCACGGCCCCGTTCAAGCCAATCGTCCATATCCACTGCTGTGCGGTTCCCTGAATCTCGGCTGCTGTAGCTATAGTCATGCTCGTAATCATACTGGGAACCAACTGCCGATTGCGCGAATACCAGAAGCCCGAGCATCAGACAACCGATGATCATATTTCTTGTCATTGTCCCCCCCCTTTATTATCGTTCGAGGTTATCGTTTCAGTTACAAAGGTTCCCATACCGTTTTCCCTGTACCGTTGCTTGGTTTCCTATCTCTCACGACTCCCTCTATCTATGTAGACACCTGCAAGAGAAAAAGGTTTGTTTTTGCATGCTTCTTTCACGTTAATGTGCACACACATTATGTATCGTCGCTGATTTAGACGTCGGTTTTCGGCCAAATATTCGACAGCCGTTTCGCGGAACAGACACATGACACGACAGGTGACCCCTGCTTGGGAAATACCACTGAAGAGCTCCCCTCCCCCATCATGGGGAGGGTGGTAATTGTATTTTCATCTTTCTCGGTGACAAAGGGGTTATGGAGAAATACGCAAACAAAGGTGTGGTTCCTAAATCATTGCGTCATCTATTTCCCACCCTCCGCATTGACATGCAATACTCTATTTCCTATATTTTATTGTGGATCACCGATAACCGTAGACTGATCATTAACCTCAGCAGGAGGAATGGCATCATGGCCTTTCGCGCACCAATCAAGGTCTGTTTCTCTGACATCGATAATGCGGGTATCGTCTACTACCCCCGCTTCATGCACTATTTCCATCTGGCTATGGAGGAGTTCTTTTCCAGCGAACTGGGGATCGATTTTGCGACCGTATTCCATGAACGCAACGTCGCCCTTCCCACGGTCCATCTTGAGGCCGACTTTCGGCGGCGGATGAAATACGGCGATCGGATCGACATGGAGGTCAGGGTGATGGAGATCGGGCGGACCTCGATCACCTGGGGATACCGAGGATACCGTGCAGGCGACGAAGATGATATGGTGGTGGAGGGACACAATGTCACGGTCTGCGTCACGACGGACACCTTTGAGAAGATAGCAGTCCCTGAATGGCTGAGACTGGGTTTAATGGCCTACATGAGAACATTCAGCGGGAGCTGACGTATATGACCGCAGTTGTCGAAGCGACTGATCTCAAGAAAAACTACGACCGTCTCACGGCGGTGGACGGGGTGAGCTTCCATGTGACGGCGGGAGAATGTTACGGGCTCCTCGGCCCCAACGGGGCCGGGAAGACGTCCATCATCCGGATGATGTATGGCCTTTCGCCCCTCTCTTCAGGCCAGATGCTTCTGTTTGGGCAGGCAATCGAGAAGGATTGGCGGGCGATCAGGTCGCGCATCGGTGTCTGCCAGCAGGACAACACCCTGGATCCGGACCTGAGCGTGGAAGAAAAATTGGCCATATTTGCCGGCTATTTCTCCATGCCCGCCGCCACGGCGCGAGCGAGGGCCGAAGAGCTCCTCGGGTTCTTCGCCCTGGGAAAGAAGCGCACAGCCAAGGTGGGGGAGCTATCAGGAGGTCTTG
>CAZFIR010000122.1:0-2601 GCA_964519535.1 uncultured Thermodesulfobacteriota bacterium | reverse complement strand
GTTGAACTTCCTGCAGGCCTCTAACAAGACCAAGGTCCCCCGACAGTTGATATCGAGATCCTGGATGGGATTGCGTACGCTCTCCACATGGTTTACCTGGCCTGCCAGATGGAAGATATAATCTTTTTCCTGCACCAAGTGGTCCATAGAAAGCTGGTTTCTCACATCGCTGAAGTTTACGTGGACCTTATCGGCAATGGGGGAGATGTTGAAAAGATTACCCCCTTGACGGGGGATCATGTTATCCACCAAGGTGACCGCAGCCCCGAGCTCCACTAACCGGATGGCCAGGTTGCTTCCGATAAAGCCTAATCCCCCCGTGATCAAGACGCGTTTCCCTTGAAAGCTTTCCTTATGCCCCATTATCCTTCCTCAATCCCCTTTGTCGTTCCCACACCTTAGCATGTTTGATGAATACATAGAACATAGTGGAAACGATAATTATCAACCCGGGTATCCCATCCAAGAAACCCCCCTTAAATATATATTCCTTTATGAAACGGAAAAAGGGATTCAGGAGCATGCGAACCACACTGAACCTCTTTCCTTCCCGAAGCATGTCCTCAGCGGCGATTTGAGAGTATTTGTCGATGGTCAGGATCTGATCGGAGATATCTCGATAGGTGTAGTGGTAATAGTAGTTTCTCAGGGTCTTGATCCTCCCCTCCACTGTTACCTTGGCATGCAGGCCCCCTGCCCACCTCCCTTTGTCCCGATCGTACAGCCTGATCTCATAGTCAGGATACCACCCGCCGTGCTTTATCCATCGTCCCAGGTAATAGGTGCGCCGATGGGCAATGTAACCGTCCCATTGGCCGTTGCTAGCCTCGAGTTCCTCTCGTATCTCCCGAGCCAACTCAGGGGGAACCTCCTCATCGGCATCGACGAACATTACCCAGCGGTTGGCCGTTTTATCAGCGGCATACTGATATTGATCTTGATGGTTCGTCCACTTCCGCTGAGAGAGTCGGCTGGTGAATCGGCGGCATATTTCCACCGTGCGATCGGTGCTGTAAGAATCTACTATCACCAACTCATCGGCCCACTGTAAGCTGGTCAGACACCGCTCAATGGTCCTCTCGTTATTAAAGGTTAGTACGTAAACAGAAACCTTCTCCATTTATCTTTTTACCGTTGCAGTGCTCCTGTTCAGTTGCGCACCGACCGTATTATAAACTTCTTCCACCTCTATCAGATCCATACATCGATGATCTTCAGGGCAAACCCTTTTGAGACATGGGCTGCAGGAAACCTCTCTGCGGATAATCATATGTTCCTCTCCCAAGGGAGATGTCGTTCGAGGATCAGTAGGTCCAAATATGGCCACCACCCGTGTACCCACCGCCGCTGCCACGTGCATGGTTCCGGTATCATTGGTGACCAAGAGAGTACACTGTCGCAGCAAAGATGCCAACTCTAATAATGAAGTCTGGCCGGATAGATTGAGGCATCCTCCACCAATTCCTTGGGCAATGGTGGCATTCAACTCCTTCTCTGTGGGGCGAGAGGACCCAAATATGAGGATAGAGGCGTCATGGATTTTTTTCACCCTCTTCCCTAATTCCACGAACCTCTCGAGCGGCCAACACTTGGCCTCGCCATAGGTTGCACCGGGGTTGAAGCCGATCAACAGTTTGCCCTGTAGATCATTTCGCGCAAGCAAAGCATGGGCCCATTTGTCTATCTTTCCGTTGAGAGACAATGAAGGCAGAGAACGCGATGGACAACGGCCCACGCGCTCTATAAGATGAAGGTAATAGTACATGCGATGTGTGCTCAAGATCTCAGTGGTCTGGTCGACCCGTTCAGTCAACAGCCAATCTCTGGCTTCCCCCTTATAACCAATGCGGTGGGGGATCCCCCCTAAAAAGACCATCCAGGCAGAGCTGAAGGATCGGGGAAAGATGACAGCAAGGTCTATCCCTTGCTGTTTGATGAATCGAGCCATCCGCAGCTCATCAAAAATCCTCCGTGCTCCTTTTGGCCTATCAAAGGAGACGACCTCATTGATGTCCGGATTGGCCTTCCAGAGCTCAGCAAGGTGGGACTTGGCCAAGACAGCGATATGGGCCTGCGGAAAGAGACCTCGTAAGGAGTGGACGGCGGGAAAGGAAATCATGGTATCCCCCACCCAATTGGTCCCTTTAACCAAGATCTTCCGGACATTCTTATATCTTTGCCTTATCGCGATCATTTAACTAAAAATTTTTCAAAGAATATTAAAAAATTAGTTAACCATAGAGGTATATCGATGTCAACTTCTTCTTTATACAAAAAACTTGACCTTTATGTCATATTGTTATATAGTATAAATTCTTCTTTTCGTAATAAGGTGTATGTTGAGGAAAATAGTAGCTTATTGTATAATAATTCTCGCAATTGCAAGCTTTTTCCCAGCGACACCCCGACTATTCTGTCGTTTGATAGCCAGCGTACCCCCAACCGCCCATCAGGCCGCCGTGAGTGAAAAGTGTGACATGACCGTCACGATCCCCAGCGTGTCAGGAGCGGAAAGATATGTTACCATTGACCCGGGGACCATTTACATAGGGGATGATGGCGGGGTGGGCCTCGTGTATGAAAAGGAATTTATTATAAGAG
>CAZFIR010000121.1:0-6351 GCA_964519535.1 uncultured Thermodesulfobacteriota bacterium | reverse complement strand
AGGCTCCGCAACTCACAGGCCTGCAAAATTGTTCCCTGGGACCTTTTACCCTCCAGATTCAATACCAGCCCAGGCGCAGGATCGGGCACTTTGACCTCGATATTTTTCTGAAAGACGACAAGGGCCAGCTCAGTTGCGATCCCCTGGTCACCGGCATCTACAGCAAGGGAAACCCCAGCAGCAAGATATTCAGCTGGCTCGACATCCACTTTCTCGATTTGTTCGCTTTCGATAGCGGCGATGCCGGGGTTCTCAGTGAGCGGGATGATTTGGCTACAGGGCTCTTTTTGATCCTGGGGAATTGCATACCCCCCGGGGGTATGATCATCTGCTCTTACATTACGGATGTGGCCTGGAGAATTGAGAGTTCGATCCACGAAGTAACCAGACGCAGCATGGTGTTGAGTTCGCTGCACATCCCGTCTCCGGCGACTCCCATAGGAAGGCTGCTTATTGCTGCCGGTTGTCGCAATATCAAGGCCGGGGCCTATGATGTCCAGGGTTCAAGTAGATTGGCCGGTGAAAAGGCGCTGGACAGGGCATGCGAGGCACGCTTTACCCAGAGGCTCATCAGGCAACTGGAAGAGTATTTGGGGAGAGAACCCCATCCCGAATACCATGATATCGAAGCCCTCTGCCGCACCACTGCAGCGGAGATCCGGGATCAGGTGATTATGGGATAGGCAATGAAAAGGCAACAGTTGCCTCAAAAGGAATTATTATGATAAAATTATATATTTAACCTCTTAACAGTGTTTCGGGGGTCACGGTGTCCAATAATGTTCTGTAGTGCAGTGATAAGCTAGATATTCTTTGACACCGCGTGAAAGACGCGTTTCTCATACGCCGTCAATAATGAGAAGGGAGAAAGATATGAGGAGAAAGGGTTTTCCGGTTTTTTTTAGCGTTGCTGTTTTCCTAGTTATTGTTTCTGCTGGTTATGCCGGGGGCAGCCCTTTAGGTTCCATCAAGGAAGGCTGGAATGGCTTGCAATGGGGAGCGAGCCCTGCGGATTTCATGGTCAGGTTTCCCAAGGCCACACTGCCTGATCAAACCGCATGGGCGGTTACAGGAGAAGGCAAGGAACAATTCCTCGGATTTTTGATGGAAGCAACGTATGTTTTTATAGCAGAAAAATTCTCAGGAGTTATCCTGGAGATGGACGAGGCGGACACCGTTGCTATTAACGAAGCTTTGATAAAACGTTTCGGACAGTCTAACAGGACGAATGATGCAGGGGGGGGGCGCGGTTGGTCTGACGGCGACACTATGATCTTCTACGAAGCATACGGCAGCAAGGCATTGATTTCGATCATTCATTCCGCATCAGAGAAGTAAAGGGGGACGTATCAAGCAGATAAAGCGCCAGGTCTGCACAATTGACAAGATCCTATAAAAAGGTATTTGAGGCATTGGTATGCTGAAAGGGATTATGGGTGAAGAGTGTAGGCCTGACACTAAACTATAGGAGGCACAGGCCGCGTTTATCAGCAAGCTGGAAAGATGCTATGTCAACAAAATAGACCTGACCCTTGTGTGACCTTTTTGTTTTCTTTCCCAACGGGCAGCCTAATCGGCGCGGTTTACGGTGCCCGTGTCCAAGCTAATGTTAGTAGTGTTTTGCGTTTTCAATCTCAAATACAACATAGAATTACGAAATATGCGATTGCCAATGTCAGAGGGAGGCCAACATGATATATAAAAATCATTCTTCTTACGGGTTGTGATTCTATCCTCTTTGACTTTATTGCTTCGTCAACCAAAGAAAATTGCTTCCATCCTAATTCTCGTTCAATCTCTAAGATTCTATGTATCTTGATTTGAGAGATGCTTCGGTGTCGTTTGAACCACATGTGAACCATACTATTAATCATGATGACAAATAGAATTACGAATGGAAAAAGGTAAATGAACATCAACTTATTCTGGCTCAAAAGGCCAAATGCAAGACCAATAAAAATAAGAGCACCTGATTGAGTCATTGTCCCAAAACGAATGGTAATATCATCATAATGTTTGAGCATATCCTGTGTTTTTTCATATTCTTTTATTAAAGATTCGTGGTTTTGGTTTGCGGTCGGCATAGCTTTACCTAATAAGGTGCCATGTTTATTTTACCCTGCGAAAATAACATACAGAAAATCTTCTGTATCCCCCCTAGAATAAAGATTAGAAATGCTTGAAAGTTCCTTAATAACTCAGTATAAGTCGCAATGTTTTATATCTTATTGTAACTATTTAACGGATAAAAAGCAGAAAGTCAAGGGGGAAAGGAGGTGTTTGAAAGGGTAGAGGATGTGGTATAATTCCCACCTATTTTTGATTCGGAGGGCATTGAATGGATATACCGGAATTCCCATCAAATGACACCTTGCGAAAGCTCTGGTGGCTGCATGATTCGTTCTGGCACGCGGCCCTGGTCAAGGAGCTGGGGTATGAGCGGGCCAACCGGATCAACTTCGAGGTTGCCGAGAAGATCTCCCGCATGATGACCAACCAGCTCCTGCGCGACAAGGTGATCGAGCGGCCGCGCTCGATTCAAGATTTGATGTCCATCTTCAAGGTCTTCTGGAAAAACGCCTTTTTCGACGGCCTCTATATCAATGATCCGGTCTCTTTTGACGGCAACACCGCCACGTGGTTCGGGAGCAAATGCTATGTCTATGAGGCTGTCAAGAAGGCGAACATGCTCGAAGGGTATGCGTGAGGGACAAAGAGGGTCAGGTCTATTTTCTTTGCATCTTGTTTATTTCCACACAATAGTCACAAAGGGATCGCCTATTGAAATATCATTTTTTTGATTATACCCTTTCCTGTTAAGACAAATTAAGCCCAGTTCCCAAACTCCATCTCCCTTCCCAGCCCCTCATGAGGGGCCTTTTTGTTGCCCGCAGAGGAATTATCATGTTATCTGCTCAGCATTGGTGACTCCAAGATCCTGACCACAGCCTTACTCCCACCTATATGAGACGAGCGGTGCTTTTGGATCTCGTGTCCAATCCTGCGCTGAGCCGTGATATATCTTTACATCTTTATATCCGAGCAGCTCTTTCAGCACAAAATACCAGGCGCTGGAAAACCCCCCTGTACCACAATAGATAATGATCTCTTGAGACAGATCCGCACCAACCACACCACGGGCCATCTCCCTGAGTTCATGGGTGCTCCGGTAGGTCTTGTCTTCATTCCAGATCCATATCGCAGGCAAGCACCTTGCCCTCGGGACATGGCCCCTTCTCACCCATTGGGGCGTCAGGGTACCACCGAAGTAGTCAAGGGGTTCCCTGGTGTCGATAATAATTGCCTTGCCGATCTTTTTCTCAACATATTCCTTCGAGACAAACATTGTCTCATCTATGGTGCCAATGTAGGTTGTCGGCGTTGGCTCAACAACGTCGAATGATACCGGTCTGCCTTCAACTGCCCACTTGTCGTATCCCCCATCGAGAACCGCGACGTTCTTAACCCCGGCATAGATCAGCGTATCAGCCACAATGGTAGCATCAACCAGGGGATAGGGGAGCTCCGATTTAGGCACGACAACCACGAGGGAATCGCCGCGTATTCCGGCGGAGCCGATAGTATTAAACAGGTCGGCCCCTTCCGGCATTTCGAGCTGAAGGCCATCCCTTTCTACGAACCACGGTGAAGAAGAATTCTCTAGGGGGCTGGGAAAGGGGACATTGATGGCGCGGGGAATGTGCCCGGCCGCATATTCTTCGCCAAGCCTGATATCAACGATAACCAGTTTCGGGCCATCAAGATTCTTCTCTAACCAGTCTGTGGAAACGATAGGGGAAATTGCTCTCACCTGAAACCTCCTCGGTCATATTTTAACGCACACAGCCGTAGACTGCTTCTCTCATATCTCACCCCTTTGGAGACCATCCTATGCTCCATATTCTTCTATAGCTTTTCTTTTCCCTTTTTGTCAAGGAGGGTTGGCCTCATCTTTGCCGTATCATCATGCCTGGCATCCGTGTTGAAGGCGGTACACTAAAATCAAAAGGAATGTACAATTTCGGTGTGATATGAAAAATGGACGGCTCTCGGAATACAAGGATTGCCTTCATACGAGAGGGGGGCTCCTCCCCCTATGTATGGAAATTTAACATATAATTCCACCATGTTTAGTTCCTCTCATTTAAGCCCACCTCCTATAACCCCATCTCCCTTCCCAGCCCCTGATCAGGGGCCTTTTTGTTGCCCGGGAGGGAGAAGTGTGGTAAGAAACGGGGTCAATTCCTTGCAAGACGAGGAAGGAGCCAAGAATGTGGATTAATAGATTTCATTGTCTTCCCCAAACATACGTTGCAAAAATTATCTTTGAACCTTTTACCTTCCCCATGACACTCATGTGCAAGAGCAAGAGTGATTCTTTACCAAAATTCTCGAGGAGGTAGGAATATGGACCGTAAAAAGGTAATCGGGTTGGTGATTGCAATACTGGTCATGACGTGTTTTTCTAATCTTTCTTATGGCGCATCGGCCGAGAAGACGTCAATTAAAAGCGGTTATTGTTGTGCCGATGGCAAGGTGTTTCCCGCCACAAAAGAGGCGTGCGACAAGCAAAAGGGCACGTACTATGACTCCAAGGCCAAGGCTGACGCCGCCTGCAAACCGGCAAAGGGCTACTGCTTTGTTGATGGGAAGGTCATCAGTGCCACAAAAGATGAATGTGTCAAAAAGCAAGGCGCCTACCATGACTCCAAGATCAAGGCTGAAAGCGCCTGCAAGCTGGTAAAGGGGTATTGTTGCGCTCACGGAGAGGTCTTCTCCGCCACACAAGGGGAATGCGATAAGAAAGAGGGTACATACTACAGTTCCAAAAGCAAGGCTGACAAGGCCTGCAAGCTGGTAAAGGGCTACTGTTGTGCTAAGGGCAAGGTCTTTGGCACCACTGCACTGGAGTGCAAGATAAAGAAGGGGCGCTTTTTCAGCAGCAAGCAACAGGCCAAGGAAGCATGTGCAAGCGACGATGCGGAACCAGGTGGGGTCCCCAAACGCAGGGGGGATGAACCCGACGACAGAAGAGAGTGGCCCGTAGGCCCCGATGATCGTCTATCGACCGAGGAAGTCCGGGTGACCGTGACGGAGGCCGGTGCAACGGTCCGGCCCGGATCGACCATCACGGTTCGCTACAGTATGGATGAACCGCTGCCCGGATCGGTCAGGATTGTTCTGAGGCATCACGTCGGCGGCGGGACCACCGACATACACACCCTGTACGAGGGCGCGCCACAGACAGCCAGAGATGTAAGGTTGTTGCTGCCGGCTGATGTCACGGGAGAAGACCATCGGATCCTGGTGGTCACCTTGGGAGAAGCAACGCCACGGGCAGGGGAAAGCGCCGGTTTTGATATCCTCGGCCCTCCGAGCACCCGCGATGAGATAAATCTGTCTTTTGGGCATCCAGGGTGGTATATGACCCCGGTAGAGGACGAAACCGCCAGTTTAAGCTATGTTGTTAGGTGCGAAGGGGAGGCATGCCGGGGACAGTCTTTTCAGATCGGGCTTATGCTCGATGGGAGCCTTGTCGAAACGCGAACGTTGACGGCATCGGAGTCCAGTCAGAGTCTGATGTTCTGGGAGCCCAACTGTGGCGGCACCGTACAGCTTGTCATTGATCCGGGTAATCTTCTGTCGGAGACCGATGAAACCGACAATACCTGGTCAAGTACGGTCAGCTGCATAGAGCGATCGGAGACACCGAAGCCTGATCTGAAGATATATAGCTCCTTTATAACGCCCTGGCCCATCGCCGAAGGAGAACGGGTAACCTTCACCTATTCTTTACTGAATACCGGAAGATTTGGAGAGGTGGCAACCGGGCCTTTCACCGTCGGGTTAAGGGTGGGTGATCGTATCGTGCAAGAAAACCGCCATGCCGGCATGGAATACACAAGCGATCTGCATGCTATGCCGGAGGGCACTATCACGTGGACGGCCCATTGCGGGGAACCCATTGCATTGGTGGTAGATACCGGGGATGAGGTGGATGAAGGAGATGAGACCAATAACGTCTACAACGGCTCCGGCGGCGCTCGTCCGTTCGAATGCGTGCCTGCGAGGGTGGATCTCGCAGTAATGCTTTTCTCCGTCAGCGACCACAATCTAAGCATCAGTGCAGGGAAAATCAAGACATATTGTGCCGACATCTGGGCGTTCCGCGGTGATCCACGAAACGTCCGCGTGCGGTGCGGGATCGTCGGCGGCGAGGTGCTCTACGAGGATGTACTCTCGTCACTCACTGAGTTGGATGAAGTACGACGCGGCGAGAGGATCGACTTCAATACCGCACTGTGCCCGGCAGGGCGTACGTTCAGGCTGTACTGTGAAGTCGATCCGGAC
>CAZFIR010000120.1:0-4339 GCA_964519535.1 uncultured Thermodesulfobacteriota bacterium | reverse complement strand
TCGTTATTCTCTTGCCCAGAGACACTGCAATGGCAAAGACTATTTTTTGTTAGACTAGCTATATAGAAGTGAGGCTTTTATGTCAAGGATTAAATTTAAGACGGTTAATTTCGCTTCAACACAGCGCTCAACCGGCCATTGCTTAAGACCCCGGCTCATCCACCCAGTTGAGGGTCTTCTCCACGGCCTTTTTCCAATCTCGGTAGCCTTTTTCTTTAATCTCCGGTGTTCGGGGGTTGCCCTGGTTCACGCCCTGGGCCATGCCCTGAGGGGTGTCTGCCGTATACCGCACGGCGTGGCCATGAATATCTTCTCGCCCTACGGCCTTGAATTCAACATCCCCGTCTGCGGCGACATTATCAGCGAACTGCTTATGCCCTTGGCCGGAGCGGACATTTATGCAAAGACGCCCGATGAGAAAAAGGCATCTGAAGTGGTGGCAATCCTTCATTCCGTGAAGGACGCACTTTCCGAACTTTCCGGATTGCCGCGCGCGCTTGAGGAAGCGTGGGTAAAAAAGGAAAATTTTGAGGAAGTGGCCCAAAAAGCCCTTCACGATCCTGCCATGAGCTACAATTCTTTAAAGGTGGACCATAAGCGTCCTTGCCCTATTGAACAAGGCCTATGGATAAATAGAGGCCTGATGGGGTTTGACCGATGCAAATAGCGAGGGGGCGAGGCGAATTTCATAATCAAGGTATTGTGCTGATTCGATACCTTTTCCCTTCGTTATTCCCTCTCTTCTTCCTGCGGCATCGGCCAGCTCAATTGTCTTTCGGCGGGCATTCCTTGAGCCCTTGAGTAACTCGTCACGTACTGAAAAGGCTTGCTTTCCAAACTGCGTTTCCAAATCCCGTACCGAGTCACACCGTCCTGTGCCCAGGTTCTCAAGTTAAAATCACGGTAGGCATTATGAACGTACGCATTGATAAATTCCGGTAAAATGGCCATATTTTTTGCATCGATGATCTTTGCATGGGGTGGGATGTCCACACGATCGGCTGTCCCCACAACCATAATGTGGCCGGATTGAATGACAAGTTTTTGTCCTGGTCATGATAATGATGCCATGTGATTTCCTCTTGTATTAATTGGATAATTAAAACTATTTTTGCTTTTTCCGTAAGACCTTTCGTATTTGTTGCCAAGTTGTTTTTACTAAGAAAGCCTGTGTATCGTCAAAGACGTCCAGACTATAGCGAGCATGGACAAAGGCCTCGGTCAACGAGTCGATCTCCCCAGCCATATCGGGAATGGTTTGATTGAGTCGAAATGCAAACTCTTTAGGCGTCTGATGTTTTTGCCTGTTCAGGCCGCATTGTTCCGCTCGCCTGAGAGTACTCAAATAGTAGTAGAGGATTTTTTCCTTAGCAGACAGCTTACTCAAGAGAGGCCACCGCCGCTTTAACCGGGTTGATGTCTCCCCCTTTTTAGAGCCCAAGACTACTAATCCGGGAAGCAAATCAATGGCTGATTGAACACCTCCCTTGAGCCATTGCCAAAATTTACCCAACCACGCCAGCCATGAATAACGGAATCGGATTGCTTTGATCCATTTGAGTAGTCCTGGGTTGTCTTTTACATATATCCTAAGTAAATACACAAAAATAGCCAATACAGTGATCCAGAAGATGTATGAATACAAGATCTCCGAAGGTGATGCCTCTATAGTGCCTTGTTCGGGAAGCTTGGGTATGCTTTTGAATTCCTCCCGAAACAAGTTCCCTCCCAAAGGAAAAAGAGACATCAGCCACTTCAAACAAAGAAACATGATACCCCAGATAAATGTTATGGAATAAATAATCCCCTTTAATCCATACTGAAGCAATAACTTGATGCTGGTTAAAAATCCCAATGTGTACCTTGTTGGTAAAAAGAAAGCTGTCAGGGTAATAATAGCTAAGGCCGTGAAACCATATTGAGCCCAGCGTCTTATTAGGTGATGAGATACATCGATCTTCTGTTTACGCCATTCTACTAAATGAAGATTCAGATGGGTCCGACTGAGTAGAACCAATCCCAGGACAAAATATACCAGGACATTGAAGAAGACTCCTTTTATACTGGGGCGACTAAAATCAATCAGGTCACCCAATCTGGTCCTAGAAAACCATTGTGCAAGCCCGGATATCAAAACTAATATGATTCCGCCCTGGTAAAAGCGATGGATTAATGGTTGTGGGGGATCAATGGATGTTGAGGCACGCATAAACGGATCAAATAAAGCATCAAAGGCTTTCATGGTACTCGTGGTTATATGCCAGATCAGAAAGGCCAAAAAGGAGTAAATTACAAATTCCATCGTCATAAAACGGAGTGGATCCGCAACCCAATATTGTATATCAACAAGCGTCATGCTCCAGGATTTATTCAAATAGGTTAATGCTTTCATGCCCAGAAGAATGATGCCCCACTCGGCTAAGCGAAAACGAAGACTTTTATCTCTTATGTGACGATGCCGCCTGATGGTTCGATACGAGTAAATGGCTTCGATTGTCACCAAAACCATCCCGGCCAGAAAATAAGTCCCGCTCCAGGAATGATTATTGGCTTTGATCAGGTTCTTCAGGGAAATGCTAAAGCAAGTGATCATGGCTGTCAGCAAGGCCGGTTCAAAGAGGCCCTCCATCCAGGGATTATAAGGTGCTTCGGTTACTTCATTTTTTTCTATTATTTCAGCCCCCATGTCTCAATATCCTTTTCTTGTCGTATTTCAAATGAGGGAACCAACCGGCTGGAACTCTGTTCAGACCTGGGATACTGATCCATTAACACCAGGACCGGATGAAACCCGCTGGATTTCAACCAGAGCAGGGTTTCTGATAAGGCATCGGACTCCTGACCGGTGATCACCACAATCGTCGTCCCCCACGATTGTTGGACGGCTTGATGCCTCAAGTTACTAAGAAAATCACCTCTTTCAACCGGTTGAATCCGGGCCAGAACTTCCAAGATGTGCAACAATTGACCTTGTTCTTTGCCCGTAGGGAGATGAAAATGTTGGATGTTCCATGAAAGTGGATCCATGGCCATAGTATCAAACCCGACCGGGAGCTTTTCATGAGTCAGGATTTGGTAGGCTAGCGAAGCGGCTACGCTGATAGCTAATTCAAGGGCAGATTCCTGATGCTGACGAAAATAATCAGATCGGGTGAGGTTGAGGAAGATAGCGGTTTCACGGGCAATAGCCGGGCGAAACTGTTTGACCATAATCTGCCCGGTACGGGCAGTGGCGGGCCAGTGAATGGTGCGGGGATTGTCACCCCAATGGTATTCTCGAATGCCCGTCATACGGGCGGGGTCTTCAAAGATAGGCAAAGAAATAGGCAGAATCGTCTGAGGGCTATACATGGGCAATCCCAATTCCACGAGGGGTAAAATTTTGGGGTAAACAATTAAATAATCTGCTTCCAACCGTTCCATCATCGATCTCATTCCCAGTAGATCGCCGGTATGTATATCCGTCGGCCCAACTTTATGATAACCACGTTGCCTGGCTTGAAGTATATACGTAAACGTGCGGGTCTCTTTGCCTTTTAAGGTGATCACTTGCCGCAAAGATGACGAGGTGGCCAGATGCCAATGAATCCTTTCATTAATCATCAGCCACGGTATGGGCAGATAGCTGCCATTTTTAATAGTAAGGCTTACCTTGATCGTATCGCCAATAAAAGCACGGTCAAGAAAAATCCTTTTTATGCCGAGTTTTTTCATGATCTGATCGGACCATACACGCAAGATAATATAAATACCCGTCACTAAATAAAGAATAGTGAAGAAAAAATCGATTCGCAAAAATACGGCCAGCAAAAAAAGAATGATAATGAAAACGAAAAATGGATTCATGCCATTTTACCCAATTCAACCTCAGTTTGGGATAAAATGTCAGTTAGAATGGATTGCGTCGTATGCCCGCGTAATTGTCTTTCCGGCTTAAGTAACACCCGATGAGCCAACACCAATGGGGCCAACTTTTTCATATCATCGGGGATGACGTAGTCCCTGCCTTTGAGGGCAGCCCAGGCCTGACTCGTCTTATAGAGGGCGATGCTGCCGCGCGGGCTTGCACCCAGTAATAAATCGGAGTGTTTACGAGTCGCGTGGACCAGTTTCAGCGCGTAATCTTCCAAAGACGGATCAATATGAACATCGGCCACTTGTCGGCTTAAAGCGGGCAATGACCGACCATCGACAACCGGTTGGAGATCTTCAATAGGGTGTGTTTGACGTTGGTTTTGGACAACCTTTCGTTCGTCGTCGAACTCGGGATAACCCATGGATATGCGCATGATAAATCGATCCAGTTGCGCTTCGGGCAAAGGAAATGTGCCTTCATATT
>CAZFIR010000119.1:0-4615 GCA_964519535.1 uncultured Thermodesulfobacteriota bacterium | reverse complement strand
ATTGAGGCAGATTACTTTATGAGCAACTCAACACTAAAACAAACATCCGTCCCTCGGGGCGTTCTTGATGGTGATTAGGTAGTTTATACGCTTTTTTTAGTAACCGGCTTCAAGGCCGGTTTTTTAGTTTAAAAATTAAATTATTTGTTAGGGCCTGTAGCTCAGCTGGCTAGAGCGCTACATTTGCAATGTAGAGGTCACCGGTTCGAGCCCGGTCAGGTCCACTTGTTCTTTGAAAATTGAAGGGAAAGGTCGCAAAATTCTATTAATGCATACAGTGGATGCCTTGGCCTTATCTACCGAAGAAGGACGCACATAGCAGCGATATTCGCCGGCTAGGAGCTACGATCCGTTAATCCGGCGGTGTCCGAATGGGGAAACCCGACTATATTTATACATAGTCAGCCTTTTCCCAAATATTTGTCTTCGGACAAATTATTAAGAAAAGGTAGGAGACCACCCGAACTGAAACATCTCAGTAGGGTGAGGAAAAGAAATCAATCGAGATTACCTCAGTAGCAGCGAGCGAAATGGTAATAGTCTAAACCAAGAAGATTCTTCGGAATTTTCTTGGGGTTGCGGGACTCTAATATGGGAGTTAATGAGGTAGCGGAATAACTTGGAATAGTTAACCAAAGAGAGTGAAAGTCTTGTACGCGAAACCAAATTGACCTCTAAGAGTATCCCAAGTACCACGGAGCACATACTCTGTGGGAATCCGGGGGAACCATCCTCCAAGACTAAATATACGATAAGGACCGATAGTGAACTAGTACCGTGAGGGAAAGGCGAAAAGAAGGGCGGAACGCCCAGTGAAATAGAACCTGAAACTGTTTGCAGACAAACCGAGAGAGCTTTAATTTATTAGAGTGATCTCGTGCCTATTGAAGAATGAACCGGCGAGTTGTTGTCCAGTACTTTGTCTAAGTTATTAATTAACGAAGGCGTAGCGAAAGCGAGTTTGATAAGAGCGATTATAGTACTGTGTGACAGACCCGAAACCAAGTGATCTATCCATGAGCAGGGTGAGCCCGTCGTAAATGACGGAGGAGGCCCGAACCCGTGTCTGTTGCAATAGGCTGGGATGACTTGTGGATAGCGGTAATATGCCAATCGAACTTGGAGATAGCTGGTTCTCCCCGAAAGGTGTTTAGGCACCGTGGTCGTGATAAAGCAAGAGGTGGTAGAGCTACTGGATGGGTTATCGAACGTAAGTGAGATAACTCAACCAAACTCCGAATAACTTTTGTTATCCGCGACTAGACAGTCATACGGGGCTAAGCTCGTGTGACGAGAGGGAAACAACCCAGACTCCCAGATAAGGTCTCTAAATTCTGACTAAGTTTCAAAGGAAGTCCTTTTTCATAGACAGCCAGGAGGTTGGCTTAGAAGCAGCCATCCTTTAAAGAAAGCGTAACAGCTCACTGGTCGATGAACGAGGGCGCCGAAAATTTATCGAGGATTAAGTCAGGTACCGAAGCTGGAGATGTATATCTTTTAGATATACGTGGTAGGGGAGCGTTCCATGGGCGGTGAAGCTCAACTGTAAAGTTGGGTGGAGCGCATGGAAGTGAGAATGCCGGTATGAGTAGCGTACTAGATGTGTGAGAATCACATCCGCCGAATGCCCAAGGTTTCCGTCGCGAGGTTCGTCCTCGACGGGTTAGTCGGCTCCTAAGGCGAGGCCATAATGGCGTAGTCGATGGATAAGCAGTTAAAATTCTGCTACTTGTTTTAAATCGTTATTAGCTAGGGATTGACTGAGCAGGACGCTCGGAGCTTTCAGACAAATGAGAGTGTAAACTGTTAGATAGGACAGACTGGAAAATCCGTCTGACTGATTAATTAAGCAGTGATGCAAAATCCTAAGAGATTAGGATGATTCCGAATAATTCAGCTTACAAGAAAAGGTTCGTAGTCAGATTTAAATCAAGCCGTACCGTAAACCGACACAGGTGGGCAGGTAGAGAATACTAAGGCGATCGGGAGAAGGATTCTTAAGGAACTCGGCAAACAAGCTTCCCGTAACTTCGGGAGATGGGATGCCCACTTTATTGTGGGTTACAACAAACGTTTGCTAGTCGACTGTTTATCAAAAACACAGGTCCATGCAAAACCGAAAGGTGAGGTATATGGGCTGACGCCTGCCCAGTGCTGGTAAGTTAAAGGGATAGGTCTTCTGTCTTCGGACATTAGGCTTTGAACCGAAGCTCCGGTAAACGGCAGCAGTAACTATAACTGTTCTACGGTAAATTCGTTGCCGTAGTAAAATTTGGCTATATGCTGGAAAAACTCTGTATCCGACAGTACTAGAAATAGTGAAAATCTGTTCGGTGGAGTCAATCAGCAGGAAAGACCATATTTGATATATGGAATCCCCAGAGACTATACGCCAGAGTCAGGTATAACACCTGACATGATATAGTCCGATCCTCATGGCGACATGGGGAGTTTGCAAAATCGTGCAAACCTAATAAATATTAGTAACAAACGTTTCTGGAAAAGACAGAATTACATGAGCGAAGTTCCTTGTCGGGTAAGTTCCGACGTGCACGAAAGGCGTAACGAGCTAGCAACTGTCTTGAGAATTCCCCCGGCGAAATTGCGTTGGCTGTGAAGACGCGGCCTATTTCCACCAGGACAAAAAGACCCCGTGGAGCTTTACTGCAGCTTGGCATTGTTCTGTGCATTTTAACTGTTGAGTGTAGGAGGGAGAGCTTCGGCTCGTCAATGAAACACCTCTCTTTGAAATGTGGCAGATCTTACTTAACTTCCTTGCATACAGGTAGAAGGAAAGTGCTAGGTGGGCAGTTTTACTGGGGCGGTACCCTGCCAAAAGGTAACGCAGGGGTACAAAGGTTGGCTTGCTACGGATGGAAATCGTAGTGAAAGCATAAAGGTTTAAGCCAGCTTGACTGTGAGGCCGACGGGCCAAACAGGTACGAAAGTAGGTCTTAGTGATCCTCCGATGCGCAATGGGTGCGCACGGAGCTTAACGGATAAAAGCTACCCCGGGGATAACAGAGTAGTCGCGCCCGAGAGTTCATATCGACGGCGCGGATCGCTACCTCAACGAGACATCAGGGGTCCTTCAGTGGTGACATTGAAGTGCTGTTGTTTAATTTTCCCCAGAAATTTAAACGAAACACCGACTCATAACGGTGAAACCCTCTTGTTTTTCGGGAAACCTTCGGGTTATACTGAAATCAAAGGGCAATACCGTGGGAAGTTTATCGGAAATTCAGCAACAAGTAATTTTAGGTTGCATCCTGGGTGATGGATACATGAGAAAAAAGACTCATGCGCACTTGCAAATTACACATTCTTTTAAGCAGAAGGAGTATGTTGATTGGAAATATCAAATTCTTAAAAATTTGACCATGAAACCACCATCTATTTATAAGGGTAATGCAGAGCGCATAGGCTACAGGTTCTATACCAAGAACTTGCCTGAGATAACCTCTTTTTATAAAAGATTTTATCCTAGTGGTATTAAAATTATTCCTTCAGGAATTAAATTAACGCCACTGGTAATGGCTGTTTGGTATATGGATGATGGGTCTAGGAGTTATAAAAGTTGTTATTTCAACACTCAATGTTTTGATTTGAATAGCCAAAACAATTTAATAAAAGCTTTTAAAAAGCTTGGAATTAAATCAAGGCTAAATAAAGATAAAATCTATCACCGTATTAGGATTACAACCGGTAGCACTCCGCTATTGATGAAAAGGATTAAACCTTACATTATCAAAAGCATGCGCTATAAAATTCCGATATAACCCCGTATCGACTTATTTGGTGTGAGAACCAAATAGATGGAAGTTTCTTGTTATTTTTCATTTATTGAAATTGACAAAATTAATACTTTCATAACACGTCGGCATCCATTGGTTGCAATGGGTGAAGGTATAGTCAGGCTACCACGAAAGTGGCTAGGTTAAACGCGATGTCGGCTCACCGCATCCTGGGGCCGGAGAAGGTCCCAAGGGTTGGTCTGTTCGCCCATTAAAGCGGTACGTGAGCTGGGTTCAGAACGTCGTGAGACAGTTCGGACTCTATCCGGTGGAAACGTTTGAATCTTGAAGGGAGCTAACCTCAGTACGAGAGGACCAGGTTGGAGGAATCCCTAGTGTGCCGGTTGTGAAGTTATTCGCAACGCCGGGTAGCTACATTCCTAAGGGATAACCGCTGAAAGCATCTAAGTGGGAAGCCCACCCTAAGATAAGGATTCATTATTAGACTCCAGAAAGATCATCTGGTTAATCGGCAGGCAGTGGAAGGACAGCAATGTCTTAAGCTTACCTGTGCGAATCAGTCGATGAATTTAACGACCGCTTCCCTTCAATTTTCAGAGAATAAAAAAACTTTAACATACTGTTCTCAATTAAGTTTGAGAACAAAGATAGCCTAGTAATTTTAGCGATGTGGTCCTACTCCTTCCCATTTCGAACAGGAAAGTAAAACGCATCAGCGGCGACGATAGTATAAGGGCAACCTTGTGCGAAAATAGTTCATTGCTGGGCTTTTTTTGTGGCTTGAATATGGGATATTTATCCTATATAATCTCGTCATCTCAGAAAAGAAAGGTGGTATGGTAAGTGGCAACAAAGAAAAA
>CAZFIR010000118.1:0-13959 GCA_964519535.1 uncultured Thermodesulfobacteriota bacterium | reverse complement strand
ATCCACAGAGATTTCACGGGCCGAGAGGGTCACCTGCCGGTACTGACCATCAATATAGTAGCGATCCACATCAACACCGGAAAAATCATAGTACAGCCGGATCGACTGGAGTTGCTGGTACGTTTCCTTCAGGGGTCGTTCATCCCAGATCCGAATATTTTCGATGGTCGACCTGTTTTTCCTGATGTCCGCCGTGGTGAGATTCTCATCGACGATGAAATCCTTCTCCTGAATTCTATCGAGGCTGTAGGCCCTGCGAGTATTTTCGATGTTGTAGGCGATGTATGGCCTTTCCACATCAAGTTCATTTGGTTTCACAACGATCTTCTGCACGAGAGACGGAATGATGGAGCCGGCCACCACCATGGCTCCCAGGGTTACTACCAGACCAACCAACAGAACTCTCCTCCTTTGTCGGACCATGTTTACTACCAGGAAGATGGCAAAGGCTCCAAGGACTACCATTAGAATTCTGTACGCTACCAATTGCACATGAATATCCGTATAGCTCGCTCCAAAGGCCGGCCCCCCGGTTGAGTACATAAGGAGGTAGGCCTTCAGCCAGTATCCCCATATCAAAAGGACAACGATAATCATCCCCAGAATGGAGAGGTGCTTGCGTGCGAGCGAATCTAATCTCAGTTTGCTCGGTAGCTGTATCTGTTGTTCCTGGGCCTGAATGGTTTTCATCTCCATGGTTATGAGTTTCCCCTTGCTATAGACCAGGGCGGCAACCGCACCTGAAACAACAACAAAGCCCATGAGCCAGTTCTTCAGGAACAGGTAGAAGGGCAGGGAAAAGACATAAAACGCCACATCCCGGCCGAAGATGGGATCAGAGGTCCCGAAAGATGTGGGGTGAAAATAGAGTAAGATCATACTCCACTTTGTGGAGGCTGCGCTGCCTATCATCAGGGCAACCATGATGATAAAGGCTCCAATGGCCCACCCGATTGCCTTGTCACTGATGGCAAGACCCTCTATGGAACTACCATCCCTTTTCCCACTTACAGGATGGGTCTTTTTCACATAGAGTCTGGCAACATAATAATTGATTCCCACGAACAAGAGAAAAACCAGTGCGGCAGCCAGCCCAATCAGGGCTTTTGAGACCTCCATGGTAAGAAACACTGAGGTAAACTGTAGGTTCTGAAACCACAGCCAGGCCGTATAGAAGCTCGAGGTTAACGCGCCCAGCACAATAATAATCACTATGACTGCAATGACCACTCGTGCCTGTCTTCTCATGTTATCGTCTCCTTTCTAAAAGCCGACAATCTCGGAAAATGGCAAGAACAATGTGAGCCAAGGGGAAGGATGAAAGGTCCCTGTTTCAATCAATATCGAGGAACCACATTGACGGAGTATATAAGAAGTATACACAGTAGAGGCCGGATTGGCAACATAAAAGCATGCATTGCTGGCCGGAAGTATGGGAAGAGGATTCAAATATCTCAGCTTGACCTTTGGTCGTGTCGTGCTTCAAAGGGGTCTTTGTGCACGGCGCCAGATCTTATTTTTCTTTATTAAAATTTCATTCGGTTACACGAGTAACAATAAACTAGACCTGTAGCCCAAACGACTCGTATTTTTCATTCCTTTCAGCAGTTGGTGTAAACGTATATCAACTAATATGCAGTAAATTAATATATAGAACCATTATTTTGACAACTTACTCCTACACCCCCTAAAATGCAACTACCTCCTCAGGATAAAAAAAAGACGGACACGAAGCCCGTCTTTTTTTGGTGTAACCAAGTCCTGCTGTCTATCTCTTTCTCTTCTTTGCTGCTGCCCTTTTTGGTGTTTTTGCCCCTGCCATCTGGTAGAGGCTGATGGCGGCGACGAAGAGGAGACACACCCCGGTAAAACGCAGATAGCTCAAGGGGTAGAGGCCAAACCCGACAAACCCGAAGATTTTGGCGAGGACCGCTAAGATGATAGCGATTAACGCCACGATCAAAAACAACTTGTTTAAAAAGGAAAAAAACTTATCCATCTTGACCCCTCCTTTGTTAGGTTAGTATCGAAAAAAAGACCACCACAGTGTCCAAACCATATCTCATGAGGGCGGAAGAAGTCAAGCAGATAATGATAACGGTTGTTTCAGAAAGCTGTTGACAAGGTGTTTCTTTATGTTTATGTATAGTGTTGTGAAATTTTTTACTATCCTTAGGTCTGTTAACAAAGCGAATTTTTAAGAAAGGAGTAAGGTGCAATGCGGGAAGTGGTTATTGTCAGCGGTGTCAGGACCCCCATTGGGAGTTTCGGCGGTAGTCTCAAGGACATGCCGGTGGTGAGGCTGGGCTCTCTGGTTATCAAAGAGGCCCTGAAGCGGGCGGGCTTTCGCCCCGAGACATCCCCGGAATTGCTCGGGATAGGACCTGAGACCCTCAAGGATCAGGGGAAGACCGACCTCGAACAGAAGGCCTACGACTGGGATGAATCACTTCGCCCTATTCAGGTAGACGAGGTCATTATGGGAAACGTGCTTCAGGGGGGGCAGGGGCAGAACACCGCCCGCCAGGCGAGCATCTATGCGGGTATACCCAAGGAGACCCCTGCTTTTACCGTGAACAAAATCTGTGCCTCTGGATTGAAGGCGTTGACCCTCGCCGCTCAAGAGGTCGCACTGGGAGAGGCCGATGTTGTCGTTGCAGGAGGTATGGAGAGTATGAGCTGTGCCCCCTATACCCTTCCCAAGGCACGGTGGGGGTACCGGATGGATGTTACCTCGCGGGGGGAGATGATTGATTTGATGGTCTTCGATGGAATTTGGGAGATATTCTACGGATATCACATGGGGTTGACGGCGGAAAACATCGCCGAGCGATATAAGATCAGCAGACAGGAGCAGGATGAGCTGGGCCTCATGAGTCATCAGCGGGCGCGCAAGGCCATCACCGATGGTATCTTCGCCCAGGAGATCGTTCCGGTTCCGGTTCCCCAGAGGAAGGGTGATCCGATTATGTTCGATACCGATGAGCGGCCGATGGAAACTAGTATGGAGAAAATGGCGAAGTTGAGGCCGGCCTTTACGAAGGACGGGACCGTCACGGCCGGGAACGCCTCGGGGATCAATGACGCGGCGGCTGCCGTGGTCATGATGTCGAAAGAAAAGGCCCAGGCATTGGGGCTGAAGCCCCTGGTTACCATCAAGGCCTTTGCCTCCGGCGGGGTGGATCCCGCCTATATGGGGTTGGGTCCTATCCCGGCGGTCAAGAAGGTCCTCAAGGCCACCGGCTTGCAGCTCAAGGATATCGACGTTGTCGAGCTCAATGAGGCCTTTGCCTCCCAGGCCATCGCCTGTATTCGGGAGCTCGGTTTCGATATGGAGCGGACCAATATCCACGGCAGCGGTATCTCCCTGGGCCATCCCATCGGCTGCACCGGTGCCCGGGTCACGGTGACCATGATTAATGAGATGCGCCGCCGAAAGGCCAAGTACGGGCTCTGCACCATGTGTATCGGAGGCGGACAGGGGATGGCCATGATCGTGGAAGGTTAGAAGGAGGAACGATGGGCTATAAGAATCTAATTGTGGAGGTCGACCAGGGGATAGCCGTGGTAAAGATCAACCGCCCCCCGGTGCTGAACGCCCTCAACCAAGAGACCCTCCGAGAACTCCAGCAGGCCCTCACGGAGGTGGAGGGGAAAGGGGAGGTGCGTGCCGTTGTCCTCACCGGTGAGGGTGAGAAGGCCTTTGTGGCCGGCGCCGACGTAGCGGAGATGAAGGCAATGACCCCGGCGGAGGCCCTCGCCTTTTCCCGCTTAGGGCATGATACCCTGGGGATGATCGAAGACCTCACCAAACCGGTCATCGCCGCGGTGAACGGTTTTGCCCTGGGAGGGGGGTTGGAAATCGCCCTGGCGTGCGACTTCATCTTTGCCTCGGAAAAGGCCAAGCTGGGCCTCCCGGAGGTGACCCTGGGTATCTTTCCCGGCTTTGGCGGCACCCAGCGGCTTCCCCGTCTGATCGGCACGGGGAGGGCGAAGGAATTGATCTTCACGGGAAAGATGATCGATGCCCAGGAGGCCTTTGACCTGGGGATCGTCAATAAGGTCTTCCCCCCTGATACGCTCATGGAGGAGGCTACAAAGACCGCCCGCACCATAGCCCGGAACGGGCCGGTTGCCGTGAGTATGGCCAAGAGTTCGGTGAATGCCGGCTACGATATGGGGGGTTCGGAAGGGGAGGCCATTGAGATTACCGCGTGGGCCAATACCTTTGCCACGGACGATCAGAAGGAAGGGATGGGGGCCTTTCTGGAGAAGCGCAAGCCGCAGTTCAAGGGTGCGTAATAACCCAGGGACCGGGATTGCCCCGGTCTCGGATTGCAGTGCAGGATCTCCAAGCAGAAAGGCTATTCAGGAGGTTCTTTGATCACGACGGTCGCCTGCGTCCTCTTCCCGTTGCGCCAGAGGGTCAATGCTACCTTTTTATCGATCGGGGTGCCGGCTACCAGGTTCCTCAATTCCATTGATTCTTCTATTTCCTCATCTCCGTAGCGCACGATGATGTCCCCCCTGTGCAACCCTGCCTTGGCAGCAGGACTGCGGGGAGAGACCTCGACGATGAGCGCGCCTCGGGGCTTTTGCAATCCGAACTCAGCGGCTATCTGAGCGGTAACCTCCTGCACCGATACCCCCAGCCACCCCCTGATCATCCTTCCGTGCTTGACGATGCCCTCCATGACGGCCTTGGCTATGTTGGAGGGGATGGCGAATCCGATACCCTGATAGCCGCCGGTGCGGGAGACGATGGCCGTGTTTATCCCGACCAAGTCCCCTTCGATATCCACCAAGGCCCCTCCCGAGTTTCCGGGGTTGATGGCGGCATCGGTCTGGATGAAGTCCTCATACTCAACGATCCCCACCTGGCTCCTGCCGGTGGCGCTGATGATCCCCATGGTGACGGTCTGTCCGATGCCGAAGGGATTGCCGATGGCCAACACGATATCCCCCACCCGGGCCCTGTCGGAATTCCCGAGGGGGACGATGGGGAGATCCGTGCCATCTATCTTCAGAAGGGCCACGTCCGTTTTCGGATCGGTGCCGACGACCTCGGCCTCAAACTCCCGTTTGTCGGAGAGGCTCACCGTTACCTGGGTGGCCCCAGCGATGACATGGTTGTTGGTGATAATGTAACCGTCCTCTGCCACGATGACCCCTGAGCCGAGGCTCCTTTCCACCCGCTCTCGCGGAACCCCGAAGAAGCGGGAGAAGTCATCGCCGAAGAAGTCCCTGAAGAACGGATCCTCGAAGAGAGGGGAGGGGGGGCTCCCTTCGGGGGTCTGATAGACTCGGAAGGAAGCGATATTGACCACCGCTGGCATGGTACGCTGGGCCACTGTGGAAAGGCTTGTCTCGAGAGACCTGACCTCCTCGGACACCCTGGGTGTGGCCGCGACGATGAGGCTCTCCTTCTGTGTCCCTGATTGGTCTTTTCCACCGGGCACAAACCACCCGATTTGGTGTGATAAGATGGTTCCGAGCGCAAGCCCCACTGCGAGAAAGAAAAAATGGAGGGCCCACCTTTTTTCTCTTACATGCATCCTTACAAAACATCCCCTCATGGATATTTCTCACATTATACCCCTGTTTTATAAAATTTTCAAGGGCTTAATGTAAATAATTTTGGTATTGACCTCCTTTTTTAAATAAGATAGTTTTATGTACTTAACGATTTTTTCCTGCGGAGCGATGATGGAGGAGAGCGAAATCCTGAGGCAGCGGAAGGAGAAGGTCAAAGACCTGCGAGAGATGGGAGTTCAGCTCTTCCCCAACGATTTCCGAGCAGGCCATACCTCCCGTGAAATCATCCAGCGTTACGGCGATTGGTCCGCAGAGGCCCTTCAGGGTCTTGAGGAGATCTTCAGCTGTGCCGGCCGTATCAGGGCCATCAGGAACTTTGGCCGCGCGGGCTTTGCCCAGTTGCAGGATCGCACGGAGCGGATACAAGTATATCTGCGCAGGGATCTGCTGGGAGATGAGCTCTTCGGCCTTTCCAAAAAGCTCGATGTGGGGGATTTTTTTGGGGTGCGCGGTAAGCTCTTCCGGACCAAGACCGGTGAACTGACCATCGAGGCCTCTTTTCTACAGCTGCTGGCCAAGGCCTACCGTTCCCTCCCCGAAAAATGGCATGGCCTGACCGATGTGGAGACCAGGTACCGACAACGGTATCTGGACCTCATCGTGAACCCAAAGGTCAAAGAGACGTTTTATAAAAGGAGTGAGATCATCCAGGCGATGAAGGAATTTCTCCTCCAGCGGGACTTTCTGGAGGTGGAGACCCCGATGATGCAACCCATTCCAGGGGGGGCGACGGCGCGTCCCTTTAAGACCCATCACAACGCACTGGATATGGATCTCTATCTGCGCATCGCGCCGGAGCTCTACCTCAAGCGGCTGGTGATCGGAGGGCTGGAACGGGTCTTCGAATTAAACCGGAACTTTCGCAATGAAGGGGTCTCTGCCCAACACAACCCCGAGTTCACCATGCTGGAGTTCTATCAGAGCTACAGCACCTATGAGGATCTGATGATTGTGACCGAGGAGATGATCGGGGAGGTCGCCGAGCGGGTCTTGGGCTCTCATCAGCTTGCCTGTCAAGGGGTTGCCCTGGATCTGACCCCACCCTGGCCACGAATCACCCTCAAGGAGGCCCTCGCACGCTATGGAGAGGTGGAAGGGCAGGTCCTCACCGAAAAGGCCTCCGCCGCCCGGATGGCGCGGGAATTGGGCCTGGAAGTAGGGAAGGGAGCACTCCATGGTGAGCTCTTGGTCGAGATCTTTGATGAGGTAGTAGAGCCCAAGCTCATCCAGCCCACCTTTATCACCGAATACCCGGTGGAGGTCTCCCCCCTGGCCAGAAGGAAGGACGCAGACCCGACGGTCACCGAGCGGTTTGAGCTTTTCATCATGGGGAGAGAGATAGCCAACGGCTTCTCCGAGCTCAACGACCCTGAGGATCAGGGGAGGAGATTTCGGGATCAGGCTACAAAAAAAGCAAGCGAGGAAGAGGACGCCGTATTCGTCGACGAGGATTTTCTCAGCGCCCTGGAGTATGGTATGCCCCCTGCGGCGGGTGAGGGGATTGGGGTGGACAGGTTGGTGATGATCCTCACCGACTCCCCTTCCATCCGGGATGTCATCTTCTTCCCCCAGATGAGGGGAAAGACCTGATGCCTCCCTATGAGCTCTTCATCGGCCTGCGCTATCTCAAGGCCAAGAGGAAACAGACCTTTATCTCTATTATCACCCTTATCTCCGTGTTCGGGGTGATGTTGGGGGTGATGGCCTTGATTGTCGTCCTCTCGGTGATGGACGGCTTTGGGCATGAGATCAGGGACAAGATCTTGGGGGCTCATGCCCATATCTTCCTGTATAGATATGGAGGTGGAATCAAGGATTATCGTGGGATCATCAAGCAGGTCGAAGGGGTGGCCGGGGTGCGTGCCGCCGCCCCCTTTACCTCGGCCCAGGTCATGTTGTCCAGCCGGGGGGGGGTAGCAGGGGCCTTTATACGAGGGATCGATCCTCCCCTTGAAAGGAAGATATCAACGCTGCAGCAGAGTATAAAGGAAGGTGCAATCAGCAGTCTGAACCGGGATGCCGGGGGGCGGTTCCCCGGCATCATCGTGGGAAAGGAGCTGGCCAAAAATTTAAGCCTCTTCCTCGATGACACGGTGACCGTCATCTCCCCCCAGGGGGATATGACCCCGGTGGGGATGGCCCCCCGGGTGAAGCGGTTTCAGGTGACGGGGATCTTTGAGTTCGGGATGTTCGATTACGATTCCACCTTTGCCTACATCTCCCTCCCCAGTGCGCAGGAGTTCCTGAGGATAGGGGATGTGGCCACGACCATCGAGATCACGGTGAAGGACATCTACAAGGCGGGCGCCATTGCGGAGCGGATCAGGGAGGAACTGGGTCCCGACACATACTACACCAAAAATTGGATGGAGATGAACAAGAAGCTCTTTTCGGCCTTGAAATTGGAAAAAATGATGATGTTTATCCTCTTGTCTCTGATCGTCGGGGTGGCGGCCTTCAACATCATCAGCACCCTCATCATGGTGGTCATGGAGAAGCATCGGGATATCGCCATCCTCAAGTCCATGGGGGCGAGGCGCGGCAGCATCATGCGGATCTTTGTCTTTGAGGGGTTCATCGTTGGTGTGGTGGGGACCTTTTTGGGCACGGTCTTCGGGCTCCTCATTGCCCACAACCTCAAGGCGATCACCGGCCTTTTAGAGCGGCTGTTCGGTTTTAAGGCGATGCCCGGGGATGTCTATTGGATAAGCCAACTCCCCTCCCGGGTGAATATCCTCGATGTCATCATCGTGATCGCTGTGGCCATGGTGATCACCCTGCTGGCAACCATCTATCCGGCCTGGAAGGCCTCGAGCTTCGATCCTGCGGAGGCCTTGCGTTACGAGTGAGCATGACCACACACCACGATGACGAGAAGGCCCTCAGGGAAAGGGGACAGCGCTACCTCATTGAGGGCGAACTGGCGAAGGCCCTCACGGAGTTCAAGAGGTTGGCGGAGCTCAACCCCGAGGACCTCGAGGTGCAGGTGCAGATAGGGGATGTATTGCGGAAGGTGGGGAGAGAGACCGAATCCCTCATCAGGTATAAATATGTCCTATCGGAGTATATAAAAAAAGGCGATCTCCTTCAGGCCATCGCCCTCGGCAAGCTCATCCTCACGCTCGATCCTGAAGATGCCGAGACCCAGCAGGTCTTAGAAGACCTCTCTTCTCGCAAGGAGGACTTGCTTTCCCAAAAAGAGGTGAAGAAGACGAGAGTTCCCCTTTTGTTTGCCGACCTTTCAGAGGAGGAGTTCGGCCAGGTCCTGGCGCGGATCAAATCGTATCAGGTCGAGGAAAAGGGCCTGATATGCAAGGAGGGTGCAAAGGGGGATTCCTTTTACGTCATCACGCACGGTAAGGTGGGGATATATAAATACAATATAAAAGAGAAGAAGGAAATTCTCCTCAATGTCCTGGAAGCGGGGGACTTTTTCGGGGAGTTCAGCTTTTTCTCCCATCAGCGACGCAGCGCCTCAGCCAAGGCGCTGACCGATGTCAACCTCCTGGAGATAACGCGAGAGGATTTTGACGAGATACAAAAATTGTATCCTAATTTCGCTGATGTCCTCCTGACTTTTTATAAAAAGAGGGTGGTGGATACCATCCTCGCCCTGGCCCCGCCCTTCAACGCCCTGAGTCCTCAGGATAGAAAACGCCTCGTGGAGCGATTCTCCCGTCAGGAGGTGGACCCTGGTACCGTGGTCATACGGGAAGGGGCCCTGCCCAGCTTTCTCTACCTCATCAAGTCGGGGCGGGCAGAGGTCTTCATTGAAGAGGGTGGCAAGGAGGTCACGGTGGGGCACCTTGCCGCAGGGGATATCTTCGGCGAGATATCGCTCCTTCTGGGCAGAAATCATACCGCGTCCGTGAGGACGGTGACCCGCACGGAACTCTTGATGGCCTCAAAGGAGGATGTCGAGAAGATATTGGGATCTTATGCCCAGATACGGGAGACCCTGAAGCAATATAGTCGAGAGAGACTGGAGGAGGTAAGGGACAGGGTTCTGCTTTCGCGCGAAGGGGAAAAGAAATGGGTATAGGGCGCCGAAAAGATTCTTCCCTCATTGAGGTGCGGGGACTCCAGAAGGTATTTAAAAAGGGGGGCACAGAGATTCGTGCCCTTACGGGGATTGACCTCACGGTGCAGGAGGGTGACATGATGGTAATTGTAGGGGCCTCGGGTGCGGGAAAGACGACCCTCCTGTATATCCTGGGTACGCTGGACAGGCCGTCCCGGGGAGAAGTCCTCTACCGGGGGGAGCATATCTTCTCCCGTTCGGACGGGCATTTGGCCGCATTGAGGAACCGAGACATAGGCTTCGTCTTTCAATTTTATAATCTCCTCCCCGAGTTCAATGCCTTGGAGAATACCATGATGCCCGCCTTGATACAGGGAATGGACAAGCGGCAGGCTCGGCAACAAGCAGAAGAGGTCTTAGGGGAGGTCGGTCTCAAGGACCGGCTGTGGCACAAACCGGGGGAACTTTCCGGGGGAGAGCAGCAGCGGGTGGCCGTGGCGAGGGCCCTGGTCTTACACCCCACGCTCCTGCTGGCCGATGAGCCGACCGGTAATCTGGACAGCGAGACCGGGGAACGGATCATCCAGCTTATCTTCTCCCTCAATGAGGCGAAGGGCGTTACCCTGATCGTCGTCACCCATAATCAGGCCTTGGCCCGGCGTTTCCCGCGACAGGTCTCCTTGGTAGACGGCAGAGCGGTTTGATTTTAAAAGTGGTTTACAAACGGGTGAATATCTGCTATGAAAGGGTGCATTTTAATCCAGAGGTGCTTACCATGGTGAACGGGATGAGAACACTGAGCTTTTTTTTATTGTTTCTCCTCGTATTCTCCGTTGCCGCAGGGGTCGCCCAAGAGGGGGTGATCAGGGAGATCGTGGTCTTCGGCAATGAGCGGGTGGAGACACCACTAATCCTCAAAGAGATAAAGAGCGCAGTGGGGGAGCCCTTTTCCCGAGAGGTGCTCCGTAAGGATGTTGAAGCTGTCTATCGCCTGGGGTACTTTCGTGATGTACAGGTCGATGTATCTGAGACCAGGGGGGAGGTGATACTCACCTTTGCGGTGATCGAGAAGCCCTTTGTGACGAATATCGTCATCTCCGGAAACCTCAAGCTGAGCCGGGAAGATATCGAGGAGGTCATCGAGGTCAAGCGCGATACCGTTCTGGAGATGGACAAGGTGAGCGCCAGCGTCAAGGAGATCCAGAAGCTTTATACCTCCAAGCGCTACTTCGGCAGTGAGGTGGATTATGGGGTCGAGATGCAGCAGGGCAACCGGGCAACAGTCTACTTCGATATCGTCGAAGGGGTGAAGGGTTACCTTACCGGGATAACCTTCGTGGGGAATAAGGCCATTGGGTCCAGAAAGCTCAGATCGGTTATGCAGACCAAGGAAAAGGGGTGGTTTTGGTGGCTCAATAAGGCGGGTAGGTTGGAGACGGACGTCTTGGAGGTGGATGTCAGTCGTATCAGAAGTCTGTATCACGATCACGGCTATGTGACGGTGAGCGTGAGCGAACCCGAGATCACTCTGAGCAAGAACAAAAAATCGATCCAGATTACCATCGGCATCGAGGAGGGCGATCAGTATAGGTTAGGGAGTCTCGATATCACCGGAGACATCTTGAACACAAAAGAGGAGCTTTTCAAGGGGCTTAAGAGTAGGGTGAACAAGGTCTATCGCTCCTCCCTGGTACAGACAGACGTGCTGTGGCTGACCGACCAATATGCCGATGAGGGATACGCCTACGTCGACGTATCCCCCTTGACCATGCTTGATCACGACGAGAAATTGGTGCATCTGGCCTACAAGATAGAAAAGGGGGTTAAGGCCTATATCAACCGCATAGAGATCGCGGGGAACACTAAGACCAGGGACAAGGTGGTCAGGCGCGAGCTGAAGATAGCCGAAGGTGACCTTTACAGTGCTACCCGGTTGCGCAAGAGCCGCGCGCGGGTCAAGCGGACGGGATATTTTACTGAGGTGGATTTTGCACCCGGCCCCACCGAGAAGAAGGAGTACATCGATCTGGACATCAGGGTGGATGAGGCCCAGATGGGGCGGTTGGAATTCGGCGCTGGTTACGGCAATGCCACCGGGGTGGTGGGGAGCGTTGGCCTCTCGCATGGCAATTTGTTCGGCCGCGGATACAAGGTCTACATCAATGCGCAGGTGGGACAGCAGGTGCTGGATTTTAAAGTGGGATTTACCGATCCGCGCTTTTTGGATTCACCGGTATCGCTTGGGTTCGATGTCTATAACGAGACCTGGGATTATACTCACTACAGTACCGATGTGACAGGGGGTGACGTCAAGATCGGCATGGAGATAACGGATACCATCCGGGCGGACCTCGCCTATGTGTTAGAACGGGTGAAGATATACAATGTCGATCTTACGGTCTATGGTCCTGATGACTACATCTACAAACAGCGCGGGACGAGCACCACCGGCAAGGCGGTCTTCACCCTCACCAGGAACACCATCGATAACCCCTACAACCCGACGAGGGGATCGAATATATGGGTCTCCGGGACCATCGCCGGGCTGGGGGGTGACAACTATTTCTATGGCGCCAGAGTTGGGGCCAGTTGGTTTCACCCCATTGTCGGCGACCTGGTTTTAAACCTCCGCGGAAACTTCGGGATGATCAGGGCATATAATAAGCAGGTTCCCTTGACTGAGAAATTATATGTGGGGGGCAAGGGACTGCGGGGGTTCGAGTACGGGATGGCCGGCCCTCTGGATGACGAAAACGAGCCCATCGGGGCCCTCAATATGGTGACCTTCCAGACAGAATTCATCTATCCTTTGAGCAAGGCCCTTGGGTTGCGGGCGGCGGCATTCTACGACATCGGCAAGGGATGGGGGGGGGGAGTGATCAGGGGATCTGATGATAGTTTCACCCCCTTGCGGCACGCGGTCGGGGTGGGCATACGGTGGTATTCCCCCTTCGGGCCCATTAGCGTCGATTGGGGATATAACCTCAATCCCATATCTGGTCGCGGAGAAAAAGCGAGCGTGTGGGACTTCTCCATGGGGGCGACGTTTTAATATAACTTAAATGAGAGAAAGGAGTGGTTTGATGAAAAGGGCTTTTCTATTGTTCGTCTGTGTCGGTTTGTTGTTATCCTCGCCGGTGGCCTATGCGGCAGAGGCGAAGATCGCCTATATCAATATCAAGCGGGTCTTCAACGAGTCCAAACGGGGACAGAAGGAGAAAGAGGCCTTTACGGCCAAGGTCAATGCGAAGAAAAAGGAAGTTGACAAAAAACAGGAAGAATTCAAGGTTTTTAATGAAGGGTTGGAAAAGAAGGCCCCTATGCTCAGTGAGCAGGCACGGCGTGATAAAGAAAAGGAGTACCAGCAGAAGACAAAAGAACTCGAGTGGCTGGTTAAGGACTCCAATGAGGAGCTGCGGAAGCTGGAGCAGCAGATGCTTGACAAGCTCATGAAGAGCCTACAGAAAGTGGTCGAAAAATTGGGCGCGCAGGAGAATTATACCTTGATCTTGGAAGAGACCGCGAGTTCTATCCTCTATGCCCCCAAGGAGATGGACATCACCGACCAGGTGATCAAGGCCTTTGATGCCGCCAAGGAGTAAGGCCTATGAAACGGAGCCTCGAAAGCCTGGGCCACGATGTGGGGGGGAGGGTGAGCGGGGATGGCTCGGTGATGATATCGGGGCTGGCCGGGATGGAGGAGGCGAAGGAAGGTGATATCACCTTTGTCAGCACCGAGAAATTCCTCCCCCTGCTGAAGGAGACAAAGGCCTCGGCTGCCGTCGTCCCCCAGGAGATAGCAGATGCTTCTCTTCCCCTTCTCATAGTCCCCAATCCCCTCTTGGCCATGGCCAAGATCCTCACCCTGTTCACCGAACGGTCCTACGAGTCAGGCGGGGTCTCGGACAAGGCCTGGATCAGCCCCTCGGCCAAGGTGAGCAAGGATGCCACTATATACCCCTGTGTCTACATCGGGGATGAGGCGCAGATCGGTTCGCGGGTCACCATCTACCCCGGTGCCTCCATTGGCCCCCAGGCCCGAATCGGTGAGGATACCGTCATCCATTCCAATGTGACCATTTACCCCCGTTGCGTCTTGGGTAAGCGCGTCATCATCCATGCGGGCACAGTCATCGGGGCCGACGGCTTTGGGTTTGTGAAGGATGGAGAGACCAATATGAGGATCCCGCAGGTGGGGATCGTGGAGATCGAGGACGATGTGGAGATCGGTGCCAACTGCTGCCTCGATCGGGCCACCTTTGGTAAGACCCTGATCAAAAGAGGGGTAAAGGTTGATAACCTTGTCCAAATCGCTCATAATGTGCAGATAGGGGAGCACAGCA
>CAZFIR010000117.1:0-7103 GCA_964519535.1 uncultured Thermodesulfobacteriota bacterium | reverse complement strand
GCTGCCTAGGGTACGGATATGAAGTGGCTATTTCGTCACATCCAGATGGGTCTCAGGACGGAGATCGTCCTCAACATTGCTGTCCTTATGGTGGCCTCTCTTTTGTTGGTCGGCATCACCATCCTCAAGGTGAGCGAGCAGGAGATCTTGGAACAGAAGATAGCCGGCTCTCGTATTGTCCTCTTTTCCCTGCAGAGAGGGATAACCGCCTTTCGGGGTGAAAAGTGGCATCAGGACCCCAATCTTTCGAGGATCCTCGTTGGTTTCACCCAACTGAGAGAAGTAGAGGGCATGTGGATTGTGGATAGAGACCTGAACCCCCTGATCACCAGAGGGAGGGGAAAAAGATATAGGGATGATTTGCTCACTGCTATGAATCAGAGAAGGGAAGAAATACGGCTGGAGAGGACGGGGACCCTGTGGTGGTCCTTCTTCAACAGGCTTATTTCGACGGCACCTCTCATAAGGGAAGGAGAGGTGATCGGCGGAGTACAGGTCTCCTTTTCCTTGGCCGACGTCATGGCGAGGCTGGTAGTCTTTCGTCGACTGTTCCTCATACTGATTCTTGTGGATTCTTTGGTCCTTATTGCCTTTGGCAGTTTCCTCTTGGCGCGGGTAGTGGTCAATCCCTTAAAGAGATTGGTGGGTGTGGCGCAGAGGATTCGGGAAGGGGACGTGGGTTACAGAGCACCGATAGAATCTACGAATGAGATTGGGCAGCTGGCTACGGCCTTTAATCAAATGGTAGAGCGGTTGGCTGAGAAGCAAAAAGATTTGGAAAAGACGATTACTAAATTAAGGAACACACAAGCGGAACTTGTCAACTCCGAAAAGTTGGCATCCGTTGGAAGAATGGCTGCAGGTGTCGCTCATGAAATTGGAAATCCTTTGACTTCGGTTTTGGGTCATACGGATATTCTGCACAAGAAGCTCAAGCGGAAAAGACTCAAAGATGGCGAAATCCTTTTGGATTTAGTGGAAAGGATGAGGAAAGAGACGGAAAGAATCAATCGCATTATCAAGGATTTGCTGCAATTCTCCAAACCCCCTTCTGCCCACGTGGAGGATGTTGAAGTCGATCAGGTGATACAGGATACCTTGAAAATGGTAAGCGTACAGGAAAGATTTCAAAATACCGATGTTAATCTCGCTTTAAAAGACAACCTCTCACCGGCCAGGGGCAATAGCGATCAGTTGCAACAGGTCTTTTTCAATATATTAATCAACGCCGCCGATGCCATGCCTGCGGGTGGGTCCATAGCCGTGAAGACGAAGGAAGACAAACGATGGGTAATCATCGTCATAAAAGATACCGGTATGGGAATCCCCGCAGCCGATCTGGATAAGATCTGTGATCCCTTTTATACTACTAAGTCGCCGGATAAGGGAACGGGGCTTGGGCTCTCTATCTCCTTAAAGATTATTGATGAGTTTGGCGGGAAGATGCGGATTGAAAGTGAAGAGGGTAAGGGTTCTGAGTTCGTCATATATCTTCAAAAAGGATCTCGCGGTGGTTGAAGCAAGGCCGTTTATGGCGATTTAAAAAAATGAGGTTGGAAGACTGATAATACATAGTGTCTACCGGAAGAAAAAACGTAAAAACCTAAATGGCTTGCCTTCCAGCAGCGAAGGCCTTTTTGTTTAGATCATGGAGTTTTTCAGGAAGGCGTGCTAAGAGACATGTCAGCCATATCTCTTCCTCGATGTCCAATAACATGGAAAAAGCTCCCATAAGCACCACATTTGCGGCCCGTGCATTACCCAACTCGGCGGCCATCGCCGAGGCCGAAATGATATAAACTTTTTTAAAGTTAGTTCTTAAGGTTTGTTCTATATCCTGCGGATATTCCATTTCTCCTAGATTCACAGACGGAGGATTTATGGTGATGTCGTCCGCCACAATGACCGTAGAGGGATTGCAAAAGGCGAGCCACCGTAATATCTCCATCTTTTCCGTCATAAAGAGATAATCCGCCTCACCCATTTTGATAAGAGGGGAATAGATCTTTTTCCCATATCGGACATGACTGCTGACCGCACCGCCTCGCTGGGCCATTCCGTGTACCTCACTCTTTTTGACGTCATAACCGGCAGCGAGGAAGGTATCGGCCATCAGGTCGCTGGCGAGGATCACCCCCTGACCGCCTACACCTGCCACGAGGATATTGGTTGCCGTATCTGTCATGGTTTATGCCTTTTCTCAATTAATGTTCAGTATCATTTCGTCTCTGCAGCGTCAGTTGATCGGTACCGATTCAACTGAAAGCCCAAGGGTACTTCGTCGGACTCACCCTTGATGGCGCCGAATGCGCAGACCTGATAACACAACCCACAACCGTTGCAGAGCGTTGCCTCAATAAAAGAAGCCCCTTTTCTCTTCTTTGTCTTTCCGTCGGCGGTTGTGTATTCTCCTGCCTTCGATACATCCCAACTGATAGCCGGACATCCAAGCTGAACACACTGACGACATCCGGTGCAGACACCTTGATCTACTGTAAGCGGGTTATTAAAGGAGCCGATCGCTCGCCGCAACAGCGCGCAGGGAGCATCTTTGGTAATGATTACCGAGGGTCCCTTTTTGCTCGTTTCCTCTTTAACGACCTTGTCAAACTCCTCGATGTCGTATGGATCAACGCTTCGGATATTGTCCTGGGCTACACCCAATGCCTTTGCCAATTCTGCATAATCCACACTCACGGTCTCTTCACCCTTGGCGCTGTACCCTGTGCCGGGGTGCTCTTGAGCTCCTGTCATGGCGGTAATCCAGTTGTCGACGATAATTACAGTGGCATTAGACTTGTTGAACACCATATTCAACAATGGCGTGATCCCGCTGTGGAGGAAGGTTGAATCGCCGATAACGCAGACCATGTTGCTCTGTCCGTCCTCATCTAAGACCTGGCTGGCCCCCTCACACACACCAATACTTGATCCCATGGAGAAGCTACTGTTCATTGCCTCGAGAGGGGGGAGGGCCCCCAGGGTGTAGCAGCCGATATCTCCGTGGACATAGAGCTTATTTTTCTTTAACACATGGAATACCGGCCTATGAGGGCATCCCGCACACAGATTCGGGGGGCGGGGAGGGATTGGTCCGGCATAAACGGACTCGGGAACTTTGTAGGTCGGGTCAAAGATCTCTGCCAGGATGGTCGGACTCAACTCATCACAGAGCGGTATCTTATCCTTGCCTACAGCTATTGTATGTCCCAAAGCCCTGATATTGTCTTCCCAGAAGGGATCCAGTTCTTCTATGACAAAGACCTTATCCACCGTGCCGATAAATTCCGCGATCATCTTCTCGGGTAGAGGCCACGACATGCCGAGCTTCAAAAAAGAGGCGTTGGGGAATACCTCTTTTGCGTACTGGTAAGAGATGCCTCCCGTAATGATGCCCACTGACGTATCATTCATCTCTACTCGATTTCCCTCAAAGGTTTCAGCAAATGCCTTGAGTTTCAATAACCGCTCTTCTATTATCTTGTGTCTTTCACGACCGTAGACCGGCAACATCACATATTTGGGTTTATTGTGGGGAAGCTCTACGGGGCGGTCCGGCACCTGGCGCTCTCCCAATTCCACCGGCCCTTTAGAATGAGAAATCCTGGTTACCGTCCGCAGCATGACAGGGGTGTCAAACTCTTCACTGATCTCAAAGGCCCTTTTCGTAAAATCCTTGGCCTCCTGGCTGTCGCTCGGCTCTAACATGGGTACCTTAGCGAATTTGGCATAGTGACGGTTATCTTGCTCGTTTTGGGAGCTGTGTTGTTGCGGGTCGTCGGCGGTGACAAGGACAAAGCCTCCATTGACTCCGGTGTACGCCACCGTCATGAAGGGATCTGCAGCTACATTTACGCCCACGTGTTTCATCGTTGCTATGGCTCGTACCCCGGCTAGCATTCCTCCCATTGCCGCCATAAAGGCATCTTTTTCATTGGTTGCCCATTCTGCCTTGATCTCGTGATACCGGGCGATATTTTCCAGGATCTCAGTGCTCGGTGTCCCTGGATAGGACGAGGCAAAGACGACCCCGGCCTCCCAGGCACCCCGCGCTATCGCCTCATTACCGGAAAGGACTTTTTCCATTGTTAGTCTCTCATTTTGGTTGTTTTGAATGGGAATCTTATTAATCCAAAGACTATGTTAAATATATCACAAATTAAGAGTATGTCAACGGAAAGGGGGGGATTCCAGCTCAGAGAAACTAATCAGCCCGATCCCTTCCTCACGTACGGTACGCATAAAGTGTGGATCCATGAGCATCGCAAAGTCCTTCTGTCTCCACAAATCTCCTCCTGAACTGGGGTGCACCATCAATTCCGTGACTCCAACGGGAATTTCTTGAAGGGAAAAGGGCACGAGAGGATCGATGAGCAGTTGGGGATACGCGATTTCCCGTTCGCGGAGTGCATCCTCCATCCATTGAGCCATCTCTGCGGTGATGAGAATATCATCTCGTCCCATCAGAGAATACCCTCTTTTGTTAAAACGGATAGCCTTGATACCATAGGTGACCATTGCCTCGGTCAAAGGCTCAAAAATCTGGGGAAATCCGTGGACGTGATGGTGGGTATCGATATGAGAAGGAATCAGCCCGGTGCCCAAAAAACCTTCGATCTGTTCAGCTATTGCGTGCTTCACTTTCGGGACGAATTCAGGACCATTCATAATCTTATGGAGCTCAGGACGCGAAAACCGCTCTTGCCCAGGGGATTTCCAGCCGAGCAATGAATCCAAATTGATGTGTATTCCCACACGGAAGGAAGGGGCGGCCCTGATCATCTCGATAGCTTCGCGAGTGTACCGTGCCTGCATCATCAGGGATGAATCGGTAACCACTCCTTGTTCGTAGGCAGTAAATATCCCCCGGTTGACCTCTGGTGAGATGCCGAGATCATCTGCGTTGATGATGAGGAAACGGGATGGGACCATAGGAGGTTCAATGGCGGATGGAGCCGGCGGGGAGGGTTGAACTCCCGACCTACTGATTACGAATCAGCCGCTCTACCACTGAGCTACGCCGGCTCGCAACTATACCTCGCTACACGTTACACCGTGGTGGTGTGGGTGTCAAGCGGATGAAAACCCCCTGGCAGTATCGTTTTCCACTTGCCCATTACTGATGACTGTGATATTTAGAACGTAAATTTCTGAAAAGATTACCCACTCAATAGCTGAACCCGTGTATCCTCGAATCCTCTTTGGACAGTCTTTTTTGACTGCGGAGGGTGTGGATAACCTCGGTTGCCATAGGAGACAAGATGTTAGGTAGGCGGGTGTTGATCGTCGATGATGAGGAGAACCTCAGACACTATCTCCAAATGGTCCTTAGTGAAGAGGGATACCAGGTGGAGACCGCCCAAGACGGGGAAGAGGCCCTCGATAAGGTGCAGCACCATGCATGGGATATCATATTGTGCGACATCAGGATGCCTAAGATGGACGGCATGACCTTTCTCAAGGAGTTCAAAGCGAAGGGGTTGGAGGGGACAATCATCATGATGTCCGCCTATGGCACCGTTGATACAGCGGTTGAGGCCATGAAAATCGGGGCCTACGACTACGTATCCAAACCCTTTAACGCCGATGAAATTATTCTTACCCTTAAGAAGGCAGAAGAACGCGAGAGGCTGAGTGAGGAAAATATCAGGCTCAAAGCAGAGGTACTCAAGGATTATGGACTGGAGAATTTCGTTGCCAGAAGCAAGGCGATGCAAAAGGTCTTTGACCTCATCACGAAGGTGGCCAGATATAAGTCGTCTGTCTTGATTACAGGCGAGAGCGGGACCGGCAAGGAGTTGGTTGCGCGGGCGATTCATGAAAAAAGCGATAGAAAAGAAAAACATTTAGTTTCAGTTAATTGTGCTGCAATACCTGAGAACTTACTTGAAAGCGAGCTTTTCGGCCATGTCAAAGGGGCCTTTACAGACGCCAGCAAGACAAAAAGTGGACTCTTTGAGGTCGCACATCAGGGGACCATGTTTCTGGATGAGGTAGGGGAGCTGCCGCAGAACCTTCAGGTAAAGCTGCTGCGCGTGCTGCAAGACGGTGAGATGAGGAGGGTAGGGGATACGCTCGCGGTGCACGTCGATGTCAACATTATTGCCGCTACGGCCAAAGATTTAACCGAAGAGATAAAAGATGGCAGGTTTAGGGAGGACCTCTATTACAGACTCAATGTGCTGCCTATTCATATCCCCCCACTTCGAGAGAGGAAAGAGGATATTCCTGCCCTTGTCGATCACTTCATCGGCCTCTATAACAGAAAAATGGGGTTGAGGATCAAGGGGGCATCCAAGGAGGCGATGAAGCGTTTTCTCCAATATCCGTGGCCGGGGAATGTGAGGGAACTGGAAAACTGCATCGAGCGGGCCATGATCCTCACGGAAAAGGATACCATCGGCGTTGAGGGCTTCTCGATGCACGTGCAGGAGGCGGAAGGTGTGATGCCTGTCCCTTCGGGATTATCCATCAAGAAGGGCGCCAGAGAGATGGAGATCAGGCTGATCAAAGAGGCCCTGAAGAAGACGGGGGGCAACAGGATGCGGTCGGCACGTATGCTGGAGATTAGTCACAAGGCCCTGCTCTATAAGTTGAAGGACTATGGCCTTGAGGACTATGGAAAGGGGGATTGAGATACATGCATTAAGCTCAATAGGTGAGCGCTTGTAGCCTCTGCCGCAAAAAAAATTATGAGGTCATAATTATCTCTACTCTACAGATTCTTGGGGTGAGAAGGGGGGTTGATCAAGATGAAGAGGGGGGAGGGAGGGATTACCCTCATAGAGTTAGCAGTAGTGATGGCGATCCTCGCCATCATGGGGCTCTTTGTGGCCCCGGCCTTAGGTGAATGGTTGGATAATTTTCGCATCAGGCAGGCTGCACGGGAAATGGCGTCGGATTTGCAATTTGCCAAGATGAAGGCGATCAACATGGGGAGATACTGCTCCGTCGTTTTTAACGAAGATGTCAACGGCACTCAATATGCCTATGTTATTTTTCCTGATTACAATAATGACCTGGTGTTGGACTCAGATGATGTAGACGTTGATGGTGATGGCGATCTGGAGAATGAGACGACTGATATCTTTAAAACGGCATTA
>CAZFIR010000116.1:0-2508 GCA_964519535.1 uncultured Thermodesulfobacteriota bacterium | reverse complement strand
TCTGCCGCGGGGCCTTCTTCTTTCTCACCCCCGCAATCCTGCAAGAGATCTACCGGGTGCTCAGGCCCGGCGGTGTTGCCGTCGTGGGAGGGGGCTATGGGCCCGCTACCCCCCAGGACCTCATTGGGGAGATCGCCGAAGAGTCAAAGCAATTGAACCTGCTGCTGGGGAAACCGCGGATGACGGAAGAGAATCTGACCCGGATGATCCAGGAGGCATCCCTTCAAGAAAATACAAAGATCTCCACGGAGGGGGGGTTGTGGATGATCCTGAAGAGAGGGAAGGACGATCGCACGGAGGCCCGCCGGTTAGCTGATGCCTTTGCTCTCAGGGGGCACGAGATCATTGCCCTGACGGGCGGAGGGGGGAAGACGACCCTGATGTTCGCCCTGGCCAAGGAGCTCCTTGCACAAGGTCTCAACGTTATCACGACCACCACCACCAAGATTTTTGAGCCAGCGCGGGAGCAAGCCCCTTCCCTTATTATAGAAGCGGATCAGAGGAAGGCCATGGCCTTGGTTAAAGAAGGACTCCATCACAACGGTCATGTCACGTTTGCCGCGCAAAGATACCCCGAGGGGAAGATCGGAGGGGCGGACCCCCAGCTTATCGAGAGGATGGCCCAGGAACTGCCCGTTGATCACATCATCGTGGAGGCCGACGGGGCGCGCAAACTCCCCCTCAAGGCGCCGGGAGAGCATGAGCTGGTTATTCCCTCAGATACCACCCTCCTGATCCCTATTGCAGGGGTTGATGCCCTGGGGGAACCCTTAGACGGGGAGCAGGCCTTCCGCCCCGAGCGCATCGCAGAGCTGACAGGGGCACAGCTCGGCGATCCCATCACCCCTCAACTCATCGCGACCTTAATGACCCACCCCCAGGGGCTTATCAAGGGGGTTCCTCCGGGGGCCAGGATTATACCCCTTATAAACAAGGTAGAAACTACCGAGAGACTCACCGGGGCGCGGGAGATGGCCCAAGGTGTCCTAAAGAAGGGAGGGGAGCAGATCGAGAGGGTCGTGCTGGGAAAGCTCTTTTTTTGCCACCCTATAGTAGAGATTTATGGAGAGGAGAGAAGGCAGTGAAAAGGCTCTATAAAGAGGTCCTGAAGGTCCTGACCCAGGGGGGAAAGGCGGTCCTGGCGACGGTGATCCAGCAGTCGGGATCTGCCCCGCGAAAGGGCGGTGCCCAGATGGTAATCAGGGAGGACGGACCATTCCTGGGGAGCGTGGGGGGCGGACGCCTCGAGGCCGATGTTCTCAAGGAGGCCCGCACGGTCATGACCGAGGGGAAGGCGAAAGTTCTGGATTTCCACCTGACGGGCACGGAGGTAGCTGAAACCGAGATGATCTGCGGCGGGGATGTCGAGGTCTTTCTCGAGCCCGTCTCTCCCGGGCTCAGAGATCTCTATGCGCAGTTACTTGCGTTGCAAAAACAGGGTGAGGAGGCGGTCTTAGCCACCGTCATCAGTGAAGCACCTGTACAAGAAGGGGTGGCAAGAAAGGGCCTGATCAGTTCCGAAGGCGAGTCCGTCGGCCCCCTCGCACTGGACCCAAAGACCCTGCAAGCGGCCCACGAGGTCATCAAGGAGAAAAAGGTCCGGCTTGTTCCCTATCAGGGGGCGAGACTCTATCTGGAACCGATCTTCTCCGAACCCACCCTCTACATCTTCGGGGCGGGACACATATCCCGCTATATCGCGCCCGTGGCCTCTATGGTGGGGTTTCAGGTCGTCGTTATTGACGACCGCGCGGAGTTCGCAAACCGCGAGCACTTTCCCCAGGCGGATGAGATATGGGTGGAGGAGTTCGAGACAATCGGCGAAAAGATCGAGCCGGATGAGCAGGCCTATATGGTGATCGTTACCCGGGGACACATGCACGACTACACGGTCTTGAAGCAGGTCTTGCCCATGGGGTGCCGCTATATCGGGATGATCGGGAGCAGCCGAAAACGCGACCTCATCTACAAGCAACTGATCCAGGAGGGGCATACCCAGGAAGAGCTGGATCAGGTCCATGCCCCTATCGGCCTCGAAATCGGCGCGGAGACCCCGGAGGAGATCGCCGTGAGCATCGTCGCCGAGCTGATCCAGGTGAGAGGGGAAGGCAAACCTGCTCAGGGGAAGGAGTGGAAGGTATGACAGGCACGTGGTATAGGACATATGTACTACCTCTTTGAGAGAATGACTGCAATGTAGATATCGACATGTTATTTGTAAGCCGCTATTATAATATAATGCAGTATATGGTATGATTATTGTTAGGGGATCATCTCTAAGCGGAGGTCAGTATGAAGCAGTACAAAATTATAGTAGAGAAACACCCTGATTGCTACGTAGCATACCCATTAGGGATAAAGGGGGTCGTTGTTGGCGAGGGTGATACATACGAAGAGGCCCTCTCTGACGTAAAATCTGCAATCCGTTTTCATATCGATACCTTTGGAGCAGACGTTCTCGAAGTGGAACCACCAATTCTTGAAGCCTTTATTGCAGAGACTGGAATA
>CAZFIR010000115.1:0-19460 GCA_964519535.1 uncultured Thermodesulfobacteriota bacterium | reverse complement strand
GGTGGTCTATCTGCGGCCGTCCCGCAGCAACCTTGACTACGTCATCGTTGACCCGGACACTGATAACAACCCAGAAGGTAGTCTCGAGGGGGTGAAGCCCGGCTATGGCTTGGGCGGGCGGTTTGGCTTGAACTATGGGTTCGGCTCAGGCACCGATATCGGCGCCCAGTTTACATGGATCCGGACGCAAGACAGCGAGTCCGCTGTGCGGTCGCCCGGCGGAGCGTTATGGGGTACCTGGCTCCATCCCAACGCAGTCATTGACGATAACGACGTTACCTCGGCGAGGGAGAGCTACGATTTTGAGCACTATGTCATAGATCTCGGGGTCGGGCAGTGGGTGGATATCGGCAAACACTTTGGCTTGCGCATCGAGGCAGGCCTGCGGTACGCCAGCATGGCACAGGACATAGATATCGCATATCGGCAAGACCCGCAGGGCCGCCGTGTCAATATCGCCAATGACAATGATTTCTCGGGATGGGGGGGGCGTGTCGGGCTGGGTCTTGACTGGCGAGTGGGCTGGGGATTTAATGTCTTCGGTTCAGTTGCCGGGTCTGTCCTGGTGGGCGATTTTGACCTGGGGCTCACTGAGATTGATGATGACGGAATTGGCACAATTACCATTCGGGCAAACGTAGACGATACCGTTCATAACCGGGTGATCCCAATCATCGAGCTGCAAGCCGGTATTGGGTACACGTATCGACTGGGCAACGGCTGGACCATCGGCGCCAAGGCAGGGTATGAATGGCAGAACTGGTTCAACATGGTGACTGCCCACCGGTTTCTCGACGACGTTGATGGCCAGCTTATGGGTACGGATACCACGGACATCGGGCTCGACGGGTTCTTTCTTAAGGGCTTTATCACCTTTTAGACGCGAAGAGCATACTGAGACCGTGAGGCTCAGAAGCCGCCCCTTCCCTGGGGCGGTTTTTTTTATGGTGGGGGGGCTTGCGGTCTTAGCGGTTCTGAGCCCATTCTCTTAAACCAAACCCGCCCCGGATCGCCAGCCTTACCAAGGCACCGCACAGAACAAAAAACAGATCTCACAGGTGAACCTTTTTGCCGTGGATCGACACTCATAGATAAAAAGAACCAGGGAGGGCACTACCATGATCCACAGAGACATAGCACAGATGGCTGCTTTAGACATCTACCGGGGAATCATTCTTGGGTTGATGGGCCTGTTCTTCGGGTTTGTAGTCTTTTTGATGTTTTTGTAAGTTGTGAAAGCTGCCGGACCCACGTGGCATTCCGCGGTACTACATACAGGTCAAAATAGCCGCCGTCTTTAGCTGAGTGCTGTGTTGATAACAAAAGCTTTAATAAGTGTGTCATGCTGAGACAGTTCGTTAGCCTGGGCGTCAAACTGCTTTTGTACTTCATCCTTGGTAAGGTTTGGTGGCTGTTTCTTCCTATAATCACTACTATCCCACTGCTCACAGTTAAACCAACCGACGAGATATAGACCGTTCTGACAGCGGTTGTTTTTTAGATACTGGTTCACGAGTTGAGTTTCCATTGCATTATCAAGTTCTGAATTCCAGCAACCTTTCACTTCAATGATAGCAACTATAGAATCGATCATTCCCCCATGTTGATCCTGTACAACAGCATCAACATGTATATCTGTTCGCTCACCTCGATGAATTCTGACCTCCCTATTAACAATGATACCTCTGTGCCTGAGATCATCGTCAAGATGTATCTTCACAAAATCAGAGAATTGGTGTTCATCTTTCGGTCTATTTTTATCCCAAAGAAACTGCACAAAAGGCGTTTCACCTTGAAGTTTTGCCTCCAGCCGTTTCAGAGATTCGATTAATACATCAAGAAGCTGATTACCGTTTTGAATTAAACGATTTAGGTTATCCTTGGCCAGTCTGAGAATATCATCAACACGAGGGGGGGTCCAGGTAAGACGCCGGGCAATGGTCTGGGCTTCAAACAATGTCCATTTGAGCCAATCTAGTTCAGGAAACTTGGCTGCAATCCTCTGAATTGATTCGCATGCCTGATAAGTACCTCTATTTTGCAGGTGGCGTAAAATTGAGTCTCGCCACTCGGCAATATCTCCTCCCCAGTGAATATCTTCATTCTTTAGGTCTTTCTTATATGGGAACTGCCTAAGAAGCCATATGTACAACTCCTCTAGCTGATTCTCTGCAAGTCGTTGCCCTATGTTTGCATGCCTATCTGATTGTGATACTTTTCCAATCACGTCTCGACCGAATTCCTCATCTTGTTGAATTGCTGGCCATACAACAGACCAACCAGCATCGTCGGCATAACTTAGAAGTTCACAAGCTGCAGCAATCGCTCTCAACCGTTCCGCACCACTGGAAGGTGGTGGTATAGGAATAAGCGTCTCTGCAAACGCTTTTGCTTCACAAACCTTATGTTCAAGAAGTTCACGTAACAGACAACTCATAGAGCCAGGCTTCAGTTCTTTATCCTTTAGCTTCATAAGCAGGGTATCTGCTAGGCGATCATCCCAACAGTCTTCAACCTTTTGAGTTATGAAAATATAGTCGTGTTCCTTATCCTCTTTATCTATCAGAACAATTAATGTTTTAAGAATTTCATCAGGAGCGTGCTGATATGCTATTTTTACAAGCATGTTGTGAATTGGTTCTTCTTCAGGTTCATTCGCCGTAGGATATGCAAGAATAATGGGCGCCCATTTCTTCCAAACATACCCTGGAAGACTAGAAAAAGCATCCGGTGCCTCTTGATATAATAGTCTCAGTGCCCTGTAGCCAGCAGCCGCAGGGCGGTAGAAGGTATTTGTACCTAGCCACTTGTCTTCCTCAGGATCTTTCTCAAGTAAGTATTTCTCTGCAACCTTTATAATTCTTGCTCTGGTTACATCAGACGCCTCTATCCAACCAGGAAGTACTGTCAGGTCTGACTCAAGTTCTTCAAATAACTGATAATGAGTACTATCATGCTTAAGTGTCATATCAAGGTTTAAACGCCACCATGCTGCTAAATTTCCACTCTCACATTCATCTAAGAGCAAGGCAATCCGTTCCGTAGGCGGGGGTTCTAGAAGGGGTTGTTTCTCATCTTGTTCCCATTCATGCATCTTTAGATAATCTTCTTTCATCTTTTTTGCTTCAGGTGAGTTTAGCTCGACCGGTTTTATAAGCTTTTCAAATTTATTATAAAGAATTTGATTAACTTTACTGGCGTTCAGGATAGCATCTACGTGGCTGCGGTCTCTGATATCAAATACAAACCATATTAATTGGGTCAAAGCTTTCTGGGTTCCTTCTGATTTTGACATTAGTAGTTGTTCGATCATCCAATGGAGATCTTTTGCCAAAACTATCGGCGTCCTGGAATGGGCCAACCGCCATATCGCATCCTGCTCAGGGTCTGAAAAAAGTTGGAGGGTTGCATTGAGGATGAGGTGGCGTTTTTCATCTTCATTCATTAAGTCATTTTTAAATTCTGGGTTATCTACGAGGTCAACAATCTCATCATAATGTTTAAATCTTGATATAATTGCTTTAGCAAAAGCCTGCAAAACCCCCTTTGTGTCGAGATGCTTCCAAGCCTTTAACATAATATTGTCTATAAGCTTCCTAGAAGAATATGTTAATTCGTGTCGAGGACCTTGTTCACAAACCCACTCTAGTCCCTCTGGAATATCGCTTAGTTGGATGTTTTTCGATAAAAAATCTGAAATAAAATGATGGTATGCCCCGAAAAAATTATCTCGTTTAGGAGTAGTTAGAACAGTAAATAATTCATTCGTTGTTATTTGATCTGGCCACAACGCTTGAAGTGCACAGCCCTTTAATTCATCATCGGGATCGTCACCGGCTTCACCAGTGATTAATGGTTTCATTCTTGCCTTCGTTGCTGTGTCTGCGATGCGTCCTACGGCATATGCCGCCTCTACCCTGATTGGCAAGGGTTGAGTCTGACCAAGAACTATGTCAGCGAGCTCATTTTGAAGCGTTCTTATTTTACAGGCTTCTGCTATGTCGATAGCTACACGACGTACAATAATGCCTTTGGAACTATCACAAATATATGGTCTAAGTTGTTCGGCCAAATCGGGGTGATGCAGCTTTCGATACAATCTTCGGATATCTGGATCTCTATCCAACAACCTTTCTTCGTCGTAGAGCTTCAGAAGAGAGCCGACCAAAGCTGCCCGGTCTTTCACATCAGCAGTTGCTACATCACTTCTCAGCAGTACTTCAGGATCAAGTTTCATGATCTCCCGAAACACATCAGGCTGCATTCCGGCTAGCCATGCAGCTGTTTCATGCAATTGCGGAACTAATTTTTTATCAGGATCATATGGGTGGCATAAAAGACTCATTGTTTGTGTAAGAGACATTTCGTGCTGTACTAGATATCGGGCTGCAAGAAACTCGGCATAAGTTTGATGCGCCCAACCCATACGATTTCCCCCGCGCGAAGAAAATAGTCCGGTATCAATTGTTTCCCTCACAGCAGCCTCTCCCACTTGGAGCTGCTCAGCATTTAATTGTTCGTTTCCACCACATAGTTTAGATACAGTAACATCTTCACCAGGGACATCCCCTTGATCCGCACCGGTCCAGATAGCATATCGATTGGCAAAAACACTAATACAAGCAATGCGTGCTGCCACTGCCATGCGTTGTTCAGCAGTAAAATCCCCTGTCCGCCGTGCATCGCGACGGCTTTCACTCGACTCTTCACACAGTATTCGGCAACCTTCAAGATATAACTGAGCTTGCGTATCAGGAAGATGGCCACTGTGGCTATAAGTATTAATAAGAAAACGGAGAGTAACAGGTTTAATGGCAAGTGGTACGGCTTTCATACGGTCAATTTCTTGCAAGAATTTTTCATGATCCAGTTCGTTTGCCTTTGCGGCTAGAATGGCATCTTTTCGTCGTAATGGCGCCAATTCAAATACCTTTACTACATCATGTCCCCATAATTTTTTCAAACCCACTTCCAAGCCATTCGGCCAGTCAGCGGTACGGCATGCAATTCTGAGATTAAGACGTTTAATTGGATATTTCTCCAGTTCTTCAATTAATAACGCCGCCAGATTATCGATCCGCAATAAACACTCATCCAAACTATCTAAAAAGATATGAAGTTGATGCGTACCTCCTACCCATGAAACAAAACTTGGGCTTTCAAAGAGGTCGTGAACTAACCTATCTTCGCTACCGTATGAGCGAAGATCCAACCAAAGGATTTCTTCATCTTTCTTCTTCACCTTGGCATTCATATGTTGTCGTTCCGACTGCATGGCATAGGTCTTACCAATACCTGGTTCTCCAAGTAACGCCAAACAAGGAACTTCAGCTATAGATTCGAAATGTACTAAGTCGGGGTTAAGAGCATGTCCCCACTTTGTATCTGGGTCAGATAAATATCCGCCATCAGATAAATTGATGCTGCCTGTTCTCGGACACCAGAAACGTTTCCAGTTATAAAGTTGATCAGACATTTTTATACAAATCTATTCAGTTAGCCTTTGCACGAAAACGGAGAGGACGGTCTTGGACTATAATCTTTTCGTCTCATTATCCAGTCCCCAATAATTTTCTTCTTAAACCGCATGAGCTAAATACTTTCCTATATCTATTCAAAAGGCTTAAATCTGCAAATTCTTCGCATAGGTATATGAGATGAGTTTTGAATTGGGGGTTTCGAGGTATCCTTTTTCATCGTGCGAGAAGTCCGATATCTTTTTTGCGCTCCAGTCCTTAAAATGTTCCTTAATGGATGCAAGGATCTTTAGCTCGGTATCTGAAAAGAGCGCGAGGTCAGGTTTTCCCTCAGCAACAAGTCTCTCACCTATGACCTCATCTGAGTAATAAACCTCCTCTACCCTCAACGCGCCTTCCTCGATGAGCAATGCCAGGTAATGGTTCCAATTATTCGGGGCTGGTCCATAGGGAATGCGCGCATATCGCGAGCCGGTTATGGATATTGTATATTCTTTGCAGTGCTTAAAATCCGCATAGAACAGGAGCTTGTTCAAAAAGGTCTTCCATATGCCCTCTTTGCAGAAGAAGAGTATGGCATTAACCAGTTTCGACAGATCGAGTTTCTGATATCCGCTTAATTCATCTGCCTCGTATCTCCCGAAGCGCTCTTCATAAATCCTCTCAAACGAGTATGCCTCCTCCTCCTCGCTTCTCAATTGCTCCATGAGGCGATGTTTCTTCTCCTCAGGCAGAATATTCGGGCTCTCCTCAATGAGGCGCAACAGGTTATGCGGCTCCACAGCAAGGCGCAGGGTCTTTTCATGGGCATCGTCCTGGAGCGCCCCGTTCTCATACCGGCTCAGGGTAGCACCGCCCCACCCGAGGAGTCTGCTCATCTCGTTTTGCGTAAGGCCATACCGTTTCCGCAAGGCCTTGATCTCTTCGGGCTGTATCATATTATGCCGCCGACGGTATTCCCGATACGCCTTGTCCAAAGGATCATCATGAGAGTTGGGATCTTCAAATTCCTCGCCGCATTCCAGACACTTGTAGTACTCCACTTCAGCAGGAATTGACTCTCCCCGCACGACCACCGCTTCCGTGGCGTGAATTAACTCAAGCTCGGTCTGTTTTTCACAGTTTGGGCAAATCCCTTTCATGATTATCACCCCTTTCCTCTCATTTTTCCCTGTAGGGGAAACAAAGCTGATGCTCGGCAATATGGAACGAGAGACACTTTGCGAGCTTGACTTCACCGACCTGTGCGATCTTGAGCTTGATATAGACTTCTTTCTCCTCTATGACCTGACCGAATTCCCAAATCGCTCCTGGTCGGTCTTTGTCCGGCTTCGGCCCGTCGCAGTAGTCCTCAACAGAGAAGCCGAGGATTATTGCGATGCAATTCCTTTTGGTCAGGCCTAACTGTGCCAACGACTGCATATTTTTGCGTCGAGCGACGATGTCAACCCCGCGACCAGTTGTAGCGATTTGCTTGAACTCTCTCAGAAACCGACGTACTACTTCCTTTTCCGCCTCATCCAACTCTCAGGCCCCCCCTTTGCCTATCGACCATCTATGTTAATAATATATCATATGATAAATTTGTCAAGCGTAATTTATCAAAAAATATAATATAAGCCTGTCTTTGCCCTATACGTTTTTTCTCCCCTTCTGGTTTGAAGACAAGGAGCATTCTTATAAAAATCAAGACATCCAACACCCTCGGCCAGAAGAATCCCCGGCGCATCTTCAACTTGCAATGAGGGGAGAAAAAGATGGCCAGTGAAATTCCCAATGCATTCGGGTATTATGGGTTTGAGAATACCTTAATCGGAGGAGAGCGATGAAAAAGAGCAGGCTGAGTTTAGGAATTTTGTTCTTTCTTTTCATCCTGCCGCTCCTATGGGGATGCCCGTATGAATCAGAAGTTCCCTTAGGCAAGGTCAGTAAGGCCAAGATCGATCAGGCGCTGCTGGGGGCGTGGAAGAACACAGCAGAGGGGGAGTTGTTCACGATGATCATCCAGCAGTTCAACGACCACGAGTTCCTGCTGTTGGGCATGGAGGATGGCAAGATTGATCGTGATGTGATGCGGGCCTTTGTCACCGTCATTAAAGATGAGCGGTTCCTCAATGTGCAGGAGATCAAGGAGCAATACGATGCGAGGGGGTGGTATCTTGTCCATTACGCCCTTACCGGAGACACCCTGACCATGCGGATCGTCGACGACAAGCTCTTTACCAAGCCCTGTACCTCTTCGCGGGCGCTCTATAGCTTTGTCAAGAAGAACCTGCGCAACAAAGACCTCTACGGTGATGATACCCCCACGGTCCTGCAGCGCGTGGAGGAATGATTGTTGAGGATTGCAGAGGCGTCACGGAGGCGGTGGTATCCCCTTCCACCCCCCTGTTCGCCTCAGATGCTTTGAGTATCACCTTTTCCATAATACAGTAGTATCATAGATGGTGAGAGGAGGTACGCCATGAAGATCAGTGCACGGAACGTCTTGAAGGGAAAGGTAAAAAAGGTAGCGCACGGAGCGGTCAACTCAGAGGTCACCGTAGAGCTGCCGGGCGGCATTGAGATCGTATCGGTGATCACCAAGGCCTCAGTAGAAAGCCTGGGCCTGGGGGAGGGCAAACAGGTTGCGGCCGTTATCAAGGCGACCAATGTGATGATCGCGGTGGAGTAGTCCCATCTCCCCCCAGGAATTCGAGACCCTGCTGCCCCTGGCCTGTGCATGGGCCGAGGGGCAGGAGAGCCTGATCTACGAAAAAGGGGTGGGATTGACCGAGGCCCAGATGGCTGATGCCCGGTGTGTCGGGATTGTTGCCCGTGAGCGTGTCCGCCTGTTTGCGGTCGATGAGATCCCCCTGCCCGAACACCCAGGGCTGCGCGCTGCGGCGCGGGAGACCGGGCTCCTTTCTCCCACAACCGCCGGCCTGACCCTGCGCTACGGCATCTTTATCCGCTCACCGTTTTGGGGTGCGCGCGACCTCGTCGTCCACGAACTGGTCCACGTCGGGCAGTACGAAAAGCTCGGAGGCCTTGAACCCTTTCTTCGCAAATACCTCTGGGAGTGCGTCACCCTGGGCTATCTCCAAGCACCCATGGAGCAGGAGGCCCAATCGATGACAGAGAAGATCTGTGCCTCATCCTTACACAGCCCTTAAACAATGCCTTGTAATGGATGCGCGTTGGGGTATAGTAAAACAAGGGATTCGAGTCCCGCCCTTGGCGTCCCGCCAAGGGCGGGATCAACCCCTCTTAAGCAAGGAGGTGATGGTATGTCTGAGGGATTAGACGTCATCGTCGTCGACGACGACAAGAATCTCTGTACGGTGACCGCGGAGACTATTAAGAGATTCTACACATGGGGTGACGTCGTCACCTTTAATAAAGTCGACGAGGCGATAGCCTATTGTCTGAGTCGGGAGACCAGCATCGCCATATTCGTGCTGGACGTCTTTCTCGGCGAGCAGAGCGGATTTGCCTTTCTCGATGCCATCAAGACCAAATTTACCTCGGCCCCTGAAGATACCATCATCATGACCGGCCACGCCAGCGAGGATGTCGTGAATATGTGCGTGGCCTCGGATGTCCCTCACCTCTTGGAAAAACCCATCAAGTCATACGAGCTGCAGTTGGCGATAAGGGCCATTGTGGCAAAATATATGAAATTCGCCAGAAAGGTCCTGCACGATCCTGAGTTCGCAGCCCTCGTGGCGAAATTTCAACCGAAGGGTATCGCCGGCGCCAAGGTGTGAATCAAATCCATTCTCTATTCTCTTTGGCTCGTGGACCTAAAAGCAATTAAGGAGTCGAAAGTAGGGTCCTAGGGTCCAATCCCGCCCTTGGCGGGAGTGGACGACTGGGCCCCATACGTATTTTAATTATGTTATGGGTCCAATTTGCCATAGCCGCTTTGATCATCATCGGTGCCGGATATAAGCTCTCCCACTACGGCGAGCAGATCGCCGCACGCACCGGCATCAGCCAGACCTTTCTCGGGATTATCCTCTTCTCCACCATCACCTCCCTGCCTGAGCTGACCGTCTGCATCACCTCCGCCTCAGTGGTCGGCGAGCCGGACTTGGCCCTCGGCAATATCTTCGGGAGCAACCTCTTCAACCTCCTGCTCATCGCGGTCTTCGACGTCGTCCAGGGAAGGGGGGCGATACTCGACCTCCTGTCTCCGGGGCATGTCATCGCCGCCAGCTTCGGGGTAGTGCTGGCAGGGATCGCCATCCTCGGCATCGGCCTGGGGTTGAACCTTGAGGTGGGATTTATGGGGATCGAGAGCATCATCCTGATTTTCATCTATGCACTGGCCATCAAGATCCTCTATCGCCATGAGGTCCTCGGATTGCCCCCGAAGAGCGCCGAGACCTCTGAGACGGCCCGGACGGAGGGGGGAAGGTCCCCGTATCTCTTTTTAGCCATGGGCGCCCTCGCCATTGTGGGCGCCAGTTTTTGGCTGTCACACACGGCCGATGCCATTGCCCAGACCACGGGGTGGGGGCGGTCCTTTATCGGCAGCTTTATGCTCGCCGTGGTCACGTCCCTTCCGGAACTGGCGGTGGGGATACCGCTGGTCACGAGGGGGGCCTTCAATATGGCCATCGGGAGCCTCCTGGGAAGCAACATCTTCAATATCGTCATCATCCCCGTGACCGACCTCTTTTTTATCCGGGGGCCCATCTTGGCTCACGTCTCCCCGAACCATATCTTGACGGCCGTGCTGGGGATCGTTATGACCAACATCGTCATCGTCGATCTCATCTACCGGGCCAAAAGGGTCCCCTGGCGGATCGGTTGGGGGTCCATTTCCCTGATCATCCTCTACTTTTTAGGGAGCATTATCCTCTTCCGGTTGGGTATCCGGTGAGTTGGGCTCGGGATGTTGGAGGATCGCGATGTGCATCGTTGCCTAACGTATGCGGCGGTTGTGAACTATCATTGCCTTCCAGCGACTAGACCGGAAGCGATGAAAAAAAAGACTTGCGAAATCTATAAAAGTTGCTATAAGGAATAAAACGGCGTCCCCCAGAGAGGGGACGTTTTGACAGAAAGAGGAGACAGCACATGGAACCCAAGGAGTCATTCGACAAGCCTCCAGAACGTGAGAAACAGGGGAAGGTCAAACGAAAGGCAGGAGTACCTGACCAAGACGCTGAGGAGCATCCCCATCCCGATTGGTGGCGCACCATCTTTAACCATCTTTCCTTGAAAGCCGATATAGAAACCAAGGTATCATCCGATAAACCCCCCCTGGAAGCGAAAACATCATCCTCGGATAAACCGCCGCAACGGGGGAAAGACGGGAAGACCAAGCGAAAGATACTCGGGCCTGTCCAGGACCTCGAGGAGCACGTCCATCCCGATTGGTGGCGCAACATCTTTAATCATCTGTACCTGAAGACCGACGCTGATGTCGTGGATGACCAGAATATCACCCGGCAGGAAGTGGATCTCCTCTCCGAGACGTTCAAGCTTGCACCGGAGGACAAGATACTGGATCTGTGCTGCGGACAGGGGAGACACGCCCTCGAACTGGCACGGAGGGGATTTAAGAATATCGAGGGGCTGGACCGGTCCCATTACCTGATTCAAAAGGCCAAATCGACCGCCAAGACAGAGGGTTTGCGGGCACGATTCCGCGAAGGAGATGCGCGAAAGATCCCCTATCCTCCGGATACCTTTGACGTGGTGATGATCCTGGGAAACAGCCTGGGATATTTTGAAGCCGCGCAAGAAGATATGAAGGTGTTTAAGGAGGTATTCAGGGTGTTGAAACCGTGGGGCAGATTTATCATCGATATCGCGGATGGTGAATATCTCAAAGAACATTTCAAGCCGCACTCCTGGGAATGGATAGACAAGAAACGGTTTGTCTGCCGGGAGCGCTCCCTCTCCGCTGATGGAGAGCGCCTGATATCCAGGGAGATGGTTAATCGCGTTGAAAGGGGCATTATCGCAGACCACTTCTATGCGGAAAGACTCTATACTAGGGAGGGGCTGTCCCGGCTGTTAAAGACGGTCGGCTTCAGTACTATCGCCTTTCATGCTGAGATTGCAACGAACTCTCAGCGGAATCAAGACCTGGGTATGATGGAACGTCGCCTGCTGGTGACCAGTATCGTGAAAAAGGAATGGACGCCGCTCAAACGAAGGCAAAAAGGGGTAGTAAAAAATGTGGCAGTGCTGATGGGGGATCCCAGCAAACCGGACCCCTTGAAGCCGCTGCGCATCTTCGATGACGACGATTTCTATACTATCGATCAGCTCAAGTCGGCCCTGAGGGAGAACGAGGACTACTATTTTACCTACCTGCACAACCACGACGTCATCATCACTGAATTGATGAAATGGGTCGGCAAGATCGACCTTGCATTTAACCTGTGCGATGAAGGATATAACAACGATGCCACGAAAGAGCTCCATGTCCCCGGTTTGCTGGAGATGCTCGGTATCCCTTACACAGGGTCAGGGCCGCAATGTCTCGCCTTTTGCTACGACAAATCTCTGATCCGCGGCATTGCGAAAGAGATGGAGATCCCGGTCCCTGAGGCCTTCTTTATCAAGCCGGAGGACAGCACCTTCGAACTCCCCTTTGGTTTCCCCGTGATTGTGAAGCCCAACTTTGGAGATTCCAGTTTTGGCATCACTCAAAGGAGTGTCGCCACCACCATTGAAGAACTAGTCAATGCGATCTCAGAAATCAGGGAAAAATTTGGCTATGACAAGCCCCTCCTCGTCGAGGAATTTCTTACTGGCAATGACATCACCGTTGGGATAATCGGAAACCCCCCTGAGTCGTATACGGTCTTACCCATCCTTGAGGAGGACTATTCTGCTCTGCCGCCGGAACTTCCCAGGGTTTGCGGATATGAGGCCAAGTGGCTTCCCGAATCACCGTACTGGAAAATCAAGTCGATCCCTGCACAGCTCCCTGATGAGACACAAAAGTTCATTGAGGAATGTTGTGTGAAGTTGTTTGAGAGGCTGGAGTGCAGAGATTACTGCCGGCTTGACTGGAGGCTGAATGCAGCGGGTGCACCAAAGCTCCTGGAGGTGAACCCCAATCCGGGGTGGTGCTGGGACGGGCATTTGGCAAAGATGGCAAAGATCGCGGATATGTCATACAGTGATATGTTACGGGCTATTCTGCGGGCTGCTGAACAACGGCTCGGCATGCAACAAGAAGAAGAGCAGATCGCGAAGGCCGCTTCGTAACGCATACACGGTTTCACCTCGTTCATCCGATATATCTGAAGGTATGGGTATGGACCGCCTTCCCTGAATCGTTTGACAGCATCCTCCTGCTCACATATGATAAAAAGCACAGATAAGGATTCCAGGGGTCAAGGATTCTAGTGCAAAACTCGAACCCTTGAATCCTTTAACACAACCCTTTGTCCCAAGAAGAGGTACCAATTCATGCCGCCCGTTAAAAGGTGCTGTTAAATGGTGTTTCCCAAGACCATAGCGTGGAGAGATAACAAAGTCGTTATCCTCGATCAACGGCGGCTTCCTGGGGAGGAGGTCTATCTGGAGTGCCCTGACGCCCTTGCCGTGGCCGAGGCCATCAAGACCATGGCCATCAGGGGTGCGCCGGCCGTCGGGATCGCCGCCGCGATGGGGATCGCCCTTGCTGCCCTGAGCATACCAAAAAAGGATTACCCTGCCTTTTATAGCGAGCTAAACAAAATCTGCAAGACCCTCAAGACCACCCGCCTCACCACCGTCAACCTGCACTGGGCCCTGGCCCGGATGCGGGGGGTGTGCGAGGCCAATAGAGAGAAACCGGTGGGGGATCTCAAGAGACTTTTGGTTGCCGAGGCCCTGGCTGTCTTGGAGCAAGACATTGAGATCAATAAACGGATCGGGGTAAATGGGGCGACACTAATCCATGACAACGCTACCATCTTGACCCACTGCAATGCCGGGGCCCTGGCCACGGGGGGATACGGCACCGCCCTCGGGGTGATCAGGAGGGCGTGGGAGGCAAAGAAAAAGATCAGGGTGGTGGCCACGGAGACCCGGCCGCTGCTGCAGGGTGCCCGGCTCACCGCCTGGGAGCTCACGAGAGAAGGCATCCCCGTGACCCTCATCACCGACAATATGGCGGGCTCACTCATGCAGCACGGGGAGATCGACCTCGTCATCGTCGGTGCGGACAGGATCGCCCGCAACGGGGACGTGGCCAACAAGATCGGGACCTACACCCTCGCGATCCTGGCAAAGGAGCATGAGGTGCCCTTTTATGTGGCCGCACCCCTTTCCACCTTCGACAGGACCATAGAGACGGGTGAGGAGATTCCCATCGAGGAGCGGGCGCCGGAAGAGGTGACTGCCCCGTGGGGCAAACGTTTGGCCCCTGAGGGGGTCGAGGTCCGCAACCCCGCCTTCGACGTCACCCCGCATCGGTATGTGAGCGCCATCGTCACGGAGCGGGGGATAGTCAGGCCTCCCTTTGCGGAGGGGATGGAGCGGATCTGGGGGGGTGAATGACGGATAGACCGATCATCACCCTGTTGACCGATTTCGGGTGGGCTGACGGATATATCGGTGCCATGAAGGGGGTTATCCTCCAGATCAATCCCCAGTGCCACATCGTCGACCTGGCCCATGAGATCCCCCCCCACGACGTGATGGGGGCCGCCCTCGTTTTGGGACAGACCTATCCTTTCTTCCCTTTGGGGACCATCCATGTGGCTGTTGTAGACCCCGGGGTGGGCGGGTCTCGGAGACCCTTGGTTATTGAGACAACAGGTTATCGTTTTGTCGGACCTGACAACGGCTGTTTTACCTTCGTGCTGAAGCGGGAGGAGGGGGTGCAGGCCTATGAGCTGATTGAGGAGCGGTTCCGCCTCCCCCGAGTCAGCCGTACCTTCCATGGGAGGGATATCTTCGCACCTGCGGCCGCCCATCTCTCGATGGGGGTCGCTCCCGAAGAAATGGGCCCTGCCGTAGACACCGCAACACTGACAATCCTCCCTATCCCCGACCCCGTTCTCAATGGAGCAACCCTCGTGGGGGAGGTGATCCGGGTCGATTCTTTCGGCAACCTCATCACCACTATCTCCCAGGAGGTCTTGGGTACATTTGCCCCAGATGGGGTAATCGAGATAGAGATCCACGGCGAGCGGATCAGGGGCCTGATATCTTCCTACGAGGAGGCCAAGCCAGGGGAGATCATCGCCCTGTGGGGGAGTGCGGGGTTTTTGGAGATCTCCCTCAAGGAGCGAAGCCTTTACCAGGAACGGGGGTGGGGGAGGGGAGTAGAGGTGCGCATACGGAGGAAGAAATGATCACTTCCAGGGCCAAGGGTATGAAGTCCTTCATCGTCATGGACGTCCTGGAGCGCGCCCAAGAGATGGAGCGCCGCGGCCAGGGGGTGATCCACCTGGAGGTAGGTGAACCCGATTTCGACACGCCGGAGCCCATCAAGGAGGCCTGTCTGCGGGCCATCAGGGAGGGGGAGACCCACTACACCCACAGCCTGGGCCTGGTGCCGCTGCGTGAGGCCATCTGCGAGCACTATGCGGAGAAATACAAGGTGGAGGTCTCGCCCGACCAGGTCTTGGTCACCTCGGGGACCTCACCGGCCATGCTCCTGCTCTTCTCAGCCCTGTTGGAACGGGGTGCAGAGGTGATACTCCCCAACCCCTATTATCCCTGCTACCCCAATATCATCTCCTATGTGGAGGGAAGGCCCGTCCTGATAGACACCGAGGAGGAGGAAGGATTTCAGTATCTCCCTGCTGCAATCAAGAAACGGATCACTACGCGGACCAGAGGGATCATCGTCAATTCCCCTTCCAACCCCACCGGTATCGTCATGGGAAAAAAGCGGATGGAGGAGATCGTCTCCCTCTCGCCCCCTGTCATCTCCGATGAGATATACCACGGTCTCGTCTACAAGGGGGAGGAGCATACCATGTTGGAGTTCACCGACCGCTGCTTCATCCTCAACGGCTTCTCCAAACTCTACGCCATGACCGGGTGGCGTCTGGGCTACCTCATCGCACCGCCGGAGTTTATTCGGCCCATGCAGGTGATGCAGCAGAACCTCTTTATCTCCCCCAACTCCTTTGTCCAGTGGGCGGGTATCGCCGCCCTGCGCGACGCGCACAAGGAGGTGGCGGAGATGAAGGAGATCTACAACCGCCGCCGGGAGTTTATGCTCACGAGGCTGCAGGAGTTGGGAATGGGGGTGGCGGTGGAGCCCACCGGGGCCTTTTACATCCTGGCCAACGCCCGGAAGTATTCCGCCGATTCCTATAAACTGGCCTTTGACATTCTGGAAAAGGCCGGGGTGGGGGTGACCCCGGGGATAGACTTCGGGAGCCAGGCAGAGGGGTTTCTGCGCTTTTCCTACGCCAATTCCTTGGAGAAGATCGAGGAGGGAATGGAGAGGCTCCGGAAGTACCTAGGGGGTCTCTAGCTCCTTTAATGCCTCTTCCAGGCGGCTATTGGACTGTGTCATCGCGTCCATGGCCTCGATGATCCGGGCCTTAACGCCTCCCAAATCCAGCTCCCCTGCCTTCTTCGCCCACTGACGGTACTCTTCGGTGTGGCTCTCGTTATGCTCTATCCAATGTTTGATGATGATGGGCAGCTTTTTCCTGTCATCCATGTGTATCACCTCCGCGGTGTCTTCATCCTTCCACGAGAATTTTCCATGTCGGCTTCGCACCCCACGAACACTATACATTGAATTACAAAAAATCTACAGTAACGAACAACACAAAAGTTTTTTCAAAGATACTCCTTTCGGTCCTCTGACAGAGGTGGTATACTCTTGATGTGGGTTCGGCGGGAGCTCGCTCAAAGGGGCTCCCCGTTTTAGTTTGACTTCTGGACGCAGTTTGATATAGTTGTTTTTTGGGTATAAAAGTTGCATAAGAACAGTATCGCATGAAATATCTCGTTCTTATCGGAGATGGAATGGCCGATCGGCCGTTGGAAGCGCTGGGGGGGAAGACCCCCCTCATGTCCGCCCGCACCCCCTCTATGGATGCCCTGGCCCGGCAAGGTGAAGTGGGGCTTGCCCGTACCATCCCCAAGGGATTGCCCAAGGGGAGCGAGATCGCCAACCTCTCCATCTTCGGATATGACCCGAAGCGATATTACACCGGGCGCGGCCCCTTGGAGGCAGCCAGCATCGGGGTCCAGCTCGATCCTGAGGATTGTGCCTTCCGCTTGAACCTGGTGACCCTCGGGGTCATCGGGGGGGGCGTGATCATGGAGGACTACAGCGCCGGCCATATCTCCACCGAGGAGGGGAAGGCGATCATTCAGGACCTGGAAACGGAGTTGGGCGACTCGGTCTTTCGGTTCTATCCGGGGGTGAGCTACCGCCACCTCCTGGTCTGGCGAGGAAAGGGAGAGCGGATAGAGACGACCCCACCCCACGACATCACTGAGCAAGAGATCGGTGCATACCTCCCCAGGGGTGAGGGTGCCCGGGAGCTGATCAAACTCATGACCGATAGCCAGATCCTTTTGAATGCACATCCGATAAACCAGAAGCGGCTTCAAGAAGGCACGCGGGCGGCCAACGCCACCTGGCCGTGGGGTCAGGGTAAGGCCCCCCAGATGCCGAGCTTTGCCGAGCGTTTTGGCCTCACAGGGGGCGTCATCTCAGCCGTGGACCTGATCAAGGGGATCGGGATCTATGCCGGTCTGGAGGTCATTGCCGTACCCGGGGCCACCGGGTACCTGGACACCAACTATCAGGGGAAGGCCGAGTACGCTCTGCAAGCACTGGACAAAAGCGACTTCGTCTACCTCCACGTGGAGGCACCTGATGAGGCCTCCCACAATGGGGATCTGGAGGCCAAGCTGGCGGCGATCGAGGCCTTTGACGAGCGGGTAGTGGGGACCATCGTCAAGGGAATGGAAAAGCGGGGCGATCACCGGATCATGGTCCTGCCCGATCATCCCACCCCTATCGAGCTGCGGACGCACACCGATGACCCGGTCCCCTATGTGATCTATGATTCCACTGAAAAACGCTTATCAGGGGCAGGGGGATTTGACGAAGGGGAGGCCTCCAAGAGCGGCATCGTGATCGAAGAGGGGCATAAGCTGATGGAACGGTTTATCAGGGGGAGGGCGTGAGGACCAAGTTTATCTTCATTACGGGGGGCGTGCTCTCCTCCCTGGGGAAGGGGCTGGCCGCCTCCTCCATCGGGGCCTTGATGGAGAGCAGAGGCCTTACCATCGCCATGCTCAAGCTCGACCCCTACATCAACGTGGACCCGGGCACCATGAATCCCTTTCAGCATGGTGAGGTCTTTGTGACCAATGACGGGGCCGAGACCGATCTGGACCTGGGCCACTACGAGCGCTACACCCACGCCGAACTCAGCCAGAAGAACAACTGCACCACGGGCAGGATCTACGACACCGTCATCGCCAAGGAGCGGCGGGGGGACTATCTGGGGGGGACCGTCCAGGTGATCCCCCACATCACCGATGAGATCAAACGCATCATTCTGGATCTGGCCGACAGTGTGGATCTGGTCATCACCGAGGTGGGCGGGACTGTCGGAGACATCGAGAGCCTCCCCTTCCTGGAGGCCATCCGGCAGCTCAAGGGGGATGTGGGCAGGGAGAATGTCTGCTATATACACCTGACCCTGGTTCCCTATATCAAGACGGCGGGAGAGGTCAAGACCAAACCGACCCAGCACAGCGTCAAGGAATTGCGGGAGATCGGCATCCAGCCCGATATCTTGCTCTGCCGCACCGACCGAATCCTCTCGTCGGAGATCAAGGCCAAGATCGCGCTCTTTTGCAATGTGGAGCGCGATTTCGTCATTACTGCCAAGGACGTGGAGACCATCTCCGAGGTGCCTCTCGTCTTTCATCAGGAGGGGCTGGACGAAAAGATCGCCGTGGTCCTCCGCATGTGGACCAAGGCCCCGGACCTGAGCATGTGGGAGGAGATCGTTCGAAAGATCAAAAACCCCAAGGATGAGGTGACCATCGCCGTGGTGGGCAAATACGTCAACCTGCGGGATTCCTATAAGAGTCTGAACGAGGCCCTGGCGCACGGGGGGTTGGCCAATGAGTGTCGGGTGAATCTGGACTACGTGGACTCAGAGGAGATCGAACAGAACGGGATGGGGGATGGTATTTCGCAGGCCGACGGCATCCTTGTCCCCGGAGGTTTTGGACAGCGGGGGGTCGAGGGCAAGATCGAGGTCATCCGCTACGCCCGTGAGCACGGAGTTCCCTTTTTCGGGATCTGCCTGGGGCTGCAGCTGGCGGTGGCTGAATACGCCCGAAACGTCGCCGGCCTCGATCGGGCCCACAGTGAGGAATTCGACCCCGACACCCCCCATCCGGTCATCTATCTCATGAAGGAGTGGATCAATTACCGGAAGGATACGGTCGAACAGCGGGATGAGGAAAGCGCAAAAGGCGGGACCATGCGGCTGGGTGCCTATCCCTGCCATCTTCAAAAAGGAAGCTTTGCCTACGACGCGTATAAAAGGAAGGTCATTTCAGAACGGCATCGACATCGCTACGAATTCAACAATCGATATCGGGAGACCCTCGTCGAGAAGGGGATGAGGGTCAGCGGCGCTTCGCCCGACAACGAATTGGTGGAGATCATCGAGATCCCCGATCACCCCTGGTTTCTGGGCTGCCAGTTCCACCCCGAATTTCAATCGAGGCTCTGGCAACCCCACCCCCTTTTCCGGGAGTTCATCAGGGCCTCCCTCGAAGCCCGGAGGAGTTGACGGTGGCCAAAACGGTTCGCATCGGAGAAATAACGGTAGGGGGTGACGCCCCCTTGGTCCTCATCGCCGGTCCGTGCGTGATCGAGGAGGAGGCATTTATCCTCTCCCTCGCCACGAGCCTGAAGGAAATCTCCCGAGACCTCGGTATCCCCCTCATCTTCAAGGCATCCTATGATAAGGCCAATCGCACCTCCATTTCCTCCGCGCGCGGGCCGGGGCTCGTTGAGGGGTTGAGGATCTT
>CAZFIR010000114.1:0-12622 GCA_964519535.1 uncultured Thermodesulfobacteriota bacterium | reverse complement strand
GAGATATGGCTGACATGTCTCTTAGCACGCCTTCCTGAAAAACTCCATGATCTAAACAAAAAGGCCTTCGCTGCTGGAAGGCAAGCCATTTAGGTTTTTTTCCCGGTAGATACTATTTATTATCAGTTTTCCAACCTCATTTTTTATATTGCCATAAACGGCCTTGCTTCAACCACCGCGAGATCCTTTTTGAAGATATATGACGAATTCAGAACCCTTACCCTCTTCACTTTCAATCCGCATCTTCCCGCCAAACTCATCAATAATCTTTAAGGAGATAGAGAGCCCAAGCCCCGTTCCCTTGTCCGGCGACTTAGTAGTATAAAAGGGATCACAGATCTTATCCAGATCGGCTTTGGGAATTCCCATGCCGGTATCTTGTATGCCGATGATTACCCATCGTTTGTCTTCCTTCGTCTTCACGGCTATGGACCCACCCGCAGGCATGGCATCGGCGGCGTTGATTAATATATTGAAAAAGACCTGTTGCAACTGATCGCTATTCCCCCTAGCCGGCGAGAGGTTGTCTTTTAAAGCGAGATTAACATCGGTATTTTGGAATCTTTCCTGTACGCCTACCATTTTCAAGGTATCCTGTATCACCTGATCGACTTCAACATCCTCTACGTGGGCAGAAGGGGGTTTGGAGAATTGCAGCAAATCCTTGATAATGCGATTGATCCTTTGCGTCTCTTTCCTCATCCTCTCCACCAAATCCAAAAGGATTGCGCCATCTTTGAGTCTTTTTCGTTTGAGCTTCTTGTGCAGAATATCCGTGTGACCCAAAACCGACGTCAAAGGATTCCCAATTTCATGAGCGACACCTGCAGCCATTCTTCCAACCGATGCCAATTTTTCGGAGTTGACGAGTTTTGCTTGCGTGTTCCTTAATTTAGTAATGGTCTTTTCCAAATCTTTTTGCTTCTCAGCCAACCGCTCTACCATTTGATTAAAGGCCGTAGCCAGCTGCCCAATCTCATTCGTAGATTCTATCGTTGCTCTGTAACCCACATCCCCTTCCCGAATCCTCTGCGCCACACCCACCAATCTCTTTAAGGGATTGACTACTACCCGCGCCAAGAGGAAACTGCCAAAGGCAATTAAGACCAAAGAGTCCACAAGAATCAGCATGAGGAACAGCCGACGAAAGACTACCAGCCTCGCCATGACATCGGCCAAGGAAAAGGAGACCTGTACTCCGCCGATCACCTCTCCTTCCCTTACGAGAGGTGCCGTCGAAATAAGCCTGTTGAAGAAGGACCACCACAGGGTCCCCGTCCTCTCCAGCCGTATTTCTTCCCTTCTCTGATTCATGGCAGTGAGCAAATCATCCCTATATCTTTTTCCCCTCCCTCTGGTGATCAGAGGGTTCAGGTCTCTATCCACAATCCACATGCCCTCTACTTCTCTCAGCTGGGTGAAACCAACGAGGATCCTCGAAAGATTGGGGTCCTGATACCACTTTTCACCCTGAAAAGCGGTTATCCCTCTTTGCAGGGAAAAGAGAACAATACGAGAGCCGGCTATCTTCTGTTCCAAGATCTCCTGCTCGCTCACCTTGAGGATAGTGATGCCGACCAACAAAAGAGAGGCCACCATAAGGACAGCAATGTTGAGGACGATCTCCGTCCTGAGACCCATCTGGATGTGACGAAATAGCCACTTCATATCCGTACCCTAGGCAGCAATACCCCTCAAAATCCCGACATACCAGTTTAGCAGGAACTCACCCCATAAGACGTAGATAACAGCCCCAAGGGAGAGAAAGGGCCCAAAGGGGACGGCATATTTGCTATCAGCCTTCGAGAAAATAAACATCAAAACCACCCCTACGACTGACCCGATGAAGGAACTGCACAAGATAGTAAATAATACCCCTTTCCAGCCGATAAAGGCCCCGATCATGGCCAAGAGTTTGATATCCCCTCCCCCCATTCCTTCCCTCTTGGTTACCATATGATAAACGCTTGCCACTACATAAAGTGATCCCCCCCCTACCAGGACCCCGATAAGGGCATGTCTGATGGACAGATGTGGATGAAGCCAGGAGAGAGCCAAACCGACCACGATACCCGGCAGGCTTATCACATCGGGGATGATCCTATGGGAGAGATCGATAAAGCTCACGAGCGTGAGGGAGGCAAAAAAAGCAAAATATATCAGAGAGAGGGGAGAAATGCCGTAACGCAGCAGGAGGATAACGGAGAAAAGACCCATGAGGAACTCCACCAGGGGATAACGCAAGGAGATGGGGGCATGACACTTCCTGCATTTTCCCCGAAGCAGGACAAAGCTCACCAGGGGGATGTTGTCATAGAAGTGGATGGGGTTCTTGCAAACTGGGCAGTGAGACGAAGGCAGAATAATGGACTTCCCCTGCGGCATCCTATGGATGCAGACATTGAGGAAACTCCCGACAATAGTCCCAAAGGCAAAGCCGAAGAAAAGCGTTATCAAGCTCAAGCTCATTTAATCCCCCTCACCTTCTCCCTGAGCAGCCTCAGGTAGAGTTCCTCTTGGTCTTTAACCATCCGCCAGATATCGAATTCCCCTACCCTCTCTCTGCCCCGTTCTCCTAGACCCCTGGCTTCCTCGCGATGAGCAAGGAGATACAGAATCTTTTCGGCCATCCCTCTGACGTCCCGGGGTTCGGCCAGGAAGCCATTCACTCCGTTGGTCACCGCCTCGGGGGTCCCATCAACGTTGGTGGCAACTATGGGAATTCCCATGGCCATGGCCTGAGGCAGGACGCGAGGCAGTCCCTCCCACAACGACGTGAGTGCAAAGATGTCAGTAGCAGCCAGGATCTCAGGGATATCCTTCCGCCATCCAAGGAGTTTGAACCGCGCTCCCAGGTCTAAGGCATCCATCCGCTTTTCCATCTTTTCTCGCAACACTCCGTCACCTACCAAAATGAAATGAACATCTTTTTTTTCCAGGACCAGCTGGGCTACCTCCAGATAATCTAACGGGGCCTTTTGGGGCTTAAGACAGCCAATCATCGTCACCAGCGGAAGGGTTGGGTCAACCCCCAGTTCCTTTTTCTTAGACTCTTTGCTAACCCGCACCCCGGTAAACTCCTCCAGCTCGATCCCGCTCCTGATCAGGGTTGCCTTCTGAACAGGGAAAATGCCCACGTCGGCCCCCTTTGCCATATTCGCCTCGGAGACGGCTATGAACTTATCAGTGATCATGGCGGTCATCTTTTCAATAAAGATAATCAACTTGCGAATAAGAGAAGATTGGTAATCGTGAAAACCGAAGCCATGGATGGTATGGATGATAATATCCGCCCCAGCAAGCCTGGCTGCCCACCTGCCCAGGATACCCGCCTTGGAGCTATGGGTGTGGACGATAAGTGCTGCATCACGTTTCTTGAGGTCCTGTACGATACCCTTTATCTTGAACAGGGCCTTCATGTCGATTAAAGGATTTATCTTTCTGATAAGCCCTGGAAGCAAGAAGGTCTTGACGCCCTTAAGGGCCAGTGCCTCCGAAACCAATAGGCCGTCACTGTTGGTAATCAAATATGGCCGAAAGCGCTCTCGATCCAGATGCGCAATGGTAAAGAGGGTATTCTGCTGGGCACCACCCAATTCCAGTTTCGTGATGATGTGTACTACCTGAACAGGTTTCATGAAAGATCCTGAGCCACTTCTCTTCCCTGCAGAATGGCCTCTTCCATGGTGGCATATTCCCACAAACCGTATCTTCCTATGGGGTAAATTTGCTGGGAGCGAAGGAATTGGATGATAGAGCGAAGGTGCTGGTAACGAAATAGATCGTAGATTACATAAGCATGTCTGAGCATGAGTGTCTTTTCGGCCAATATTTCATCATCATCACGGAGGATACCACAAGCGATAAGACCGGAAAGGGCCTCTTCTCGCACCTGATCAATTGATGGTGGATTTGAGGGTAGATAAGATATCTCGACATAGATAGAACTGGTCCCTTTCGGGGCCATATGGGGGGAGAGATTACTGGGAAAGCCCACCCGATAAAAGGGGTATGCAGATTCAGGATAATAGATCCAGTGTTGATCCGATATCCCCTCCCTCTTCACGCCCAGGTTGATGTTGATGACGGAGACATATCGGAGGGCATTCTTGAAATCCTTGATCTCATCGGGAAGAGGTTCAATGCACTGAAGGAGTACGTCCAAGGGGAGAGATGAAATTAACGAACGGTAGGTTGTTTCGCTTCCATCTCGGAATTGTATCACTCCCTTCTCTATGTCGATGGATTTAGCTTCTTTGCCCAGGTGTACATTCTCAACCTTTGAAAGGAATGCCTGAGGCAGGACCTGTATCCCTCCCCGAAGGGGATAGAGAAACTCCTGATTATACCCAAATCCCTTGAGGTTGACTCCTAAGGCACCATCGATCACCTCCTCGAGGGTTGGGCAGGGGATAAATCTCTCGACCCACTCCAGGGAGATCTCATCCAAGGGTATCCTCCAGAGCTTTTCATTGTAAGGGATCATAAAGTATTTGGCGATCCCCGAGCCGAAGGCCTGATAGATCCAGCTCAGAAAATCAGTTCCTTCTTTTACTTCCCCACAGGAAGTTCGAATGAATTCTAATAAACACTCTCTCGTAATTTCTTTCGGCAATGCCCAGAGGTTCGCCTGGAAGGGAAACGGGATGTATCGGTCCTGAAAGAATATTGTCGATCGCCGTTTGTGTCCAATGAGCTGATCCGGTAATAGGTCATGCAGGAGTTCTTGCGTATACGGCTGGCTGACGTGAAAAAGATGGCCTGTATAGTCGAAGGTAAAGCCGTCATGGACGACTGAGCGGCACAGTCCTCCCGCCTCGCTCTCTTTTTCAAAGATCTGATAGTCTTTTCCCGGCAGATGAAAGGCGGCACTCAATCCGGCCACCCCGGCTCCGAGGATGACGATCACTTCACCTGTATCCTTTGTAAGAGAAAAATACTTATGAGACCTAGGAAAGCCAACAATCCCGTCACAGCCGCCACCTGAGAGAGGGAGGACATATTCATAATAAAGATACCGAGACCTCCCAAGAAGGCAGCCGCACCATAGCTCAGCCAGACCACCCCTCTGACGGATAACCCCGTAGCCCGAAGACGAAGCGGATAATGGTCAGGACTACCTCGATAAAAGGGCGTCCCTTTATGCCAGCGAGCAACAATGACCTGAAGCGTATCGAAAATGGGGATCCCCAGAATCACTGCCGGAGCCAAAAACCCGAGGTTGTTCTTATCGGTGTAACTGCCGATCATCGCCAGGGCCCCGACCATCAACCCCAGAAACATGCTCCCTGCGTCACCCATATAGATCCGGGCCGGGCTGAGGTTGTATCGGAGGAAACCCAATAAGCTCCCGGCCAGGGTGATGGCGACGATAGCAATCATTATTCTCCCGTTGAGCAGGGCAACGCAGAAAAAGGCGAGGGACGCAAAAAACGCTACACCAGCAGCGAGCCCATCCATGACGTCGATGATGTTAAAAGCATTTATCATCCCCACCAACCACAGAAAGGTCAAGGGGATGCTTACATACGTGGGAAGAAAAATAAGCTTAATGAAGATCCCTGACTTGACCAATACTAGGATGGCGATGAGTTGACCGGCAAACTTGACCCACGTCTTCAGGAAACCGAGGTCATCGATGAAACCTAGCAATAAAACAATAGTCCCAGCGAGGAGTAGCCCGAGAACTTCTTTGTTAAACTCAGGGGTAAAGCTCAAGGCCAAAGCAAGCAAAAAAGCGAGGTAGATAGCAATCCCCCCGAGATAAGGCATAGGTTTTTTATGTTTTTTTAATTTACCATCGGGTTGATCCACAATCCCAAACTGCAAGGCTGCCCTGCGCATGACGGAGGTAAGATAAAGGGATAAAATTAAAGAAATAACAAAGGTAACAAGATAGAGCAACATTTTTTGGGCCAATAGCACGCTCTTGTTATACTACCCTATGACTCCCAAATCTTTTGGTCAAACTTCTCCTGTACTGCAACATAAAATACCCAATAAATGTTACATCATTTCTATTGAAATTGTCAAACAAGGAGAAATTCTGAGATAAGGTTAGTTAGAGTTCTGTGAGTAGCAACAATTATTGCAGGCTTTTATATAAGCTAGCTACTTTTGGGCCCCATCGCTTGAGGGAAAAGTGATCCTCAACCGTCTTCCTCCCCTTCTGGCCGAGTTTACGGCGCAACTCCTTATTTTGGACCAGAAGTATCAATTTTTCTAACCACTCGTTGTACGAGCTGGCGAGAAACCCGTTCTCCCCATCTTTGATGATATCTTGATTCACCCCTACTGGTGATGCAACCACCGGTACACCACAGGCCATATACTGCAAGACCTTCAGGCCACACTTTCCCTTGGCCCACTCATCATCGGCTAAGGGCATAATCCCGATATCGAGGCTTCTTATGTTCTCTGTCTCATCGGCGTAGGTCCATGGCTTGAATATGATATTCACTCCATCCATCGTGAACCCCTGGGAGCAGATTATCTTCAGATAAAAATCCCCCACCTCACCCCTCAACCTCCTGAGGACACCCTCCAACCCCATGAGGTATGGAAGGTTATAGGCCAGGCCCACCCACCCTATGTTCAACTTCCCATGGAGACGGTAGTCTTTTTTAGGACTATATCGATCTGTGTCTATCACCGTGGGAATAACAGTCACGTTGGGATTGAATTTTTGAGCATAATCTGTAAGAAAATTATTGCCGACGATGACGTGCTTGCTCATCCTGATAAGCCGGGGTATCTTCTTTTTATGAAGAAAAGTCAGGTAAATAGCATCGTCGAACTCAAGGAGCATATTGTGATTTAACTTTTGCGCGAACCACTCTAAAAAAGCAGGCACATAAGGGAAAGCCTGGTGTTCAAAGCAATAGAGGTCATATCTGCCCACCTTCAAAATTTCCCTTATCCTCACAAAAAGCCGCATCAGTGCATACAGGCCCTTGGCAATAGCGCGCAAGGGCCTCGATCGCAGATCTAGAATCCGAAACCATCCCTCCTTGAAGAGTGGGGCAACAGTTACCTCAATCCCAGCTTTTCTTAAACAGGGGATGTACTGATAGATACGATACCTGCTGCTCGGACCGATGAAGGAGGTCTTGGAGAGATAGAGGAGTTTCATCTGGTCAATTCCAAAACAGCTTCTTTTACTTCATCCACAGTAATTGCTTGCATACAACTTAGATCTTTACATTCCCATCTATAACAGGGGCTACAAAGGATGGAATGATGGATAACTTTTAACCACTTATTTTCAGGAGGTACCCATCTCTTTACGTTTCCTGGACCGAATAAAGAAACAGTGGGGATTTTTAAGGCAAACCCCATATGCATGATGCCGGTGTCATTGGTGATAAAGAGACCACATCGTTCAAGAAGGGCTGCCGTCTGCATGAGTGTTAAGGTACCTGAAGTGGTAATTACACCTGGAGTCGCAGCGGATATCTGTTGAGCCAGGTCAACCTCATCTTTACCCCCGGTTATCACTACCGTGGTATCTTTACTTAGCCACTTGGAAATTTCGATAAATCTTGAAACAGGCCATCTCCTCGAAGGTCTCTTAGCGCCAGGATGAATTGCAACAACACAATCTTGATTTCCAACCCCTTGTTTTTTTAGGTATTCTGAGATGTGATTTTTTTCATCATCGCCCACCCAAAGTTCAAGGTCGCGCGTTGGTTTGCAACCTACTTTTGTAGTTAATTCATTGATTAAATCGACTATATACTTCGATAAATGGAATCTATTGGCTTTTATACCATGAGTTAGCAAGAATCCTGTTCCAGGGCTATAATAGCCTGCTCTGATCCGTGCCCGAGTTAATAATGAAAAAAAATTATCACGCAAATAAATCCGGAACCATCTATTAATATCGGGAATATGTAAATTAAAAAAAATATCTGGCTCTATTTTTCGTATGCTGTTTAGAAGTTTCAATCTACCCTTTGCCTCCCGATGTTCACCATCCCTGTCGTAAATTAATAAACGGTCTATATAAGGACAATTTTTCAGAATGGGTTCAGCTACTGGAGAACATATCCTGGTGATATATGCGTCTGGAAATTTCTTCCTTATACTTCTCATGGCAGGAATGGTAACAATCGTATCCCCAACCCAACCGGCTTCAAAAAGGACTATTTTTTGCATCGACGCTTTGAGTCTTACTTTTTATGTGATATTATTCAAACAGTTTTATATTTTGATTTTAACCAGAAATAAGAATGAGAGCAAGCTATAAATGAAGATATCGGCAATCATCGCGACCTATGGTAGAAATATTGAATTAATGAATCTCTTAGTCTCAATTTCAAGGCAAAGTTACCAAGAATTTGAAGTTATCATTATAGATCAAAATAGTGATAACAGAGTCAGCAAGATCAGTCACAAAATTGAAATTTCTTCCAAAAAGTTAAAAGTTATAAAGCAACAAAAAAAAAGTCTAAGTAAAGCAAGGAATAGAGGAATTAAACAAGCAATTGGAGACATATATTTCTTCCCTGATGATGATTCTATAATTCCCTATAACTTCTTCTCAAAAATTGTGGAGCAATTCAAAAAAGTCCCCCAAATTGATTTTATAAGTGTTCCCGTATTAGAAAAAGACTATGAATTGTCAAAATTTAATAGAGATCAATATAAGAAAATCACTGTAAAAAACGCGAGAATACTTACAACTGCAACAAGTATTCTGTACAAAAAACAGATCATCACAGATATTAAGTCTTTTGATAATCATTTCGGCTTAGGAGGTATATTCGAATCTTCTGAAGATCTCGATTTTGTCCTAAGAGTGCTGTATAAAGGGTACGAGGGACGCTTCTATACCAGCACATTTGTAATCCATAAAAATCCTGCCAAGGTATATAATGCGAATACTGCCAAAAGAGCATACAGATATAATAGAGGTTTTGGTGCACTTGTGAGAAAACACATAAAAGCATTTAGAAACACTTATATTCTATATCAATTTTTATGGGAGTTATTGTTAAACATCGTGAACGCATTGATCAGGTTCCCGTGGGACCCTGGTAGGTCACTATATAATTATTTAAGCCTGAAAGGAAAAATTGAAGGTTTCCTTCAATACTAGCGATACTCTACAAACTTATACGCTTTTCCTTCATGACAATATTAAATATCCAAAAGTTTAATTACGACCCTTTCGAGCAAGAAAAATGTTTATAAGTTCTTTAGTTATACGTTCGGCAGAAGGCTTCTTTTCTATAGAAACATGATAAGAAAAAAAATTTTTACATACCTGGCGATAATCTTTACCGAGATGAGTACTTATTTTGAGGGCTTCTATAAGTGAATCAACATCTCTTGTTATGGGGAAAGCCCCCATTGGATTTTGGAATGTATCCATACGTTCACCATGAGGATTATGATAGATTACCGGCTTCCCTAAAGCCATCGATTCTAAAATACCTGTACTAAACCTACTTACAAAAACATTACACCGTCTTATAACATCGTGCATTGATTCTTTATCGATATTATAATTACTGAGATCCATCTTGTCAGCATGATGCTGTGTAATGATATAATCAAAACTTACTTTTGCACAGGCTTCAGTTATACTATCGATCCATTCTGCCTGAATGTTTGTATATAACCCATAGGTAAAATTGCTGTTAATTGCTACTAAAGGTTTATCGGGAAATAATGGTCTTACCTCTAATAACGGTTCAATACGTGGCATCCCCGTAACCTTCGCTTTATTTGTAGTTATGAATTTTTTATCGTACTTTCCTACAAGAAAGGGATACTCTACTGTCCTGTAAGGCTTTCTTACTTTGCCAATCTTAATGTGGCTTACATGGGTATCTTCGAAGTCCTGAACTCCTTCTATAAGCCCCACTGTGGCAATACCCTTCTTTTTAGCTTTAACCACAATCTTTTTTACAACACCTCCCCAATCATTCATTACAACTACGATATGTGGGTCGAATTTTTTAAGAATATTTGGGCTATAATTAGTATTGTTAAGCCCAAGGCTTAACATCTTTTCTTTTGCGCCTTCATTTTCATACACCTTATCAATATTAACAAATATATATTCAATTCCATATTCCTCTAAATACGGAACAACGAATGACATATTATAAGTATGGTAGGCATTGTGAGGTATAAACATAACCCTCATGGCCAAACTTTTCATATTGTCCCTATCAAAAAAATTATTATTCTAGTCAAAATTCTCCTTTTAAGGTATTAATTAGATGAAACAAAAATTAGTATACTGCCTCAAATTACTCATTTTTTTCCATTGCTAGCGAAATTAAGCTAAATTGAGATGCTGGTGATATATAAAGTGAACAAGCTGTGCTTTTTATAGAAAATGCAATGTTTGAGGTTATTCTGTACTCAATCTAGCCGTTGCTCCTCCGTCCACGATCAAAGCCTGCCCTGTCATGAACGAAGATTGGTCGTTATCAGCCAGAAACAGGATTGCCCGTCCAATTTCATCAGGACGCCCCACCCGGCCCATAATGTGCTTACTATTCAGTTTGCGGATTTGATCATCTACTTCGTTGCCTTTGACATGACCGCGTTTAAAACCCTCACGCAACATTTTGCTGTTCACTGCCCCAGGAAGTACAGCATTGACACGGACACCGTCGGGACCAAATTCTAAGGCCATTGCTCGCGTCAAGGTTAGAAGAGCACCTTTACTGGTAGCATAGGCTGCAATATTACGTGATGTTGCAATAGCATGAACAGAACTAACGTTCACGATAGCCCCTTTCTGTTGGCATAACAGAGGGTAGCCATAAAGGACGCTAAGAAAAACGGACCGCACGTTGTTAGACATTATCGTATCCCATTCTTCAAGCGAAGTCTCTAGAAGCGGCTTGCAAATCTGCACAGCTGCATTATTTATTAAGGCATCAAGTCGACCTTCATTGGCCAAGATTTCATCAAAGATGTTTTTATGTCCTGCCGGTTCTGATACGTCGACCTGAATAAAACGTGTTACCCCATCTAGTCTATCAGCTTTTCGCTGATCCACGCCCACAACATACCATCCAGCTTCAGCGAACACCTGAGCGGTGGATTTTCCTATATCGCCAGCTACTCCGGTTATGAGCACTACTCTTTTCACTTTTTCCCTCTTTTCAAGACCTCCAGTAAGTTACGAATTGTATTTTGATGGACATATTCCCAAGCCTCAGTACTATTATTAGCGTTGTGCGGAGCAAGCAACACATTATCCATTGTCACAAGGGGGCTATTCTCTGGCAATGGTTCTTCTTCGAATACATCCAATGCTGCGCCAGCAATTTGTTGTTGCTGTAATGCACGGATTAAAGCTATTTCATTAACAACTGGACCTCGAGTTGTATTAATTAGTACGGCAGTAGGCTTCATCAGTGAAAGCTCTTTGTCGCTTATTAAGTGAAAACTAGTTGAGTTTAAATCACAGTTAAGGCTGACAAAATCAGCGCGAGTTAGCAAGTCTTCTTTCGATAATATTTTGATATGTGTTTCAGTAATAAATTCGTGTGATAGCTCTACTATGTCATTTCCTAAAACCTGCATATCAAAAGCGATAGCACGGCGAACAACAGCTCGACCTATATTACCAACACCAATTATGCCTAATGTGCATTCGCGTAGAGATTTACCGGAACGTTTGTACCATTTACCAGTTTTCATGTCCTGATTCATCCAGGGTAACTGACGCGCGAAACAAAGAATATATCCCATCACTGTATCAGCCACTGGTTCACTAAAGGCGTTTGGTGTATTACCCACGACGATACCAAGGCGCTTGCATGATGCTAAATCTATGGAATCAATGCCTGTGCCCCACTTAGAGATAACTTTGAGGCGACGTGCTTTCTGAAGCACCTGTTCTGTAAACTGATCGTCCCCGCAGATCACTCCATCCACTTTACCAACCCACTGAAGTAAATCTTCTTCTGACAAACGTTCGTTAACTGGCGGAACGATAACTTCAATGTCGTGCTCGTCAAAGATGGACCGGAAGCGGTCTAGGACCTTCTGCATATAAGGAGCGGATACTAATACTTTCCAACTCAAATTTACCCTCCACGCAAGTTCTTAAACTGTTTAAGGTAGAGCAGCTCCGCCACTCGAAAATCAAGTTCTTCATCGATATCCCAAGCCTCGATACGGTCTATCTCAAACATCAGCGGTCGTTCGCCAATGCGATTATGGTGAGTCTCCAGGGTGCCCCGAGTAAAGAGGTAAATACATGAGTTTTCCTCATAGACTGGCGGCATATCCTGAGTACGTAGAAGTATTTTGGGGTTATGGTTAATGGGTCTTAGTTGACTATCCCATAGGCGTGCTTGAACTTTTGTAACAGAGAAGAGGGAATCATACAAAGGATAATTATCTATAAATTTTTGAATAGCTTCAGTAATTGTCTCCATACGAAGGAGAGGATTTGTACTGTGTGTTTGCAAATAATAATCAGCTTCTTTTTGGGTGACGTCATAGAGCAAAACATCATTGGTGGGTGTTGTTGCCGATCTCAGATGCTTCGGGCGTTCGATCAATCGAACTTGCGGGAAGTGCTCTTTGGCATCTTGCATGATTACTGGGCTATCAGTATCAATAACTATGTCGGAAATAAGTTGAC
>CAZFIR010000113.1:0-4364 GCA_964519535.1 uncultured Thermodesulfobacteriota bacterium | reverse complement strand
GACGCCGCGCAAATCGAGCATGACGCTCACCACTTCATCCATGGTTTCTCCCAATCCCACCATCAGACCAGACTTTGTATACATGCCCCCATCATATACCTTAACCCTCCTCAAAAGCTCTAGCGAAATTTCGTAGCTGGCTTCAGGCCTCGCGTTTGGATACAGCCGCGGGAGGGTTTCTACATTATGATTGAAAATGTCTGGTCTGGCCTCTACAATAGTCATTATACTCTCACGTGACCCCTGGAAGTCCGGGGTGAGGACCTCGACAAAAATATCCCGGCGCATGTTCCGCAGTGCCTCAATGGTCCGCGCAAAATGGTGGGCACCTCCATCCGGAAGATCATCCCTGGTAACTGAGGTTACCACAACATGTTTCAACTGGAGCCTCCTGGCAGCCTCGGCAACTCTGGTCGGCTCATCCTCAGCCAGGGGCTCCGGAACCCCATGCGGAATGGCGCAAAACCTGCAATTCCTCGTACAGATATTCCCCATGATCAAAAATGTTGCGGTGCCTTGTGAGAAACATTCACCTCTATTGGGACACTTGGCGAAATGGCAGACGGTATTCAACTCCAAATCAGAGAGGAGTTTTTGTACCTCAAATATACGCCCGCCTGTCGGTATCTTTTTCACCAACCAGCGAGGCTTAGAAAGTATAGACATTGCCTCACGTCCTCACAACAGATCACATGCACCATGCAATCCCCAAACAGTTTCTCCGCGTGGTTGCGGTATCCCGGCATGTATCCGCATCCACATAGATAGTGTGCATAGAGAAAATCCTCGCTCCTACCTCCTGTGATTCCACTGATGAGTGCCATACTTCACCGAAGCTAATTTTTGGCTGCGGCGGATTTCTTCTTCCGTCAAACTGTCTTCATAAAACCGTTTGCCCAATGTTTGGGCAAACCCCTTTCGTAAACTCTCTTTGAGCTCCTGCACGTCGATATCCTTGCCAACAGCCTCACCCAAGGTAAGCATCCGCTTGTTGAAGAGCGACCGGGCCTTTTGACGAGACGTCTCTGAACTAAACCTCAGCAAAGAAAAGAGAACATCAGCATGCGAATGTATGGGAAGGGAGCCATGTTGGAGCAGGGCGTTCCTCCGTCTTGCCTGGGCAGATCCGGCAAGTTTTCTGCCTTGATACGTAAGATCTGCTAACGTTGCAATAGAAAAGCAGGCCGTTGATCTCGTCTTGTTCCGTCCCGGCTTCAATTCCACATCAAGACCCAGTATCTTATAGCATGCTATCAAGCCCCGACTCAAAAACCGATAACTACCCGCTATCGATTCGGGGATACCGTCATTGACGGCACTCACGATGCTGTAGGTCAGTTCCTGGGCGTGGAGAACGGCCCCTCCTCCCGTTATCCTCCGTACGACCTCTACGCCCGCTTCCTGACACTTAGTTAAATCCACATCATGCTCAATGCTCTGATTATATCCAAGGGAGAGGGCAGGCGGATCCCACTGGTAAACCCGCAACGTTGGCGGCACCCCTCCTTGGATGTGCACGTCCAGGATGGCCTCGTCGATTGCCATGTTCAGGAAGGCATTATTGACCCCGGTATCTATGACTCGCCAGCCCCGCTGCAATCCTTACTCTTCTTTGAGGGTAGCCTGGTAATCACTGGCAGACAAGAGGCCATCGAGCTGACCCGGATCAGCCATCTCGACCTTCAACATCCAGCCTTTTCCATAGGGGTCATCGTTGACAAGCTTCGGCTCATCATAGACTGCTTCGTTGACCTCCTTTACCTCGCCATCAACAGGGCTATAGAGGTCGGCTACCGCCTTTACGGATTCAATAGTTCCGAAGACCGCTCCCTTCTTCACGGAACTCCCGACGTCCGGGAGTTCTACCAAGACTACTTCGCCAAGCTGGTCCTGGGCATAATCGGTGATGCCAACGGTGCCACCCTTTCCATCCGGTTTAATCCATTGATGCGTTGCAATGTATTTTATCTCCTCAGGAAAGTCCATGCGCTCCCTCCTTTTCTCTCTTGCCTGATATATAATTGACACTGCTTTGGTCGGTACAACACATTTTTCATGTCCTTTGTATTGTTTGACTAACTGTCTAAGAAAGTTGATGCAACAGTTTTATCTCCTCAAGCCGTTTCTTTGGATTTCTTTGTTCTGATTTTCCATTCAATGGGGCTTTCCTTCCTGAGGTTGAAAAAGATGGGGCAATGATTGTTTACCTTCTCCATCAACTGATCAATTTTTGCCTGCTCTTCGTTGGATGTAATTTCAACCACTGGCTCAAGCTGATCAAAGCCCGGCTTGTATTGGCCTTCATTAATACCCAGCAACCCGGCAAGGTTGATATGCGCTCTTGAGAAAATTTTAACATCGTCTATCTTAATATCCAGAATCCTGGACCAAAATATGATAACCGTGCCGATGCATGCACCAATTGCCCCGAGCGTCAGAAACAACGGGGAAGCGGCTTTATCGGTACCTCCAAGGCCTGCCGGTGAATCGGTAAAGACCACATGTTTAGAGACATCCATGGTCATCTTGAAGCGCACGTCCCCGTCATACTCAACCGGCACGTTAAAATGCCTCTCCCCGGACTCGGGATCCTTCTCTATGGCTCGGTACGTCTCCAAAAATTTTTCTTTCAGGTCCATATTATATTCCTCCTTAATTTTATTGTAATGGATTTACCTGATTATACTCCAAACCAATCGTCTGCGCTATCTACTCTCATCTCTTACGCTCAGCCAGCCGCACCGGCTTTCCGCTCAAGAATCACCCTCCATCTCTGACCCTTGGAACGAGCCTTCGGCGGTTGGAACTCTTTGAGTCTTTCTAACTGTCCGATTTCTCTCAGACGTTTAAATATCAGCTCCCAGGCGCAGTCTTTTTCAGGGTCTACTTCACACTTACCATCTTTTGCCCCGCCACAGGGTCCATTAAGTAGTCCCTTTGTACAACGAGTGAGGGGGCAAATCCCGCCTGTTTTTTCCAAGATGCACTCTCCACAAAGAGAACACCTCTCCAAATATTGGCCAAACCTCTGGATAGAGCCCAAGAATAAGGTGTTTAGGGCTGAATGCGTCACTTTACCACTGGCCTCCGTTACGGCTTGTACACCATTACCACACGCCATTATCAGCAAGGAGTCTGCGGAGTTCACTTCCTCTTTCTTCTCGCGAAAACCCCGTTTAACTTCTAACAAATGGCACGCTGGATTTAAGACTATCCAGCCAGTAACGACCTTACCCTCACCCTCTAACTTCTCTTTCATCTCTTTTACCTGTTCTTCACCACCAGTTTGACAGACTGTGGCACAATCCCCGCATCCAACAATGAAAACCTTCTCTTCGCCTTTCAAATATTCAAGCATTTCTTCAAAGGGTTTCTGTTCCGAGATTATCATTTCTCCTTCCTTTCCACTTAAGACTTTTAATACATTGGAATTTCGGTTTACGGAGTAATTGGGTAATTATAATGGGTCAGAACCCACTTATAGATGTCCATTACCGGTTTCACCTCTGAGAGACTGGGGCTTGCACCTGATATCCCACCGAATGGTGCTCCGGGTTACTCCAATTATTTCCTCGATTTGTGATATAATCTTCCCTCCTTGTTGTTTTTGTCCCAATTTTCACAATCTACATAATAAAATTTTCCTTCTTTGTCAAGCATTAAGCCATGCATTTCTTCCCTTTTCTTCATGTATCTTTCTCCGTTACGAGGCAAAATCCCGCCTCAAGAGTGCGGCTACCTCCGCAGTCATCTGATAGACCATGCGCGCCCCCGCCTCGCTCAGAGACCCGGCACCACAACTGGGCGCGATGAGAGAACGCTCAGAGAGAAGCTCTTGCCCAATACCCTCCTTGACGAGCTGATCCATCCCTGCTGTCAACTTCTTCGCCAGTTCGGGGGGTTCCACGTTTTTAAGCGCCTCTTCATCGGTCGGTACGATCCCCCATCCCACTGCACCACCACCTTCCAGAAACCCCCGCAGCGGCTCCGCATAGAGGAGAAAACTGGAGAGGTAATAGGAGGCGTCAAAATCGATGATATCCAGATCGGCCTCCATGATCATGGGCCAGTCGGTATTGCCACAGATATGGACCCCTTTGAATCCCTCTAACAAGGCGGTGGCCTCCCTGAGGGCGGAGATGACCTCCTCTCTGCTCACGTTCATGAAGGCGGAGCCGTAGCTGCTGAGCATAGGCTCGTCGAGGAAGATGATCGTCTCCGCCTGGGGCAGGAGGCGTTTCAAGGTCTCCTCTTGCCATCTCGCTTTCATCGCCACCAGTTTCACCACCATATCCCGCAGGTCCTGGTTGAAAAAGGCCGCTGTCCCTCCCTGCTCCTTGAGGGTGAGCCCGAGGGTGATCGGG
>CAZFIR010000112.1:0-5023 GCA_964519535.1 uncultured Thermodesulfobacteriota bacterium | reverse complement strand
GTGGTCGGCTGAGGCAACTAATAACCAGGGTCCTACTAGATGTGAGACCGGAAAGGAGGGATTGTCTGCTGTGTTTTGCGAGTGGGGAACGGAGGCTCCTTCACCTTCTGGCGGATGGGCAGGTCAAGTATATGGATGCCTATCCACGCAGGCGAGGGGTAAAAAAGTAAACTATTTATAACGTTAGGATGTTGTGCCCACCGGCCGCGGCAATTTCTAAAGCCCGCTTGGCGTGTTCCTGGCCCTTCACATCACGGAAGTCCTCGGGGTATTCCCCTGCCTCCTGGAAGATCTCTGCCATGTCGACCCGGATTGGGGCGATCTCCCGCTCCCCCCGCAGCAGGCTCACCACCTGTCCCAGTCCCCCTACGGGGAGGACCTCGAGCCCGTCCAGCACCGCTGCCTCCTGTGCATTGGCCTTGGGCAGGCAGATCCTCTTCAAGCCCGCGCCCTTGGCCGCCACGGCCATGGGAAGCCCGCCCCTGATGGGCTTGATCCCGCCGTCTAGGGAGAGCTCACCTAAAAAGAGATAGTCTTCAAGATGGTCCTGAGGAATGACCCCCTGGGCAGAGAGGATACCGAGGGCGATAGGGAGGTCGAAGGCCGAGCCTTCCTTTTTTATATCGGCAGGGGCCAGGTTGACCGTGATCCGGCGCGGCGGGAACTCATAGCCCGCATTCTTGATGGCCGCCTTGACCCGGTCCTTGCTCTCCTTGACCGCCCCCTCGGGCAGTCCGACCGTCGAGAAGGAAGGAAGCCCCCCGGCGATATCCACCTCCACCTCCACGATGTACCCGTCTATCCCCCGCACCGCGCTGCTCAATACCTTTGCCAGCATGGATGAACCCCCCCTTGTGGTTTACCGATGAAGTGGATACCATACTAGCAAGTTCCCCTGCCTGAGGCAAGCCAAAGTCGCCGCGTGCCATGTTGTATCGATTTTTTTCTGTATTGGGAGTTAACCGGGCGCAATAGAGCAGAAAAGCCCTCTTAACAGGGGGGCCTTTAGTGGTTACCCCCTGTGTCTGTCTGCGGGCCCCTCAGTAGCGTGAGCCGCGGGGCGTGATGCCCGCCCGTATCCGCGTCAGCAGGCGCCGGCGCAGCAGCAGTGCCGCAACAGCTCCCACGAGACCTACCGGTATGAGCAGCCAGTAGGCGACAGACCATCCCCCCATGAGGTCGACCAGAGTGCCGAAGGCCGTTGGCCCGATCAGTATTCCCGTGCTTTGCCCTATATAGGCGACTGCCTGTGGCATACTGGTTACCTTTCCTTTCAGCGAGAGATCGGCTACGAGAGACAAAATGACCGTTGGAATCGTGCTGCTGACGAGTCCGATCACCGCCATCAGGGGTATGAGGTGCTGCACCTTCAGCACGGATGCCCACGGCAGGAGGGCGGCAAAAAGCGTCATGGCTATGGCGCACATGAGCCTGCGGTGGAGAATTCTACCGACAAACCAACCGGCAAGGGGTGCGGAGATAAGCCCGAAGATGGGGACGAAACTCATGAGCACGGATGAGTGGCCCAGCGAGGTCCCCCGTACCGTATGGAGAAACGTCGGCGTCCAGGTGAGGAACGACCCGTACATGACACTGAAACAGCATAACGCAAGGCCCATGAGCCAGACATCCCCGTTAAAGAAGGCGCCCCGTGAGTGCGGGCTTTTCTGCTTTTTCGCGGCTGTACCGTCCCCCTTGTCCCTCGGAAGGGGATTCATGAAGATAAAGTACAGGAGGCCCGCGATCCCGGCATAGAGGGTGCCCCCCCACCAGACCGACTGCCAGCCCCACCGCGTTGCCGCAAGCGGCGCACTCAGCAACGCTATGGTGGCCGCGAGCGGAAACCAGATATTCAGTATGCCGAGGGCAATGGTGCGTTTTTGGAGGCCGAACCGGTAGGCAATGACCATGGGCGCAACCACCGCCATGAGGGTCAGGCCGATGCCTTCCACGAGACGGCTGACCAGCATCAGCCCGAAATGCGTACTGAGCGCCCCCAGCCCGGAGCCGAGGACAATAAAGCCGACGGCGATGGTCCCCGTCGTCCTGCCGCGCAGCCTGTCGAGGAGCAGGCCGGCGGGGATGGCGAGGGAGATCCCGGCCACGGCAAAGACGGACATGAGCAGGCCCGCGGTGCCGCGGCTCACCTTGAAGGCGCCGATGAGCAGCGGCATGAGAGGCGGGACCTTGTAGAGGTTCAGGGTTGCCGCCAGGCCGGCAAGGAGGACGAACACGAGGGCGGACCACGGTGCATGTCCTTCACGGTCTTCTGGCGTCGATGGTCTCGGCGATGGTCTCGGCATTGCGAAAGGGGACACAGAGTTTATTTTGCTATCGTAAAAAATAGCATTCCTTCGTCATGAAATCAAGGAAGGGAATAGGGAGAACTATTTGACAGCGATGCTGATTACTGCGATACTAATTGGTATCCGGGGGCAGGCAGGACCAAAAGGAGGTGCAGTGATGGGTGATTTCAACCGCTATATAGACCTCTTCAAGACATACGACATCGAATATATCATCATAATCGTCTTTCTCATTGCCATCATCTTTTTCTGGAAATACATGTCCAAACGCCCGAAAGAGAAAGAGGCAAAGCGCAAGAAGAAATAAGAGGGGGGGGGGTGGGATGATAGTGGGGGTTGCCATCACCCTATTAAAGATATAATTGATGTACCCGGGCGTCCTTTCGTGGGTGACCCCATTTCCGGTTCTTTAAAGGCAAAGGCCCATTTTAATACATCTATAAGGGGGCTATCATGAAGAGGATATTGATACAGCTTACCGTTTTCTGCCTGGTCCTTGGGGTGGCGGGGATGGCCGCAGGGGCGCCGAAGATCAAGGGGGAGGCAGTCGAGTACAGCGCCCAGGGCCTGGTGATGAAGGGGTACCTGGCCTACGACGAGAATATAGCGGGCAGGCGCCCCGGCGTGCTGGTGGTGCATGAGTGGTGGGGGCTCAATGACTATGCCCGCAAGCGGGCACGCATGCTGGCGGAACTGGGGTATGCGGTCCTTGCCGTGGACATGTACGGGGCAAAGGTGGCGACGTACCCCGATGATGCGGGAAAATTCGCATCAGGGCTGATGAGAAATTTCTATGTCGCCAAGGAGCGCTTCCAGGCGGGGATGGATTTTCTGAAGGGGCAGCACGTTGTCGATCCCTCCAGGCTTGCCGCGATCGGTTATTGCTTCGGCGGGGGAATCGCGCTCAACATGGCCCGGCAGGGCGCGGACCTCAAAGGAGTGGTGAGCTTTCACGGGGGCCTGACCCCGGCGCGGCCCGCCCAAAGAGGCTCTGTCAAGGCGCGGATCCTGGTGCTCAACGGGGGCGCTGATCAGCTCGTTACGCAGGAGCAGATCGCGGCGTTTAAGGCGGAGATGGCAGCCGCCGCCGCCGATTACCGGTTTATCTCCTATCCCGGTGCCTTGCACGGCTTCACCAATCCGGATGCGGATGCCATGGCAAAAGAGTTCAACGTGCGGATCGGGTATAATGCCGATGCCGATAAGCAGTCGTGGGAAGAGATGAGAAAATTCCTCAAAAAGATCTTTGCGGAATAGAGAGAGATTCAATCGGTGAGGGATAAGAGCGGAAAGGGGGTGCGGATAAATAGGGTAGGCTAATATTGAATTATTTAGGGTGGTCCCTCTTTGTTCCCCTATGAGGTGAGAAGCACCGTGAGAATCAACGTCCCCAAAGTCCCTCCACACGCATGGGTATTGATCTACTTCTGGAGGTATTTGAGCAAACACCCAAAGAATAAAAATCGGACCGTGCCCTGAGAGGGAGACCAGATGAATCTTCAGGCGCTGTTTGAACCGCAGACCATGGCCGTCATCGGGGTGTCTTTAACCAATGACCGCAATCCGGCCAACGTCATTTTTACCAAGAATCACCTCCGGTATCCCGTCAAGGTGTTTGCAGTCAATCTGCGCGGGGGTGAGCTTCAAGGAGAAAGGGTCTTCACCTCTCTTGCCGAGATCCCCGCGAAGATCGATCTGGCAGTTATCGCGGTGAAGGCCGAGCAGGTTCCTGCCGCGCTTGATGAGTGCATTCAAAACAAGGTGAAGGGCGTCGTGGTGATTTCAGGGGGGTTTGCCGAGAGCGGGCGCCAGGACCTGCAGGATCGCATTGCAGCTATGGCCCGCACAGCGGGGTTGCCTCTTGTGGGGCCCAATTGCCTGGGGATCTACGCCCCCGGAAAGGTGGACACCTTTTTTCTGCCCAGCGAGCGCATGGTGCGGCCCGAGCCGGGGGGCGTCGCCGTCGTCAGCCAGAGCGGGGGCGTCCTCGTCGACCTGATGGTCAAGTTTGCCGGTGAAGGGGTGGGGTTGTCCCATGCCCTCAGCATCGGAAACAAGGCAGTGATAAGAGAGCAGGACGTGCTCACGTATTTGACACAGGAACCCCGAACCACGGTCATCACCTTTTACGTGGAAGGCTTCGGCAAAGATGAAGGCCGCTCGTTCGTGCAGGCCGCCGCCGCATGCCCGAAGCCGGTTATCGTCCTGAAGGCCGGCAAGAGCCCGGGGGGCACCCGGGCGGTCTCCAGCCACACGGCCTCGCTGAGCGGAGACTATGCGGTCTTCTCGGAGGTCCTCGCCCAGCACGGGGTCGTGGAGGCGCGCAATGAGCTTGAGCTGATCTCCTTTTGCGAGGCCCTGAGCTGCTATCAAGAGACCATCGCCGGCAGCGTCGCCATCGTCACGGTCAGCGGCGGCCACGGCGCGCTCGCCGTGGATGCCTGCTCTGCCCAGGGCCTCGCGGTGCCGGCCCTTTCGGAGGAGGTACAGCATGAGATCAGGACACGGCTCTCGCCCAGTATCCAGCAGATCGCTGCCCTGGCCAACCCCATCGACCTGACCGGCAGCGCCGTGGACCAGGATTTAATGGCGGTAACGAGCTACCTGAGCACGCTCCCCACGATCGACTGTATCCTGCTGCTGATCCTCCCCTATATCCCCGGGACCTCCTCCGACCTCGGCGCCCTGCTGAGCCAGGTTTACCTGAGGGAGGGAAA
>CAZFIR010000111.1:0-12470 GCA_964519535.1 uncultured Thermodesulfobacteriota bacterium | reverse complement strand
TTCCAGACCCGGAAGAGGGAATATTCCGTACCCCCAGGGGTGTAGACATCTCTGGTGCGACAGGCAATCTGGGCAGTCCTCCGAAGGTTAAATTTAATCCCGACGGCACCTGTTCGAACGGACACGTCACGATAGATAATGAGAAAGGCAAACAATATAAAGTTGTTGTTTACTACACTGGCAGGATAAGGATTGAAGAATGCCAGCCATGAGAATGGAATATTAATATGAATTTTTTCATACCATTATGAATTAATTTCATAACTTTATAGCTGCGTACCAAACAAAAAAAATAAAAATCTTTAAAAATCAATATGTTATAAACCGCCTATCCTGGCACGGATATTGGAAGATAAACTCTGGAGGGTGAGAAGGAGGTGGCTATTTCGAAGCTGAGACGTGTGAGGGGTGTTACCCTGATAGAGGTGGCCGTGGTGATGGCCATTGTCGGCATCATGGCCCTGTTTATGGCCCCTGCTATAGGGGAGTGGATTGATAATTACCGCATCAGGCAGACAGCAAGGGATATCTCTTCTACCCTGCAACAAGCTAAGATGCAAACCATATCCACCCGCACAATACATTCGGTGACCTTTACACCGTCACCGAGTCCGGGTTCTATTCCAGATTCTTATCAACTCACCCCCGGAGGCAGTGTGACCCTGGTTCCGAAGGGAGTAACTATAAGTGTGGGTGCAATTTCGTTTAATCCCGATGGTACATCTTCTGGTGGGACCATTACGATAGTTAATGAGAAGGGTAAACAATATCAAGTTACCATAAATAGTGTCGGCAGGATAAATATTCAGGAGATATAGACAACGAGAAAGATAGCAAGGAGGACTTTATGCCTTTTTTTCGGCAGCAACCGAAATGTGAAGGTTTCACCCTTATAGAAGTAATGATCGCCCTGGTGATCCTGGCCGTGGGGATTCTGGCCCTCGGCACCATGCAGATCGTCTCCATCAGGACCAATGCCTTCAGCTCGGAGATGACCTATTCCACCATGCTTGCCCAGCAGAGAATGGAGATCCTCAGAAACCTCGCATATAATGATACTGATTTGAATTCCGGCCATCATGATGAGCTACCTACGATCATAGGTGACAAGGGGGCCTCATACACCGTTACATGGGATGTCGATACATCCGTTGCGGATATGAAGACGATCACGGTGGATATCACCTGGCAAAGCTTACGACTTGGTGATGCGAGCGAAGCAGCAGATGTAAAGACTACCTTCAAAACCATAATATCTGAACCATGAATATGACGAGGTCCGGCATGATTTTGAGGAATAACAAAGGCGTCACCCTTATAGAACTCATGATCGTAATGGTCATCGCCGCCATTCTGGTGGCGGGTATCTACACCCTCTTTACCACCCAGCAGCGGTCATATTTTGTTCAAGATCAGGTGTCAGGGGTCCAGCAGGATGCCCGCGTTGCCCTTGACATTATGGCCCGTGATATCAGGATGGCGGGGTTTTTGACAGGGGCAGGAAGCGGGACCGGTTTTTACGGTGTTTCCTCCATATATGGATGTAATTATGCTGTCGTACCTGCTAATGGCGGCGCTAGTGGCTCCGACGTGATCACGGTGGTCCTTGCTGCTGAACAGGTCTCGACGGCGACGGTAAACGGTGTGAGCGGCCAAACAGTGAGCCTCGACGGTGGAGTGGGTGGAGCGGATGGTCTTAATCCCGGCGATTATGTGGCCTTTGAGGGGGAAAAACAAGTATATCTAATACAAAGTATAGATACGCCAAATACTAATGATATTCAGGTGAATGGGAATCCCCCCAACCATCTTGGTGATAACGGTGCCCAAGCCTATCGCGTGCAGGCCATAACCTACAATATAAGCGGTGCTTCACTGCAGAGGGATGGGCAGCCCTTGGCCGGAGATGGGGCTACCACAGTAGTGGAAGACCTCCAGTTCGCCTACCAGGTGGCGGGGAATACTACGACTTGGTATAACACGCCAACTGAGGCTAGTGCGAGCAACGCCGACATCAGGATGGTCCGGATCAATATCACGGTGAGAACCGCTGTAGAGGATGCTACTGTTGCGGATGCTGAGCCTGCGGCCCGATTCGATCAACCGGCACTAGAGGATCATACCACCGGACTTAATACAGATGATGGCTTCAGAAGGAGGGTCTACACCACGGTGGTCAAGTTGAGGAATCTTTAATGGCGGCAACATCTTAAAATCAAGGAGATTAACGATGAACTCAAAAAAAATCAGAATCTTTGGTCCCCATTCACAGGAGGGGGCGGCCCTGGTAATAGCCGTGTTGATCCTCTTGATTTTAACCGTGATAGGTGTCTATGCCGTGACCACCTCCACCATGGATACCAAGATAACCGGTTATCAAAAGGTGCATGTGGAGGCCTTTTACGCGGCTGATGCCGGTTTAGATTACGCCTTGGCTAATTATTCTTCCGCCTACGCGACCTTGGTTGAACCTGGGGACACCTGGCCCTACGAGCACCACGATCCCGAATGTAATATAACGGTCCGCTATCTCTGCAAGACCCCTCCCCCTGTAGGGAGCGGAACCGGGACAAGACAGGGTTTTGTGGCGCACCACTACAGAACTGACTCAAATGGAGAAGCCGGGGTTGCAAAGTCCACCGTGCATATGTGGGGTTACCGGATAGGTTATTAAAAAAGGAGAGCAATGACAATGAAAACAACAAAATATTGTATCGCATTTTTCTTCGTCATTTGCTTAATCATACCTTTTTCCGCTCATGCGCAGGACGATACCGCGGTATACGATATTGGCATCGATATCAAGCCCAACGTCCTGATCATCTTCGACAATTCGATCAGCATGAGCTACGACGTCCCTTATGATGATGCAACGGTTTATACGCCATTGACATACGTGACGGATACCATATACGAGCGTTCTTGTATAAGTTGGAATTGGCGGCACACGTATTGTTATGAGTATAGTTGGGTGGTATCATCCATGACCCTCGCAACATTTGAGGCCGGTGATGCTAATGATGACGGCATGTACGATTCGAATACGGGAATCAGAAAAGGTAACAGATTGAACTTTGAAAACATTACTGGTGGCAACAGGCTAGCGGTTGCTAAGGCGGCGACTAAACAGATTATAGATGACACCTATCAAAATGTCCGCTTAGGTATCATGCTCTTACATGGGAACGTAGGCTGGGACACCCTCCCTGCATACCATAAAGACAACACGGTGCTCTCCCCCGCCAAGGGCGGCTCACCGATTCAAGAGTGGAACGTGACGACCAAAGAAACATTAAAGGGATATGTAGACGATGCTGATCCCGTTGGGGCCACGCCTTTGGCTGTGCGGTTGATCAATGCTGCTCAGTATTTCAAACACGCAGATAGTAGCTACTTTGGAAACTTTGGAGCAGCTCGAGGTTGGTATGTGGATGATCCTGGATTTGCCGACCCCATCACTGAAGCTACGTGGTGCCGTAAGAACTACGTCATCATCGTGACCGATGGATACCCCACCTATGAGGGGGATACGACGAGTACGTGGGATAATGATGCCGGAGAATTCGACTATATTGAGGGCTTCCTGCCTGACCGTGGTGGCACGATAAAATGGAACTATGATTATGATGCAAGCACCAATCCCAATGATTGGGACCCTTGGGGCAGTCCCACGACAAACCTCTACACTGTCGATTGCGGTGGCGGCTCAGATTATCTCGATGACGTGGCCAAATATCTCTACGACACGGACCTGCGGCCTACAATACAAGGCAACCAAAACATCACGACCTTTACCATCGGTTTTACCATCGACCACGACCTGCTGAGAGACACCGCTGAAAACGGCCATGGAGAATACCAAACCGCCTTTACTCCTGCCGCACTCGAACAGGCGCTCAGGAACGCCATGGCGACCATCATCGACAGGGCCCAGACCTTTACCGCCCCCGTCGTCCCGGTCCAGAGGACGACAAGCGGAGACAAGATGTACATATCACTCTTTACCCCGAGATCTACGGTTAATTTTTGGCCCGGGTACCTGGTAAAACTAAAGATCGGGAGCAATGGCGAGCTTATGGGTTTCACCGATGGTTTTGCAGGGAGCACGGAGACGCAAGTTACCGACAGCTCCGGCGCGTTGGACGAGGACCTTCTCAAATCCGACCGGGCACCATATCCCTATTGGGATGCGCACTATGAGCTTACGCAAAGGACAGCAGATAGAAATATCTATACCTACCTCGGGACTTCTACTGATCTCAATGATACGACCAATGCATTTAATACGACCAATATCGACGCAACCATGTTGGATAATCCTACCGAAGGCTCCACCCCCGTTGCGGACCTGATCAACTATATCCGCGGCAAGGATGCCTATGATGAGGATGGAGATACTGTCGTTGATGAAAAGAGAGGCGAGATCTTAGGGGATATTCTCCACTCCAGGCCGCTGATAATAGACTATGAGGCGTCAAATCCAACGAACCCGCAGAGGGTCATCTTTGTCGGCACCAATGACGGGATGCTGCATTGCTTTGACGATACAAATGGATCAGAGAAGTGGGCCTTTATACCCCCTGACCTCCTGCCCAAGCTGAAGGATATCGTCGAGGGAACCAGTGGTCATCAATATTATGTCGACTCCTCACCTCAGGCCTATATTAAAGACGTTGACCACGATGGGGATATTGTGGAGGGTGACGGTGATCAGGTGATCATCGTCTTCGGTGAACGGAGAGGCGGTACCAGCTATTGTGCCCTCGATGTCACCGACCCGGACGACCCCCAATTATTGTGGAGGATCGATAACACACTTACGGATTATGCGGGGCTGGGCCAGTCCTGGTCCGAACCTGCGATTGCTAAAGTAAAGGTTGGTGCCGCAGACAAATATGTGGCGATTATCGGAGGTGGTTACAGCAGTGATAATACAGCGGGTTGTGCCCTCTACATAATAAATGTTGAAAATGGCGACCGGCTCAAGCACTTTACCAGCACGGACCATGCTAGTTTGACCAAGAGCATCTCCAGTACGGTCCTGGCGGTGGACACGACCTTTGACGGGTACGTCAATAGGGTATATGTGGGCGATCTCGGCGGACAGATGTGGCGATTTGGCTATCAGAGATTAGATGCCGCTGATACCACTCCTGAAGACGGGGACATCACTAAGTGGACCCCCCGCCGGCTCTTTGCCAGTACCTTGCCGTCTCCAAAGATTTTTTATCCCCCTGATATGGTAATAGAGCCGGGATATACGTACCTCTACTTCGGCACCGGTAACAGGACAGACCCCATGTCGCAGACCGAAACAAACAGGTTTTTTGCGGTAAAGGATAAGAACGAGAGCGATACTGCTTTTCAAACACGAGTCGGAGTGCTGACAGAATCCCCCCATCTCATCGATCTCACCGCGGACTTAATCCAACAAGATCCCATTCAGGCACCGACCATATTGGCCCAACTGGCTGCCGGAGACGGCTGGTTTATCGATTTGGAAAACACCGGCGAAAAGGTCCTGGCACCTCCTACCGTTCTGGCCGGCATGGTCCTCTTTACGACCTTTACCCCGGTTGACTCGGTTGCTAATCCATGCTCCTACGGAGGCGACGCCCGACTCTATGCCTTGGATTACCTCTCGGCAGTGTCCGTAATAGATTTTGATGGCGATGGTGATTTGGACAAAGCAGATCAGTCCGAACAGATAGGACAGGGCGTTCCCACCGAGGTGGTAATTACCATAACAGATACCGGGGAAGTCAAGGGCTATGTGGGGGCAGGGGGAGGTATTTTAGATTTTGACTTTTCAGGGAATACGCTAAAGTTTTATATGGATGCATGGCGTGAGGAGTTTTAAGTGTATCACAGGCCCTCGTTCATGTATATGTGCGTCTGTGTTATATAAAGAAGGAGGATCTTATGCGATCATCATATGGGAAAGTACATACACCCATTAAGCTCTCAGTCTGTCTTGTCATTGTCCTCACATCGATCCTGATCCTGGCGCTCTATGCGGCCGGTCAGGATGTATCGACAATCAGGCGAGATGGGACTGAATGCACATTCAGGGCCCGCATCCTGGAGAAAACGACCGCTGACAAGGGGCCCGGGCTGAAGCCGCATAGCCTGGTTGTGCAAAAAACACCGACCACCGATGTCAAAGAAAAGAGGATGTTGGTCTTAGTGACGAAAGACACCAAGATTGGTTATCAGGTCCATGGGCCCCGGGCTCGATGGCAGGATGTAGCTTTCAAGGATCTCAAAGAAGAGACGCATGTTGTAATAAAGGGCCTTAAGGTGATAGAAAAAGAAGGTGATCAAGAGTACATTGTTGTTCTCGCCACACAGATAGAGTTTTCCGAGTGATGCCCGGCCCTCCAAAGAGGGCTTTTTCAGGGCACGCTTTATATCATTCCGAAAAAAGGTTATTTAGCTTCAATTCAGACCACCCCCGGGGTGGTCTTTTTTTTGGCTTCTTAGGGTGTGACAATTTTTGTCAGTTTTAGCGGATGAAAAAAGACTTTTAGTGGCTTCCACCGTCAACCCCATTTATCACCATTCATAATTTCCCTTTAAAATCAATCGATTAGCACAAGGAAAACAAAATATTCTTTGGCATTCGATATGCAATTAGATATGTAAAAAGGTGTATGAACCGGGGGATAAGATGACAGGTCTCAGCGAGAGAAAGAAACATAATAAAGGCGTCACCATGATTGAGCTGGCCGTTGTGATGGCCATCATCGGCATCATGGCCCTCTTCATGAGCCCTGCCCTGGGTGAGTGGGCGGGTCGGTTCCGCGTGCGGGGTGTGACCAAAGACCTCGCTGACGTCCTCCAGTTGGCCAGGCTCAAGTCGATCAGTGATGGAGTGGAGTACAAGGTCGAATTGAATCTTGATAACCAACAATTCAGTCTCTGGAAGGGCAACGCCAGGAGAAACTCCACCAGCTGGCCAACACAGGATGGATCGACGATCAGTCCTCCCCGAGGGGTAACGATCGATAACATCGATGGCACTACGACAGGGGTACACAATATCATCTTTCGACCTGATGGTATGACTGCGGCGAGCAACACTATAGCGATACACAATGAAAAGGGTGACTCGTTTCAAGTAGCTGTTTCTCAGACGGGGAGGGTAAGTACGGAAGAAGGGTGTGGAGGTTAAATGAGGACAGGAGGTTCTACGATGCGGAGATTGAAAAATGCCGAAGGCTTTACCCTGTTGGAGGTGATGATCACCGTGGTCATACTTGCCATCGGTCTGTTAGGGGTGGCCGGCCTGCAGATCGTCGCTATCAAAGGCAACTCCTTTGGGCAGCAGATGAGCGTGGCCTCGACCCTGGCCCAGAATCAACTGGAGGAGCTGCGACAGACTGCTTACAGCTCCCTCAGTGACGGCTTTGATACATATATTGATCAGGTCAATGGGGTAACCTATAACAGGGCATGGGATGTCATACCGGATGTAACCCACCCCGATTGGATGAGAATAGAGGTGACAGTCAGTTGGACGGGTCCGACGGCAGGTCGTGGTGTTACCCTCTCCACTATTGTCTCAAATAGCTAACAGGAGTGGGGTATGCAGAGCAACAGGCAAGGGGGATTTACCATAATAGAGCTCATGGTTGCTCTGGTGATTTCCGCCGTTGTAATGGCAGCCGTCTACACCATCTTCATCACCCAACAAAAGACCTACGCCATTCAGACCGGCGTGACGGATATGCAGCAGAACGCCCGGGCAGCTTTGATGCTGATGGTACGGGACCTGCGGATGGCGGGTGCGGATATAGGCAGTAGCTTCTCAGTCCAAGATTATGCCGGTACTGCAATTACTGCACATACCAGCGTTACTCAGGGTGCGGGAGATGACCCTGATGAAATAACCGTTGTCTATGCCACTGAGCCCGATACCAATACCTTTGTCTCGAGCGTTTCGAATAATACGGTAACGCTCACTGATGCATCGGGTTTTAGCGCCGGCGATTTTGTTGCCTTTGAAACTGTCGGCAACGTCTATAGTATTACCGGCGTAACGTCAAACGACATCACCCTCACTCCGGGCACGGAGCTTCCCTGTCACCTGGAAGATGTTGGGGATGCATTCGGTCAGATCGGGGCACGGGCATATCTGGTAAAGGCGATAACATACCGGTTAAACGGGACCAGATTACAACGCAGAGACAGCACAAATCCGGGCGCTACCAATGAAATTGTCGACTCTATTCAAAATCTTCAGGTAACGCCTAATTATAACGGCGACAGCAAGTTGGTGCAGATCATCCTTACAGCCGAGTACGAAGATCATGAAGGTACGCAAAGGCAGAGACAGTATGACGCTATTGTTCAGCTCAGGAATTAAGGAGGGGCGGGGATGAAATTTGCGATAAAGCCGATGGATCAAAGAGGTGCGGTACTGTTTATCGCGATTATTATGCTGCTGATCCTCAGCATCATGGGGATCTATGCCGTGGGATCGTCCACTATCGAGATCAAGGTCTCGGCTCAGAAGCGATTTTACGATGAGGCCTTTAACGCCGCTGATGCCGGTATAGAGTATGCGTTAACCACCGTCACCCTTGAGAATATTGATGCAAGCAACCCGGCAGTCGAAGATATTGATACGAGTGATACCGGTTTACATATTTCATCGCTCGATGCTTACTACCTCGGCAATACACCGCCGCCTGTAGGCAGCGGAACGGGATTACGGGGATTTCGGGCGCATTATCATCGGATCGATTCGGATGGAAACGATTCCGGAAATAATGCGAGCTCAACGGTCCGGGTGGAGGGTTACCGGATAGGCTTTTAGGGAGGGGCTGAGACAATGAAAAGGGTCATACTTTTTATTATTGCCATATTCTTCGTGGCTATCACCATTCCCTGCATCACTTTGGCAGACGATACGGCTATATATGATATTGCCGATGATGTGAAGCCCAATGTCCTGATCATCTTCGACAACTCGGGGAGCATGGATGAAATTGTGCCGTATAATGATGCCACTACGTATGACTTAATTGCTACTAATAAATACTTAACAAACACCATATATCAATATGAATGCACACATAGCTGGTGGAATAGCAGGAGACACCGATGGGATTGTGATCGTTGGGATTGGGTGGTATATACCGGCAGCTTCGTAGACAATAATAGTGACGGCATCCATGACTCTGATAGTGACATACGAAAAGGCAACAGGCTGAACTACGATTTTGGTAATGCCAAGGATAGGATACATCTGGCGCGGGATGCGGTAAAAAATGTTATTGACCTGACCAAGGATTATGTGCGGTTCGGCATCATGGTCCTCAACGCCTATCGGGATATCAACGGCAGTGCAACGTTTTCCCAATACCACAATGACACCACCGTACTCTCCTCATCATACGGGGGTGCTGAGATTGCTGACCGGGAAGGGGAAGATATCGAGGATTTAATGGACCAGTTAGACAACATGGATGCCGATGGCGGCACCCCCCTGGCCAACCGCCTGATCAATGCCGCCAATTACTTCAGGGGAACGGGGGGCTTTAAAGATAAGAATGGGCATCTTCTTCCCCGGCCTCTTGATGAATCACATTGGTGTCGGAAGAACTTTGTCATCATCATGACCGATGGAAAACCTGAGGGCGAGGGAAATAGTCTTTATTCCAATAGTAATGGTGATTATGATGATATCGAAGATAACTTCATGGATACGAATGCCGGGTGCCGGGACTGCGATAGTGATGGCAAAGATCCTGACCCAACAAATCGCTATGTAAACGGCGGTTCCGATTATCTCGACGATGTGGCCTATTACCTTCACCATACCGAGGATTCAGTTGATCCCAACCATACCATAACGGGTGACCAGAACCTGACCATCTATACCATAGGATTTACGATTGATGACGACCTGTTGGGAGATACCGCTGCGAACGGAGGAGGATTATACTATACTGCCGACGATGCCGACGAACTGGCTGAGGTATTATTGGGGACCTTGATTTCCATCATTGCCCAGACGCAGACCTTTACTGCCCCGGTGGTGCCCGTCCAAAGGACGACGAGCGGAACCGATATGTACATATCCCTCTTTACCCCGAAATCAAGCCATAATTTTTGGCCCGGGTACTTGATAAAGGCGAACATCGGAGATAATGGGGAAATCATGGGGTTTGCCGCAGGGTATGGCACGGGTGATGATATGCCGCTGACTGTCGACGATTACGAATTGCATGAAAACGTGGTGGATCCCACAAAACCACCGTATCCCTACTGGGATGCACAGGATATGCTGCTGCAAAGAAACTTCGGTACGCATCCGAGAAATATCTACACGTATCTCGGCACGTCGACAAACCTCACACACAGCTCAAATGCATTCAATACTACCACTATCGACGCTGCGCTCTTGGCTAACCCGAGCAAACACGAGAATGCTCAAACCGGCACCGACGCCCATGTCGATTTGATCAACTTTCTCATAGGGTTGGATTCTTATGATGATGACATAGACGGTGTTTATGATGAAAAGCGCGAGACGATTTTGGGAGATATACTCCACTCGAGGCCCCTGATCATTGATTACTCGAGCTCGCAACGGGTGATATACGTCGGTACTAACGAGGGGATGCTGCACGCCTTTGACGATTCCGATGGTTCGGAGAAGTGGGCCTTTATTCCATCTGACTTGTTGCCGCAGTTAAAGAATATTGCCGAAGGCGTCGGTCACCAGTACTTCGTCGATGGAGCTCCTCAGGCTTATACCCTTGATGGTAACCATGATGGCGACTTTCTGGATGTTGGCACTGATAAGGTGATCATTATTTTTGGAGAGCGCCGAGGCGGGACCAGTTATTGCGCCCTCGATGTTACCAATCCGGATGTTCCCCAATACCTCTGGAGGATCGATAACACGGTTACGGGATTTGAGGAACTGGGCCAGTCCTGGTCGGAACCTGCGATCGGCAAGGTGAAGGTCGGGACCACCGATACGATCGTCGCAATCATCGGAGGGGGATTTAATGAAGATACCCCTAATCATACAAAGGGCAGAGGGTTATTCATCATCAATGTCTTAACCGGGGCATTGGTTAAGAGCTTTACAGTTTCTGATCATGCAAATATGACTTACAGCATCCCCAGCGTGCCCCTGGCAGTGGACACGACCTTTGACGGTTACATCAACAGGGTATATGTGGGAGATACAGGCGGCCAGGTGTGGCGCTTTGGTTTCCAGAGGGAGAATGATGAAGATACCGGAGTGGAAAACGGGAACGTGAACAACTGGAGCCCTCGCTTATTATTCGCAACCAATACGGGTTCTCCGATCTTTTATTACCCCGATCTGGTGTTGGAACCGGGGTATGCATACCTCTACTTCGGCACGGGTGACAGGACAAACCCCTGTACAACTACGGAGACAAATAGATTGTTTGCGGTCAAGGACAGGAATGAGGACGATGAGGCCTTCGCTTCGCGGGTTGGAGCGGAAGCAAAGCTTATAGAAGACGACCTTATCGATCTCACTGAAAATTTGATACAGGATGGAACAACTGAACAAGCAACGCAGACCTTAACCGATCTAACTAATTATGACGGCTGGTATATTACGATGCAGAGTACAGGCGAGAAGATTCTGGCCGCCCCCACCGTTATCTACGGCATGGTCTTGTTTTCGACCTTTGTCCCGAATACAGATCCCTGCTCCTATGGAGGCGACGCCTATCTCTATGCCGTGGATTATCTCAGCGGCGGTTCTGTATTAAATTTCGATGAAGAGAATGAAGGGTTACATAAAACAGATCGTTCCCTCAACATAGGGCATGGCATCCCCACTGAAGCGGTCGTTACCATAAATGCTGAGGGCGATACGGTGGTCTATGTAGGAGCTGGTGGAGGTATTTTTAGGCTGGCGCTACCGGATGTGAATACAAACTTTAATATTGAGTCATGGCGTGAGCTGTTTTGAGCGAGCATATCAATATACCAACAGGATTGCTCTAAAAAAGAGGAGGATGATTTTATGCACCGCTACCGCATGCAAAGCAAATCGATGAGGATCTCTTTATTCATAGCCCTTGCATCTCTCATCGTGATATCTCTCTGTGGGTTTCAGGATATCAAACAAGAGGGAGATGGATGCAGATTTGAGGCCCGTATTATCGATATCGAGAAACCACCAGCGAAAAGAATGTTGGTCGTAAAAGAAACACCGGTTACAAGGGAAAAAAAAGATATATATGTTTTTATTACCGATGATACATTCATCGGTTTTCAAAATAAGACCATGAAATTTGACGACCTCACCATAGGAATGTCTATTGAGATACAGGGGCGCAAGGTTATTGTAAAAGAGAACGATCAAGAGTTGATAGATGTTTATGCACGTAGGATAAGGCCGATTGTGGAATAGTAATGTTAGCATTATTACTTTGGAAAGTGGTTGGCATTCGATATGCAGCTTTTAC
>CAZFIR010000110.1:0-3023 GCA_964519535.1 uncultured Thermodesulfobacteriota bacterium | reverse complement strand
CGATACTTTCAGGAGCTTACACTTTTTAAAACACCTTGAGCGGGCATGTGGAGCGGAATGAAATACTGTCCAAGCTGGAAGAAATCGAATTTGTCAAAAAGTTCGCTGAAGATGTCTATACCTATCTCAAAGACAACACGTTGTTATAGCTACCTGCATTGATTGAGATAGCAGAGAGGCATGATGGGGCAAAACGAACGGAAGGAAACGAAGATAAGGGCCTTCGGCAAAAGGCATCATATCCGCACGCTGTCAGTCCCCGATGTTGCGCTTGGCGATGATTGCAAGGCTGACAGCGCAATAGAGGTGCTGGTTGCCTTTGCTCAGGACCATATACCCGGGCTCATGCGATTTGCCGGCATGCAACAGGAGCTGGGCGAGATCCTCGGATGCCGGGTGGAGATAAAAACGGCGCAGGACCTGAGCCGGTATTACCGGCAGCAGCACCTTGATCTTGAGGAGGGGCCGTTTGCAAAGGGATTGCGCGGTCCGTGGAAATATTTCTTGTAAGGGGTTGCCCCAGACCGCCGCATGAAATCGAGCGTGTTGTCCCCGGAATCCCCCCCCCGTAACCCAAAGAACCCAAAGCAAAAATCCCCTTTGACAAATATTATATATAGTATTATATAATTATACAATAGTATAACATTCTAACCATCGGTCATCTTGCAAGCAGGGGGGGGCGAGAGAGGAAGAGATGTGGAAACCAGATACCATACCTTTTTCAATGACAGAGAAGATCCGGATTTCTGAGCGCCGCGGGCTCAAGCGGATGCATACCGCCATACCCCTCACGATCCAGCTCATCGCCACCCCGGTGCCTCCCCCGCCGGTCAGCGTGGAGACCGACAATATCTCCCCCCAGGGCCTGTCCATTGTCATACCGATACAGACACAGTTCGAACACGGGCGCTTCTTTATCCCCGGGGGAGAGGACTCCATCAAGATGGCCCAATATCTCTTGTTGCGCAGCAAGCAGTTGTACCTGGGGATCGATATACTCCCCCAGGGCAAAAGCATCAGGGCTGTGGGCACGGTCAAGTGGTATGACAGGAGTTTTGACAAGGGGTTGTATTCCGTGAGGGCGGGGGTCTTGATAGACAAGATGGAGGCGAAGCATACGGACGCGTGGCTGGAATTCCTCACCGCAGTATCCCAATTCTGGACAAGCCTTGGACCGAGAAGGGGGTAAAGAGAGGGGCCCGATCCCCCTTTTTTTGCGCCCCGGCCCGTTCCCGGGTTTTTCGGATCACCTAAGAGAGAATTTCCCTGACTGCCTTTCACAGGAGGGGGCGGTGGCATGGGAAAAAGAGTTGGAGGGGGAAAGAGAGGTAGGAGCATGTCGAGCGCGAATCCCGTACCAGTGACGGAGCCAGTGCCTGAGCGCCGCGTGATCAACCGGGTGCATACCGCCATTCCCTTAACGATCAGCATCGCAGGGGCGGCCGGGGCTCCCCCGCCTATCACCGTGCAGACGGCCAATATCTCCCCCCGGGGGGTGTCAACGATCATCAAGATAAGGCTCAAGGTAGAAAATGGACAGGTCTCAATCCACGAGGAGGTAAAGGACTCTGCAAAGATGGTCAAGTACCTCTTATCGGAGGACCGGATAGTGGGATTGGGGATCAATATACTGCCGCAGGGGGGGAGCATACACGCCATGGGCACAGTCAAGTGGCATGCCCGAAGCGTGAGCAGGGGATTGTTTTCTGTGAGGGCGGGGATATTGCTGAACGAGATAGACCGTGCGCACAAGAAAGAGTGGCTGGAGTTTCTCAGGGCAGTATACGAGCACCTGGCGTGCTTTTACCCGGAGCTGGAGGACGTGAGGGGCTCAATGGCCCCCCTGTATCCCGGCTGATTCCCGGCTTTTTCAAACCCCACGAGAGAAAAATACCACAATGGGTTTACTTTTTGGGCGGGATTGCCTATGATGGGTGGGTGGAGGAGGCATGATGGGGCAGAACGTACCAGTCGCGATTCCCAAAGATAAGATAGAAACGTTTTGCAAAAGGCATCATATCCGTAGACTCTCACTCTTCGGGTCTGTGCTCCGTGATGATTTCAGGCCTGACAGCGATGTGGATGTGCTGGTTGAATTTGATCCTGCCCACATACCCGGACTTATCAGATTGGCCGGCATGGAATTTGAGCTGAGCGAAATCCTTGGGCGAAAGGTAGATATCAGAACGGCGCAGGATCTGAGCCGGTATTTCAGGGAGGAGGTGCTGAACGCTGCGGAGGTCCAGTATGCGGAAGGATGACGTTGTCCGCTTACGCCACATGCTGGATGCCGCTACCGAAGCTGCTTCCTTTGCCAAGAACAAGACCAGTGTCGCTCTGCGACATCCCGTCATTTAGATTTCTCTACAAAGCAGGGCGGGGAAGCTCCCTCGACGCTGATCGCCAACTGGTGCTTTCTCTCGTTAAATCTATTGAAATCATAGGAGAAGCAGCGGCTAACGTCACGGCCGAATCCCGCGCAGCATTGCCACACATTCCGTGGCGGGATATTATCAGCATGAGGAATCGTCTCATTCATGCCTACTTTGACATCAATCTTGATATCCTCTGGAAGACGGTCATTGAAGACCTCCCACCATTGCTCGCCGAACTTAAGAAGATCGTTGAGACGGCCTGACGCGGGGGTCGGTTCTGGTTCGTTTGAACGGGTTTACTTTTGGGGCGGGATTGCCTATGATGGGGAGAAAGTAGGAGATGGAAGGAAGGTAGCTCATGGGGGATAAGAGCATAAAGGATAAAGATAACGTCCAGATACGCACGTTAACAAAGACAATAAAGGAAAAATTCAACCCTCAGCGAATAATCCTTTTCGGGTCGCATGGATATGGTACGCCTACAGCAGGGAGCGATATCGACCTGTTTGTCATAATGAACACATCGCTTCCGGTAAAAAGGCAGGCGTTTTTGATTCGCAGAGAGCTTAAATCATCAGTCCCTGTCGATGTAATCGTGAGAACACCTGAACAGGTTGAAGAGAGGCTCAAGCTGGGTGATTTTTT
>CAZFIR010000109.1:0-12057 GCA_964519535.1 uncultured Thermodesulfobacteriota bacterium | reverse complement strand
CTGCCGGCGATCAGGGCCGCCAGGGCTTCGGCTTTTTTCTTGTCGATGCGACCTCGAAACTCGACCACTTGCCCGGTGACATCGGTAAGAAGAATATTCAAAGCGCTCGTATTCCTCCCCAACTCATCCAGGCACGCCTCAACCAACCCCATTTGCTCTTCGCTAAAAGTGACAGCCCGGGGAACGGTGGACGTGTGATGGAGCGACATAATAAAACCCCCTCATATGCACTTTGTGACCCGATAGGTAATGGCCTTCATGGTATCGAATACACGCTCGCCCGCGGTGGCGATCGATCCAAAGCAGGGCTGACCGTTTAACCCAAGCTGTTGACTCAACTCCTGCGGAGATATGGCGGTAGAAAGGTCTTGCTTGTTACCCTGCAAAATAAAGGGAAACGTGCTCAGTTGATATCCCGCATCATTCAAATATTTCTGCAGTTCGGCCAGGCTCTCACGATTTTCCTGCAGGCGATCTTGCTGAGCATCGGCAACAAAGACAACGCCGTCAACACCACGCAGTACCAGCTTACGACTGGCGGCATACATCGTCTGTCCCGGGACGGTATAAAAATTGAACTTTGGTCTGAGCCCGTTGATAGCGCTCAATTCAATATGCAAAAAATCAAAGTAGAGGGTTCTTTCACCCTGAGTCTTTATCGAAACCAGATCCCCCCGGTGCGTTGGGTTAACATGAGTGTGGATATATTCCAAATTAGTGGTCTTGCCGCCCTCGGCCGGACCGTAGTAGACAATCTTGAAGTTGATCTCTCCCCTGCGTTGATTAATCAACATATTCCACCTGTTAGCATATCAAACCGTTTTTTTACTTTATTCACATTGTGCAAACCCATCAACAGTCCGTTACGATACAAAGAGCAATTTATATGCCGAAAACCATTGTTGGCTTAAGTTACAATGTATTAATATTATTGATTTTTTTTCTTAATAACGAATTATAAAAATCAACACAGAAAAAAGTGACAAAAATTGGCACTCATTGAGTGAAAAAATGGTTCTCAAGGCCTGCCTGAGAGTCTGTGAAATGATGTTCACCACTGTTTACACTGAAGTAGATCTTCATGAGGAGTTTATGACTTACCGTCTGCAACGGAGAAGATATCATCGAGACAAGACCCTTGACATCGCCGCCATACGCGGGGGAGCCCCTTCCAGCGGCGTGATGAATGAGCCCTTGATGATAAAGTAAAAACCCCACCCAAAAGGGCTAAAGAAAGGACGACGAACTATGGTGGGGATAAAGTTATGTTGGATGGTTCATTTTCAATCGTATTCATTGTGGCCGAGGAGAAGCAAGACCATAACGCTTAATCTTCCGCTTCAAGGTGGACAACGATATACCAAGGGCCTTGGCGGTCCGTGTATAGTTGCCCGAAAATGTAACAAGCAGTTGCCGTATATAGTTCTTTTCAACCTCCTCGAGGGGGATAATACCATTTTCTTCGGGCAAGGACGAGGGGGAAGAGGCCGTGAAGCTTCCACGCAAAAATTCTGAAGGCCTCAGCACTGAACCCTTTTGAATAATGAGAGATCGCTCTATGACGTTCTTGAGCTCCCGCACATTTCCCGGCCAGTCGTATTTCATTAATTTTGCCAGCTCTGCACCGGAAATATCCACCTGGCGCCCCTCTGCCATGGTATGGATGAAATGGTCACACAACTCCGGTATATCCTCTGTCCTGTCGCGCAGGGGAGGGATGTGCATCCGTATCACACTGAGCCGATAATAAAGGTCCTCCCGAAAGGTCCCGTTCGCTACAGCATTTTCTAAATCGGTATTAGAGGCAGCTATGATTCGCACATCTACTGGTTTAATAGACTCACCACCAATCCGCCTTATCTGCTTCTCCTCCAGGACACCCAACAGCTTCGCCTGGAGGTGCAGGGGCATTCCCCCGATCTCATCCAAGAAAAGGGTTCCACCCTCTGCCAACTCGAAGATACCTTTTCTGGCGGTCACGGCGCCGGTAAAGGCCCCCTTTTCGCAGCCGAAGAGTTCCGCCTCAATGAGGTTTTCCGGGAGGGCGGCACAGTTGATACAGATGAAGACCTTTTTGCGGGCGGGGCTCCTGTAATGAATGGATTTCGCAACAACGCTCTTGCCAGTTCCCGTCTCGCCGGTGATAAGGACCGCGGCGTCTGCAGAGGCCGCTAAATCTACCAACTGGAGTATCTCAGCAAACCCCCCATGACCACTGACCAAGACCGCCTCCTTGCTCTCCTTATCATCTTTGTAGCTCTCAAGCTGCTCTATCCGCTCTAATTCCAGCGTTCTCAATGCTCGTTCAACGGTGAGGTCCAACTCTTCTAACTCAAAGGGCTTCGAAAGGTAGTCATAGGCTCCCATCTTGATGGCCTCTACAGCGTTGTCAAGGCTGGGATAAGCAGTAATGAAGACTATCTTGGTGTGATCATTCTGATCTAAAATAGATGGGCAGAGAGATACCCCTTGCATATCAGGTAACTTCTGGTCCAACAAAACGACATCCACCTTTTTCTGGGAGCAGATGCCAAGACCATCCTCCCCAGTATGGGCTGTAAGAACCTCCGTCGTTTCGCCGGCGAGGTGGTCCTGTACTGCATTACAGAATACCCTGTCATCATCTATAACCAAGATGCTTTTGGTGGCCTTATTCGTCCTCACCGCGGCCCTCCGGCATGGAAATAGTCACCGTCGTTCCCACATCTTTACGACTCATTATCCCGATCCTGCTGTGCATCTTCGTCAGCATCTTTCTCGTTATCGCCAAACCAAGGCCCGTGCCGTGAGGCTTGGTCGTATAAAAGGGCTTAAAAAGGTTTTTCTGATCCTCATTTGGTATACCAATTCCGTTGTCCTCAACGTCTATCCAAAACAGACCGTTCTTTTTAACCGTACTGATGACTATTTGGGGATTATCACGACTCTCAAGGGCGTCAGCAGCATTGGCGATGAGGTTCAACATGACCTGTTGAAGCGCCCTCGGATCTGCACGAGCCCATTTCGCTTCTGGTGATAACGTAATGTTTATCTTGATTCCGTTTTTTTCTAAATCGTCCACTACCAAGGATTGAAATAGATCCATGAACTCAAACAAGTTCACATTCTGAATAATAGGATTTTCAAACATGCTGAAACTCTTCAGAGATTTCAGAAGATACTCTACCCTTGATATCTCCGCCAGCGTCCGGTCCACATACTCCCTGACAGTAGTTTGAGAGTACCTGCCCAAGTTTTTTTTGAGGACGCTCAAGGTCATCTTGATAGAGTTGATAGGATTCCCCAACTCATGTCGAAGGCCGGAAAAGATGTACGTAATGTTTTCCATGGCGTTGACTGCCTCGGCTATGGACTCAAGCCTGGCGCTCTCTGTGATGTCACGGATGAGTATCCCGATATATACATCGGATATGGGGTAGGCGGTATAACCCAACAGTCTGTTTTTATAATGGAGGGTCTGGGGTTTGCCGAAACCATCTGAAATGAGACCTTTCCCCATACCCTGCAGGAGCAAGGTACTGAGGGTCTCGTAATCCATAGAATCTGTGGTGTCCTCAAAAATGATTAAGGCTTGTTTGTTCTGGAAGGCTATCTGTTCTTCATTAATATTGAGTACAAGAATACCAACATCGATATATTGCAGGATGTTATCATACACGCATGAGCTCGGAGAATGAGTTCTATTTAAAGGACAATAAATACTATCTTTTTTCTCCACGTTGCCCATCGTACGCTAGACTACACCATATCACATAAATTATGGCAAGGGCTTTCCGCATCAATGAATCTTACAATTCCTCTGAGCCACTGCTTCAGCTCTGGGAAACCCTCTTGCCCATATTATTGAGAAATCCCGCTTAACTAACATAGGATTCCCTTATAAACGATGATGCACTATCCAAAAACTATTGCAATTTCTCGACCAAGTTCACTTTAAAATGTATTGAACAATATAAAATTACTCCATTTCCCACAATAAAAAGCCCCCCAGAATGAGCAAAAATGGATAAGATTTAGCGCCATTCCCTCCTGTGAATATTGTCAATACTAAAATGATTTTTTGTCCATAAGCCTTCCCTCTTTTCAAAAATTGGCAAAGTGCCATAAAGACCAAATCTTGACATTATAGTATAGTTTCAATAGAATGCAGTGCTTGTGACCATCAGAGCACAGTGATTTCCAGGAGGAGATATCATGCTAAAAAAGCAACTCTTTTCACCAGGACCCACGCCGGTCCCTGAAAGGGTTTTACTTGCCATGGCAGGACCCATTATCCACCATCGGGATCCTGCCTATGAGGAGCTCTTTCAGGAAGTACGCGAGGGATTGCAGTACGTCTTTCAGACTAAAAATGAGGTCCTGGTGCTCGCCTCATCGGGGACCGGCGCTATGGAGGGGGCGGTGTGTAACACCCTCTCTCCCGGTGATGAAGTCCTGGTGGTCAGAGGTGGAAAATTTGGCGAACGGTGGGGGGAAATCTGTGAGGCCTATGGCGTGAATTTCAGTCCTATCGACGTCCCCTGGGGGGAGGCGGTGGATCCCGCTTTGATCGAGAAAGCCCTTGATGCCCAACCCTCCATCAAGGCGGTCTTTGTCCAAGCCAGTGAGACCTCCACCGGCGTGATGCACCCGATCAAGGAGATCGCCGATATCGTAAATAAACGCGATGGGACTATCTTGGTGGTGGACGCCATCTCCGCCCTGGGGGTGTTCGAGCTCCCCATGGATCAATGGGGTCTCGATGTGGTGATCAGCGGCTCTCAGAAGGCCTTTATGCTCCCTCCGGGTCTCGCCTTTGTGGCCCTGAGCGACAAGGCGTGGGGGTTTGTGGAAAAATCGACCCTGCCTAAATATTACTTCAATTTTAAAGAAGAACTGGCTTCTGCCCGGAAGAACCAAAGCCAGTTTACCCCGGCCATATCCCTGGTTGTGGGACTGCGGGAGGCCCTCAGGATGTTCAAAGAAGAAGGTCTGGATAACGTCTTCAAGAGACACGCTAAGCTCGCCCGGGCAACGAGGGAGGCGGTCAAGGCCCTGGGGCTGGAGCTCCTCGCCCCCCAATCCCCCAGCAACGCCCTTACCGCCATCAAGGCCCCAGAGGGGATCGATGGCAAGAAGCTCAAAAAAGACTTTGAGGACAAGTTCGGCCTTATCATTGCCGGGGGGCAGTCTCAACTGAAAGGAAAAATCATCCGGATTGCCCACATAGGTTATTTTCAATTGTTGGACATCATCCAGGCTGTCAGCACCCTTGAACTCGTCCTCAAGGATATGGGGTACCCCGTAGCATTGGGTGCCGGTGTGAAGGCAGCTGAGGAGATAATCGGTTCATAATGGGGAAAGGGGATACCATGAAGGTATTGGTGAGCGATAACCTCTCACCTCAGGGGGTGGAGATATTGCAACAGGCGAAGGCGTTAAAGGTCGACGTTAAGACAGGACTCTCGCCGGAGGAGCTGCGTAACATCATCGCGGAATATCACGGTCTGGTGGTGCGCAGTTCCACCACGGTTACCGCCGATATCATAGAGGCGGCTTCCAAACTCAAGGTCATCGGCAGAGCGGGCGTCGGGGTGGATAACATCGATGTACAAGCCGCCACGAAGCGGGGAATCGTAGTCATGAACACCCCCGGCGGAAACTCCATGGCCGCTGCGGAGCACACCATCGCCTTGATGCTCACCATCGCCAGAAATGTCTCCCAGGCAGCTGTCTCTATGTGGGAGAAGAAATGGGAGAAGAAGCGTTTTACGGGGGTTGAGGTCTTCGGCAAGACCTTGGGGGTCGTCGGCCTCGGAAATATCGGGAGTATCGTGGCGGAACGGGGACTGGGGCTCAAGATGAAGGTCATCGCCTATGACCCCTATATTTCCACTGATCTGGCTACCCAAAAGGGGATAGAGTTGGTTTCACTGAACGACCTCTTTGCACGCTCTGACATCATCACCGTCCATGTCCCCAAGACGAAAGAGACGGAAAACCTCATTAACGCCACGGTCATCAGCAAGATGAAAGACGGCGTCATGGTAATCAATTGCGCCCGGGGAGGTATCGTTGATGAGAAGGCCCTGGCAGAGGCCTGCCGCAGCGGTAAAATCAGGGCGGCTGCGGTTGATGTATTCACCCAAGAGCCACCGTCTCCGGAAAATCCCCTCCTGGGGATAGAGAACATCGTGTGCACACCCCACCTCGGTGCCGCCACCAGTGAGGCACAGGAGAATGTGGCCATCGCCATCGCTCACCAGATAGTTGCCTATCTAACCGAGGGTACCATCATAAATGCCGTCAACGTCCACTCTGTGGACGCTCAGGTTCTGGCCACCTTAGGTCCCTATCTCAATCTCGGCCAGAAGATGGGGGGGTTTTTCGCCCAGACGTGTCCCTTCCCCCTCAAGGATCTCAACATTGAGTATCAAGGAGAGGTGACTACGTACGGTGTGGCCCCTATCTCGTCGGCCATCTTGGTGGGAGTTCTCAAATCCTACATGGACGAACATGTCAACGACGTTAATGCCCCCTTTATCGCCAAGGAGCGGGGCATCACCTTTCGAGAGTCCAAGATGACGGAGGCGGCCGACTTCACCAGCCTCATAACCCTGCGGACCAAGGAGGGTCGGGCCAGGCATGCGGTAGCCGGCACCCTCTTCGGCAATAAGGAACCCCGGCTGGTGATGGTGAATGAGTATTTGGTGGAGGCCATCCCCGAAGGGAACATCTTGTTGGTCGATTCACTCGATAAACCGGGGATCATCGGGAACATAGGAACGGTCCTGGGTAAAAAGGATATAAATATCGGAAACATGCAGTTCGGTCGAGACAAGAAAGGTGGCACATCCCTCTGCATCCTCCAACTCGACGCCATTCCTGCCGCAGACATCCTGGACGAACTCAAGCGTCTCCCACACGTGAATTCCGTACGACTCATCCAACCCTAAAGGGGGAACAGTATGGCCAGCGTCGTCATAGTAGGGACCCAGTGGGGGGATGAGGGCAAGGGAAAGATCATCGACCTTTTGGCCGAGTTCGCCGACGTGATCGTCCGCTTTCAGGGGGGAAGTAATGCAGGCCACACCCTGGTAGTAGGGGGGGAAAAGTTCGTCTTCCATCTCATTCCCTCAGGCATCCTCCATCGAGGAAAGCGGTGTATCATTGGCAACGGTGTGGTAGTGGACCCACAGGTCCTTATCGATGAGATCGATCAAGTAAAGGAAAAAGGTTATCTGCAGGACGACGCTCAACTTCTGCTCAGCGAGCAGGCCCATGTAATCTTCCCCTACCACAAGATGATCGATAAAGGCCGGGAACGGATACGGGGAGGGTTGATCGGGACAACTGGCAGGGGCATCGGACCTGCCTATGAAGACAAGGCCGCCCGTGATGGAATCCGGTTCATTGACTTCTCCGAAGAAGAGATCTTTCGCAGAAAGTTGGAGGAAAACTTGGCACAGAAGAATTACTATCTCACCCATGTCTTGGGGGAGGAAGGGTTGGAGCTTGAACCCCTCTATCAGGAATACATGAAGTATGGAAAAAGGCTGCATACGCATATCACCGACACATCCCTCTTTCTCGCCCAGCAGATCAAGGAGGGAAAAAAGATCCTCTTTGAGGGCGCTCAGGGGACCCTCCTGGATGTAGAACATGGCACCTATCCCTATGTCACCTCCTCCAGTACCGTAGCTGGCAACGCCTGTGCCGGCGCTGGCGTCGGGCCGACGCAGATTGATTTTGTCATGGGGGTAAGCAAGGCCTATACCACCAGGGTGGGTGGCGGTCCCTTCCCCACCGAGCTCTCCGATGAGACCGGCGAAATGCTCAGGAAAAAGGGCGGGGAATATGGGGCTACTACCGGGAGGCCGCGCAGGTGCGGTTGGTTCGACGCCGTGGTGGTGAGGCATGCGGTCAGGGTGAACGGCCTGGGAGGATTGACCATCACCAAGTTGGACACCCTCAGCGGGCTGAAGACCATCAAGGTGTGTACTGCCTACCGGGTGGGAGAAGATGTCGTGACCGAGTTTCCCGCCAGCTCTGAACTGGTGGCCCGCTGTAAACCCATGTATGAGGAGCTTGAAGGGTGGGAGGAAGAGATCGGCGGAGCCACGGAGTTCTCGCAGCTTCCGCAAAGCGCACAACGCTATCTGGAACGCATAGAAGAACTCACCCAAACCCCCATTCACATCGTATCAGTAGGGGCACAACGGGACGAGACCATCATTCGCCACAACCCCTTCTGAGTTAATCTCAATAACCCGATACCCCCCCACCACTCCCCCTCACTATCCCCTGCGTGGTAACTATGTCTATGCCCCCATAACCCACTGCAAAATAGGAATTTGCAATTTTATATCGCTCATGGTAAATTCAGTTTGTTTGTCTGAGTGACCTGTTCCTTGCTGAACCTACTTCCGTTTATCAGAGAATCACCTCTCGCGTTGCTTTGGAGGTGACTGCACATATGCTCATGATCCAATTGTCGAGGGGCATGTCACGAAAAGGTGCTGTTATCCCCGTTCGCAGATCATGAGGATTGACTGTGCTTGTACAAGGGGCATTATGGTGAGGCACATTCATCGAGACACTGCTGTGCGCGAATTCCACATCTCTCGCAAAGCGAGGGACCGTTATCAATTTGATCAGACATTCTTTTCGATACAAGGCAACGTCATCTTTGCCAATTTCCGCGCTACGTTGATATTCGCACAGAAGATGAATGCAAACCGAGATCTGGTGCGCTTCCCGGAGCAGGCGGTAAAGGCGGGACAAATCAACGCCATGGGGTTAATCGACGAGATTCTCCACTACGTTGTGGCGCGCTATCGTGATCAAAAAAACCCGGACGTGATGGCCCAAGCACTGGCCTGGCTGGACAGTAAGGTTGGGAAAGCGGAGGTAGACACGGCTCTGCAGAAATTCACCGATGCCTTCCCGCCCGTCGCCGTCTACCGCAGGGAAATCACCGTCGCCGAATACCTCGCCGGCGATACGACAGGTGTCCCCCATCGGCAGATCGCACTGGAAGAGCTTCTCATGCTCTGGTTTGCGAACATGAACCCAGCCTTCACGTCCTATCTGGAGCTCTTCGATGACGTCGAGTTGGAACAGGAGACGACGTATCTCACGCTGCTCACAGAACTCCACACCTTTTTCGAAACTCAGCCCTCGTTCGGCCCGGACAATCAGAACGTGGTGGACATGCTTCGCAGCCCGAGCATCGCCGCGCCGCACTCCCTATCCGGACAATTGGAATACAGCCTGATACACTGGGGACCTCTCTTGGGAACGTATCTCTACCGCTTGTTGAGCAGCCTCGATTTTATCAAGGAGGAGGAAAAACCCATCTTCTTCGGGCCTGGTCCGTCCCTGGTGCTTGACTATGATAGGGGATTGTACGAGCCGGAGCTTTTCAGCCCGGACAAGGACTGGATGCCCACGGTAGTGCTCTTGGCCAAAAACACGCACGTCTGGCTCGATCAGCTTTCTCGGCGGTACCAACGCTCCATCACACGTCTTGACCACATCCCTGATGAGGAGCTTGATACCCTGGCCAAACAGGGATTCACCGGTCTGTGGCTCATCGGCTTGTGGGAACGCAGTGCAGCCTCACAGCGTATCAAGCAAATGTGCGGCAACCCCGAGGCGGTGGCGTCGGCCTATTCGCTCCGCGAGTATGAGATAGCGCAGGACCTTGGCGGGCCGGAGGGATTCGCCAACTTGAGAGAGCGGGCGTGGCGGCGCGGCATCCGCCTGGCCAGTGATATGGTCCCCAATCACATCGGTATCGATTCCACATGGGTTATCGAACACCCTGATTGGTTCATCTCGCTGGACTACAGCCCTTTCCCCGCCTACACCTTTAACGGGCCGAACCTCTCGGGGGACGACCGGGTGGGCATTTTTCTGGAAGACCACTATTACAACCGCACCGACGCTGCCGTGGCCTTCAAGAGGGTGGATTCCTGGACAGGGGATGAGAAGTTTATCTATCACGGCAACGACGGCACCAGCATGCCGTGGAACGACACCGCTCAACTCAATTTCTTGAATCCCGAAGTGCGCGAGGCCGTGATCCAGACGATCATCCATGTGGCTCGACAGGCTCCCATTATCCGCTTCGACGCGGCGATGACGCTGACCAAACGGCACTATCAGCGCCTGTGGTTCCCCGAACCCGGCTCTGGAGGCGCCATTCCCTCGCGAGCAGAACACGGACTAACCCACCAACAATTTAACGATGCCATGCCGGATGAATTCTGGCGTGAGGTCGTGGATCGCGTGGCTCAGGAAGTGCCGGACACCCTCTTGCTGGCCGAGGCCTTCTGGTTGATGGAGGGCTATTTCGTACGCACCCTGGGCATGCACCGTGTCTACAATAGTGCGTTCATGAACATGCTGCGCAATGAGGACAATACCAAATATCGATGGGTCATGAAAAATACCCTTGAGTTCGATCCCGAGATCCTCAAGCGCTTCGTTAATTTTATGAACAACCCGGATGAGCACACTGCGGTAGACCAGTTCGGCAAGGGAGATAAGTATTTCGGCATCTGCACGATGATGGTCACCCTCCCCGGGTTGCCCATGTTCGGCCACGGGCAGATCGAGGGGTTTGCCGAAAAATACGGCATGGAGTATCGCCGGGCGTATTGGGACGAGCACCCTGACCACGATCTGGTGGAACGGCACAAGAGGGAGATCTTCCCCTTACTCCATCGCCGACACCTCTTCGCCGAAGTGGAGCATTTCGTGCTCTACGACTTTTGGACGCCAGAAGGATACGTTAACGAAGACGTATTCGCATACTCGAACTGTTCAGGAAATGAACGCACGCTCATCGTCTATCACAACAAATTCGCAGAAGTGCGTGGATGGATCCGCGCCTCGGTCGGGGCCGCGGTCAAAGATCCAGACGGTTCCAAGCGGATCGTGCAGCGGACATTAAGCGAGGCCCTTGCGCTGCACCAAGATGAGCGCCACTTCACGATCTTTCGTGACAATCGGTCAGGTCTGGAATATATCCGGTGCAGCAATGAACTGTGTGAGCGGGGGCTGTACGTTGAGTTGGCGGCGTATACGTGCCACGTCTTTATGGACTTCCGCGAGGTCTACGATAATGAGTGGCACCATTACGAGCATATAACAACCTACCTGAACGGACGCGGCGTGCCGAGTGTCGAGGCGGCATTGCAGGAAATCCTGTTGCAGCCCGTCCATCGTCCGTTCATCGAGCTGGTCAACGCCGATCTGTTCCGCCGGTTGATGAAAAAACGCGTGACCAGCGTCGGCGCCACACCCGCCAAGACGCTTCTCGAAGAAGTGGAGGGGAAAGCGCGGGCGCTGCTGCACGCAATCAAGGCATTCACCGGCGGGCAAGGCGATGAGGCGGCGGTTGCGCGAGAGATACGTGACCGGCTGAAGGCGGCCTTGCGATTACCCGTACTTATGGACGGTGAGGTCGGCGCGTACCTACGATCAGGGCTTGACGATGACCTGGCAGCATGGGGTACGCTCTTCGGATGGCTCTTTGTGCACGATCTGGGCAAGGTGGCAGCCGAGACCGGCTTCGAGGAGGTGAGCCGAAGCTGGCTCGACGAATGGCAACTAGCCCGGATACTGGCGGGTGTTCTCATGGATTGTGGGCTTGATGAACAGTCGGCCGACTATGCGGTAACCCTGGTCAAACTCCTCACCGAGCACCAGTGTTGGCTCGAGCGAGGCGGCACGGACCGAATATATGCAATGCTTTCATCCCTCTTCCAAGACATCAATGTGCAACGCGCCCTGTTGGTCAACCGCCACCAAGAGATCCTGTGGTTTAACAAAGAGGCCTTCGAACAACTACTCTGGTGGATGTTCGTCACCACGGCGATAGCCTACTGTGCAAGATTGACCAAGCGAGCAACGGCAGAGGTCCTCAGCTGCTGGGAGATGATAAGGACGTTACAACAGGTGTCGGAGGCGTCGGGGTACCAAGTGGAGAAACTGCTGGAAGAAGTGAGAGAGCAGCAGGGGGGGGGCTCTCGCTGAATTGTTCTTAAAGATGGAAGGGATCTGCGCGGG
>CAZFIR010000108.1:0-16443 GCA_964519535.1 uncultured Thermodesulfobacteriota bacterium | reverse complement strand
CTTGTTTACCGTGGTTTAAGTATGGCCCTTCTCTTCTGTAGTTGGGTGAGGCATATACACCGTGCAGTCATAATCACAGGTTAGCATAATTTTACCCTGCTATTCAAGCCATACACATAAGAGGCAACGTATCATATTTTTTGTTAGAAAAGAACAAAAGGAGTACCATCTTTACGAGATTGGACAAAGAAGAGGTATCGTCACCCCTATTGAGCAAGTCGGCGGTTCAGGCATGAGCGCATTATCTTTTTTTTCTGACTTTACATTTTCCGTTATGATATCGGTAGAATTACACAGGGTATGGCAGTAAGTTCTCAGGGTTTATAGGAACTGTACCATCACGACCCCTTTCCACTGCACTTTTCCCTGCAAAAGGTGTACAATGCGGCGTTTTAGATTTATTATATTCAGCGCATTTTTGGTGAGGGTGTATTTTCGGAGGCGTTGATGTTTAAGACACGCATTACTGAGATGCTCACTATCGAGTATCCCATTATCCAGGGTGGCATGATGTGGCTTGCCACGGCAGAGCTTGCCGCAGCGGTATCCAACGCCGGAGGCTTCGGAATCATCGCGGCCCTGAGTTGCGGAAACGGGGAAGGTCTCAGGGAGGAGATCCGGAAGTGCAAGAATCTTACGGATAAGCCTTTCGGGGTGAATGTCTCGATGCTCCCCGACCTCGCCACAGGTGAGAGGATTGAGGAATACTTTGATGCAATATGTGAAGAGGGCGTGACGGCGGTGGAGACCGCAGGACGAACCCCTGAGCCGTATTTGCCTCGGCTTAAAGAGGCCGGGATCAGGGTCATCCATAAGGTGCCTGCGGTGAGGCACGCGCAGACAGCTGAGCGGCTCGGCGTCGATGCCGTAACCATCGTGGGGTTCGAGTGTGCCGGTCATCCCGGCATGGATGATGTGACGACCTTCATCTTGTTACAAAAGGCCTCCCGTGAGCTGAACATACCCCTGATCGCGGGAGGTGGTATTTGTGATGCCAAGGGGTTTGTGGCGGCCCTTGCGCTCGGTGCCGACGGTGTACTCATGGGTACGCGGTTCATGCTCACCTCTGAGTGCTGGGCCCCCCGACAGATCAAAGAGCGATTGCTCCAGGCCTCGGAGCTCGACACGATGATCATCGAACGTTCTATGCAAAATGCGGCGCGCGTGATCAAGAACCCGGCTGCCGCGCGCGCCCTCGAGATGGAGCAGGACGGTGCAACCCTGGAGGAACTCCTCACGGTTGTCAGCGGTCAGGTGGGGTTGAAGGCCTTGCGGCAGGGTGATGCAGATGCCGGTGTGATCGCGTGCGGTCAGATAGTCGGAATGATCGATATGCTCAAGAGCGTCAAAGAGGTGATCGAGGAAATCGTCGACAACGCGCATAAAATTTACCGGCGTTTGGGGAAAATGGGTATCGGATAAAGGGGAGTGCTGATTTATATGGATGCTATAGGCGCAGTAATCTCATAGCAATTGTTAGTCTTACCAAATGCCGTGTTTTTCCATCTGCCTGCCCCATGGTCATATCGTTGTATAGTGAAGTAGAACCTTTTATCGACCATTCCTTTACCGATATTCTTGAGCGTGGCAGTGAATCTGACACCATATGTTTTGCTGTCGACCTTGCGAAAAGAGCTTTTATTGATATTGAATTTCGCAACGATGAGATCGGGCAGCGGTGTTACTCTTGGTTCTTTAACATCCGGTGACGTTACAGGAGCAGGTCTTGTAGTTTGCGCTGCTGCCAAAGCTGGTGAAAATATGACAGCCACACATATAATCGCCAGCACCGTCACAAATAATGTTTTCACGTTCTCATACATGGTTCTGTCCTCCTTTTCATCTTATTTGTTTAGGATACTTGGAGACCCTTCATGTGGGTTTTTCCTCCTTATTGCTTATTAGTGTCCTTCAGCCCTGAAAAGGTTCAAATATATTTTTCTCACATGGCGATTCCCAGTATTTCCTCTGCACACCGGCAAAAATCTCCTTTGAAGGGAGGTGCGGAGGGTTCGGTCTTACGTTATGTGACTACCTCCCCACAGGCAAAAGCCTCCGAAGGGTATAACAGTCCCTTGGAGGCTCCTTTGACAATAACTTCTGAGAAGCTTTTTTCATTCTTCACTCCAGAAGTTAAGGTTGTGTTGTCAGATGATTAGGACAAGAAATGAATAGCGTTCACAATATAGCTGGTGGTAGAAGGGATGTCAATATATTTTATGTGGTTGATTGGATGGGAAATTGAAGGATTCCAGTGCCAGTAGTAACTTCGGCTGTTGTACCTGGCTGTTAAAGATATGCTATCCACGCATAAGCCACGCCGCGGCGGTTTTTGGGCGTCCTTTTTTCTCTGCACTTTTACCCGCACGTAGGGTATAATGCAACTTTTATGTTTATGGAGTCGGAACAATTTTTGTCCGCTATTCATGAGGGAGGCGCTGATGTTCAAGACACGCATTACCGAAATACTCGGCATCGAGTATCCCATCATCCAGGGTGGCATACTGTGGCTCTCCACGGCGCGGAGCTTGCCGCAGCGGTATCCAATGCGGGTGGATTTGGGATCATTACGGCCCTGGGTTGCGGGAGGGGTTTGAGTATGAGGACTCCCCGGCATGGATGATGTCACCATCTTATACCAGCGTTTCGGGACCATGGGCATAGGAGCGAAGGGGAGTTGATGCGTACGGACACTCACGCGCCGAAAAGGACTGTCTTAGTTGTCGCTACCATGGCGTCGTTCTTAACGCCCTTCATGGGATCTTCGATCAATATCGCCCTTCCCTCCATCGGACGCGAGTTTGCCATGGATGCCATTTTGCTGGGTTGGGTTGCTACTTCGTATCTGTTGGCCGCGGCGGTGTTTCTCGTCCCTTTCGGGAGGATTGCCGATATCTATGGCAGGAAAAAGATCTTTACCTACGGTATATCGATCTATACCCTTGCGTCGCTGCTGGCAGCACTGTCACCATCTGCCCTTGTCCTGATAGCTTTTCGCGTCCTTCAGGGGATCGGGAGCGCTATGATCTTTGGCACCGGCGTAGCCATGCTTACCTCGGTGTTTCCCGCAGGGGAACGGGGGAGGGCATTGGGGATCAACGTTGCAGCGGTCTATTTAGGGCTTTCCATTGGTCCCTTTCTGGGTGGATTGCTCACCCAACAGCTCGGCTGGAGGAGCATATTTTTGGCTAATGTGCCGCTCGGCCTTTTCGTTATTGCGCTGACGTTGTGGAAGCTTACGGGAGAATGGGCCGAAGCAAAGGGAGAGCGGTTCGATGGCCTCGGCTCCATACTCTACATCCTCACGCTGGTTGCGATCATGTACGGATTCTCGCAATTGGCGACCATGACGGGCGTATGGCTTGTTCTTGTTGGCCTTATCGGGTTGGGAGCCTTTATTGGGTGGGAGATGAGACAGGAGCACCCTGTTTTTAATATCCTCCTCCTGAGAACAAATAGGACCTTCATGTTTTCTAATATCGCGGCGTTGATCAATTATAGCGCGACATTTGCTGTGGCCTTTCTCTTGAGCCTCTATTTACAGTATGTCAAAGGGCTCAGTCCGCAAACGGCTGGTTTCGTTATGGTAATCCAACCGGCTGTTCAGGCCGCTTTTTCGCCCTTTGCCGGCCGGCTCTCAGACAGGGTCGAGCCGCAGATCGTTTCCTCCATAGGGATGGCGCTGACGGCCATCGGGCTCGCTCTCTTTGCGTTTATCAACGAAACAACGGCCTTAGGATTTATCGTGGCGGATTTGATCCTAGTGGGCATTGGCTTCGGCATCTTCTCCTCTCCCAACACCAATGCCGTGATGAGCTCTGTGGAAAGACGATATTACGGGGTTGCTTCCGCAACAGTAGGGACCATGCGGCTGGTTGGTATGATGTTCAGCATGGGGATCGCCATGCTAATTTTTGCCGTCTATCTCGGCCGGATCCAGATTACCCCTGAATACTACCCGCTCTTTGTGCGGGGCATAAGAGTCGCTTTTATTATCTTTGCGGCCCTCTGTTTCGTCGGCGTATTCGCATCTCTGGCACGGGGTAAGATGCGGTGACGATATGATATCTCAGGTGCCGCATGGGTCAGCATATCGCAATGGGAGGATTTGATGATGTCCGAGCCCGTTCATAGCGTGCATCCGGCCCTCTGGGAGGGCCTGATCCGGTCAGATAATGAGGATATCTGCTGGCGCAGCGGGGCGCAGTTTGATAACGCCTCTGGATCATATTTCTTGGATTTTTTACGAGAACGCTACCGTATAATACCCAGCAGCCGGACGGTTGAGCCTGTCTCGGGATCCATCCCTAGAGGAGGTCCTTCCATAGATCTTCAGGTGATCCTCATCACCTACCTGCTTAATGCCCAGGATATACCCCTTGCCGATACGCTTGTGGCAAGCAGCAGTCTCAAAGGAGGGAAGTGCTTTTTCCAGGGTGCGCACGGTTTTTCCCTTGATCCCCTGGTAGAGCAATACGGCCGTGATATCGAAGGGTTTCTGGATCGGGGATTATCCCTTGGGGGCCAGCAGGAGCACTACGGCGATGTGGCATTACGCTTTGCTGCCCTTCCCCGCGTACCGGTGGTCATGGTCCTGTGGGGGGCTGATGAAGAATTTCCCCCCAGGCTCAGCGTTCTGTTCGATGCCTCTATTGATCAGCACCTCCCTCTCGATGCCATCACCGGCCTGGTGGCGGAGATCTGTCGCCGCCTGTCGGCGTAAGAAATAAGCTTTAGACCTTTTCCTCCATGAGGCGGCCTAATGCGGCTAGGTGGGCCTTTTCCTCGTCGGCAATCTTAAACAGGATCTCGGCGGTGTGTGCTTCGGAGCTTCTCTCTGCGTAGCGAAGGTAACTGAAATAGGAGATTGTCAACCAGAGGGAGCTTATCGACTCCTGGTCTCCTGAAAGCCCTTGCTCGCGGAAACGATGTGTCCCTGATCCCTCAATAGGTTTGGATTGGCTATTATAATAAAATCGCTTGAGTTTAATCGCATATTCTGATAAGGCATTTTTCCATAAAGAATTCATGTTTAGAGAGGTTGAAACGATTGGGAGAAGGGAGGAAATTGCCCTATTTCTCATACTAAGCAGCACGGAGAAAGATGATGAAAAAATGCATGTATCCGTTTTTGATTGTACTTTTAATTGTGTGGGGAGAGGCGGTCTTTGCCGCCGACGCGTCGTGTGACGATCTGATCGCCCAATCCGAACAATTATGGCTGGAGAACGATTACACCGGCAGTGACAACCTTCTTGACCAAGCGATGCAGCAATGTCCAGAGCGAGCTGAATTGTTTTGGCGTAAAAGCAGAAACGAATATGACCGCATTGAGGCAATACCCCGGGACAAGAAACCGGGAAAGGAAGAGTTGATCAAACGCTATCGGGCGATGGAGGCTTTGGCCGAATCCTGTATGGAAAGAGATCCCAACGACGGCAATTGCTTGCTTTGGAAAGGTATCGCCATGGGTCGAAGAGGAACCACCCAAGGTGTTCTCAAATCGTTGTCTGACGTGGATAAGATTGAGGCCTTCTGGTTGAAGGCTGAAACATTGAATCCGCACTATCGTGCAGCTAACGGCAGCGCCAATGCGCTGGGAGACACCTACACTGCCCTCGGGCAACTCTATCGTGTGGTGCCGACATGGCTTTGTATTTTTCCGTTCAAACAGATATTTGGCGCATGTGGTGATATAGAGAAATCCGTCAGTTACCAGCGGAAGGCCGTGGTCAGAGAGCCGAAGCGGATTGAATATGCCAAGGAGCTTGCTGTAAGCCTGCTCTGTTACGGACAGCGTAAGGATGATCTTGCCGCGATCGAAGAGGCGAAGAAGATATTGACGGAATTGCAGACCTATCCTGTGATGAAACCGGTGGACGCCATTGATAAACAGCATGCGCTGATGTTGCTCCAAGATCCCTCATCGGCGTGCGGCTACAGCAGGGATGCCCAGCAGGAGCAAAGTCGCGATGCCTACAAAGAGTAAACCTTAGAAGAGAGTTTATTTATATGGAAATTATCGATTCTCACACCCATTGGGGGCCATCCGTGACCATGGGTATTGAGGTGACGACCGCGGAGCTCTTGCGCCAGGCCGAGCAGAGCGGGGTAGGGAGGATCGTCATCTTCCCCTTCCCGTCCCAGGCCTTGGCTGACGAGAGGATCAATGATCAAGTTTTAGAGGAAGCGGGCAGCGACCATACCTTTATCCCCTATTACTACATCCCCGAGGACCTGCGCCCTATTCCGAAAGAAAAGGGATTTTACGGCGGGAAGTGGCATTGGACCAGGGGAGTGCAGGATTGCTCGTCCAACTATACGGTATTGGAGGACCCGGCCTTAGGCGCTTTTATCGAGGAGTCGGAGGGGATCGACCTTCCCATTATCTTTGAAGAGGAACTGGCATTTACCGAAACCTTTGTGGAGATGACCAAGACTTTAAAGATCATCATCCCCCACCTGGGGCTCTTGGGGGGCTCGCCTTTGGATTTTCTTGAGGCCTTCAGGCGGCGGGAAAATTGCTATTTTGATACCGCATTGGCTGATCGCGATACGATACGGAGGTTTGTGAAGGAGATAGGGCCCGAACGAATCCTCTTCGCCTCCGATATACCCTTTGGGCAGATGAAGAGCGAGCTCCATAAGGTCTTGTCCCTGCCGATAGGCGATGCTGAGAAAGAATTGATCCTCTCAAAAAATGTCAAAAGATTGATTGGGTTAGATTGAAAGGGCTATGATGGAATGAACTAATGGGTAAGCCGCGAGCAACCGCTGTACAGATCTACGGAACACTGCATTTGATCATACGGTTGCTCGTCGGCTTCGCACACTCGTTAGGCGGGGATGATTGCTTGGCCCGATTCCGTCTCAACCGTAAAAGGCGGACTACCTGGCGTAAGGCCTCTTGCGCTGATGCACTGCCCACGCCAGGTAACTCGCGGCCGATCCGAGGTCCGGGAACAAGGTAGCACGATTGATGCCCACAAGGTCAAGTTGTTCCCGCAAAGACTCGCGGGCGTCCTTGGGTATACAAACCTTAAGGGTTCTGGTGTCCTTCTTCTTGTCCGTCTCGCGATTTAGAACGGCTTCCTTCTTATCCCGAAGTTTTACGTGGAGCTGCCAAGGGTGTTTCTTGCCCCGGGGTTCACACATGAAGACGCTTCCCTGTGCCCGGATGCGTTCGTCGATATGCTCTGGGACAAAAGCGGTATCCACGAAATTGACGATAGGCGGGGCGCTGCCTTCCTCTGCAAACTCCAGAGGCGACAGCCAAACACCCGCCTTCTTCCAAACCTGCCAGACCTTCAGCCGGTTTGGCACCTCGATGCACCAGACAGCGCTGTCCTGTTCCTGCCATTCCCCGTTTGTCTTTCGACATGCCACCGGTTCTTCCACTGCGAAGAGCAAGGCGACGAGCATGTTCGTAGTAAAATCGAGGAAGCGGGTCGGTAGCCCATAGTGTTGGGCGATAGCTAGCTGTCTCCATTCCTGCATTGCTCGAGTGCTGCTCTTCTCTTCCTCAGGCACGGTACAGACCAGATCGGGACGGTGCGCGTAAAGGTACCGGGAAAAATCGTGAAAGAGCCTGTGCTCGAGATTGTGGGCCTCTTTCATCGTCAAAAGCTCGCGCAGTAGTTGCTTTTCAACTTGGTGCGGGTTATCATCGTGTTTGTTCTCTGGCTTGGCGTCGGGATCCCTAAACAATTTGGCGATAAGAAGCCAGTTGAAATCTGTATGCCCTCTGTAGACTGCGCGTTCTCCAACGTCCCAATGCTTCCTCCAGTCTTCCACAACCTGAAGGAAATCCGCAAGCTTATCTGTCTCTAGTCTTACTTCTTCAGCAGCCATGACTCCCTAATATATCCTTCATCCTCATCACTATAGAACAAGTTAATGAGATAGTCTTTTACTCCTGTTCTACTTTTTTCAATTCCTCACTCCTATCCTTGCTGAGATCAGACTTCTGTCGTGCGCTTTCATGTTGCGGTAAGACCATGTAAAATTCGGAGGTGTAGTCTATGCCGATGGTTGCATTCTGAAGTTGACACGCGAGGAGGTGACCGCCGGCCTTTCTGTCCGCTGTGATAAAGTGCAAGTGATAGCCCGGCACATTGACCCCCTTTACGGAGTCCGGGCATCGGAAACCCACAATGGTGCCTTCGATATTATGAAATTCAAAGATGGCCTGCTCCTTTACTACCTCGACCAGGGGGGGGTAGGGCTCCTGTTGTTTCGGCACACTGCGGGTCTTGATATATGGGAACGTGCCTTCGATCTTGACGGCGTAAAAGATGCCTTTGTCAGGGATCGCCTCATCCAGATAGCGTTGCAACCCCTCGTAGTCCATCCTGTCCTGTGATTCAACGGTCTTATCGGCGTCAAATACCGTCACCACGGCAAAGGGTGTGGTCATGGAGTCAGGGACCGGATAGGCCACGCCATCGGCCTTGATTTGATAGAACTGCCCCTCCAAGCCGATCATCTCTCCGTCCAGCGCGTCAAAGGTGCCCAGTCCAAAGGTGCCATACCGTTTTAGCTCCCCGAAGGTCATCGCGCCTTGGTAGTCTCCGCTTAGCAGGGCGTTGATCGTTGATATCTGAAAGAGGGTGTCGTTATCCCCCTGGGAACCTGCACACCCCCCTAAAGAGAAGGTCAATGCAAACAATAATAAATAGATAATGATTTTCATGAGTTATGATCCTTTTCTCTTGGCACAGGGATTGGATACCCTGCTGCTTTTTATCATGGTACTAGTAAGTATACAAGGTGCTTGCTGAAGATCAAGGGTATTGTGTCGAGCTTGGTGCCCTGGGCCTGGTGAAGGCAGGTTTTGCGGTTGACAAATACGATGCAATATATTACATATTACTATTCATTATTCTGCAAGAGGGCAAAGGATAGCGAAATGAAGACCTCTCATATGAGGAAAGATGAAGTCGACAAAGCGTGGTATCTCATAGATGCCGAAGGCAAGGTCCTGGGAAGATTGGCCACTGAGATCGCAAAGATCTTGCGGGGCAAAAACAAGGCGATCTTCAGCCCCCATGTGGATACCGGGGATTTCGTCGTCGTGGTGAATGCGGAGAAGGTGAGGCTGACGGGGAACAAGCTCAAGGATAAGGTGTATTACCATCACTCTGGGTATCCAGGCGGCATAAAGGCCGTGGCTGCGGAAAAGCTGCTGGCCCAAAAGCCGGAAGAGTTGCTCAGACGGGCGGTAAAGGGAATGCTGCCGAAGAATAGGTTGGGGAGGAGGGTCGTCAAAAAATTGAAGGTCTATGCCGGGCCTGATCACCCCCATACGGCGCAGCAACCGGAACAGATTCAGGTATAACTAACTGGTTCGAGGAGCATATGGCAGAGGAAAAGTATTACGCAACGGGAAAGAGAAAGACGACAATAGCCCGGGTGTGGCTGCGGCCCGGAGAGGGGAAGATTGAGGTAAACAAGAGGGCCTTTGATGACTACTTCCCCCGGGAGACCCTGCGGATGACCATCCTGCAGCCCTTAGAATTGACCAATACCGTAGGACAGTTCAATGTCCACGTCAATGTCAAGGGCGGGGGGGCTGCTGGACAGGCAGGGGCTATCAGGCATGGTATCTCCAAGGCCCTGTTGTCCTATAATGATACATTACGGGATGCGTTAAAAAAGGCCGGCTTTATTACCCGTGACCCGAGGGTTAAGGAAAGAAAGAAATACGGACAGCGAGGAGCCAGGGCTCGGTTTCAATACTCCAAGCGATAGGTTGACCTACCAGGGGAGGTTAACCTCCCCTTTTTATTTGTTGTCCATTTGTTTCGCATAAGGGGGGACGGAGCACAATATGAAAGTAGGGATCATTGGTGCGAGCGGGTATACCGGTCAGGAGCTCCTGAGGATCTTGGCCGGTCATCCGAAGGTCGAGATCACTGTTGCGACCTCCGAACGGTTCGCGGGCTCGGCCATCGGCGAGATATTCCCTTCCTTGAAGGGCGTTATCGATCTACGCCTCAGCGAGTTGTCAATTAAGCGGGTAGTCAAAGAAGCGGATTTGATCTTTACGGCGTTGCCCCATGGGCAGTCGATGGGTGTCGTAGCGGAATGCATCAAGGGTGGAAAGAAGGTTGTGGACCTCAGTGCTGATTTCAGGTTGCGGGATAAAGATCTCTATGAACGGTGGTACGGCAAACACTCCTGCCCTGACCTTTTGCCCAAAGCGGTCTATGGACTCCCCGAGATATATCGAGCAGAGATCAAGAGGGCACAGCTGGTGGCCAATCCCGGGTGTTATCCGACCGGGGCTATCCTCGCGCTGGCTCCCCTTATGGAAGCGGGGGTGATCGCTTCCTCAGGTATTGTCGTAGATGCCAAATCAGGGGTGAGCGGGGCGGGGAGGAATCCTTCCATGACCAATCTCTTTTGTGAGGTGGGGGAGGGGTTAAAGGCCTATGGCGTGGCCAAACACCGTCATGCCCCGGAGATGGATCAGGAACTCACCACGCGGGGAGGGGAACAGGTCCATATCCTGTTCGTCCCCCACCTGATCCCCATCAATCGGGGTATCTTGTCCACCATCTATGCCCGCCTTACCGGAGCAATCTCGACGGAGCGGGCATATGAGGTGTATGAGGGGCGCTATGGGGATGAGCCCTTTATCCGCCTCTGCCCTGCAGGCGCGTTCCCCTCCACCATGGAGGTCCGCGGGTCGAATTATTGTGATCTGGGCGTGATGGTGAATGATGCTTCCGGTCAGGTTATCGTTATCTCGGCCATTGACAATCTGGTCAAGGGTGCCTCCGGGCAGGCCGTCCAAAATATGAATATTATGTGCGGATTCCCCGAGACCATGGGTTTAGAACAAATCCCCCTCGCCCCGTAAGGCATCCTCTCACCTATGAGTCTTTGGGCAGGAGGGGCTTAATCTTGATCAGCGTTCCCACCGGCGGGACTGCGAGTTCATCCATGCCGTTGAATTGTTTGATGTCATCGGCATACTTGGTTGTCTGGTAGAACCTGTCTGAGATGGCGGGAAAGGTATCGTTCCTCTTTGTCATATATACCTTCAGCCGGTACAGGGGTACCTTCGTTACCTCCTGGGCGGAGAGGGAACGAAAACCGAAGATGACCCGATTGAACGTTCTGCTTCCACTGGCGAATTCCTGCAACTGTGCAATGTTTGCCATGATGAATCCCGTCTTCCCCCTGGTCACATAGGCAATGCGCAGCCCCAACAAGACGCCTGCCTGCGATTGTGCCCGGTAATCGACACGATAGGCCTTTTTATTGTCGACGGTGATCCACGCAGCGCCTGCCGGCTCCAGGCCTGAATTCCCCTCCACCGTGACGGCCAATTGGTCGGGGGTCAGTTCCTCCTTCAGTTCAAGGGGTATGACCTGGGAGAGAAATCTCTCGGAGGGGTCTTGGGCGAGGAGCGAGCCTGCCGTATTCCCTCTCTGGATCTTTCACCCAGCCGGCATCTGTACCTGATAGCGAAAGTATCTGTTTCGGTAGAGACTGTCTTCTATTGTCCCGTCCCGTTCACCAGGACCAAAGACGAGACCGTCAAGATGGGAGATGTAGCGGTTCTGGGCTATGGTGAGGTCTGCTGTCTTTCCTTGAGTCAATTCCTGGGCGTGAGCCTTGGTCTTTTCCACCCGATCGGGGGTAGGGGGGTGGGAGACAAATAATTGCTCGATGAGGTTCGGACTTCTCTTCTCCATTCTTTCCAGTATGCTAAAAAACTCCGGCATCTCCATGGGGTTGTAGCCGGCCTGGTACATGTATAAGGCCCCCAGTTCGTCAGCCTGGCGTTCGTCCTTTCTGCTGTAGCCCTGGAGGATGGCGGAGAGGAGGAGATTGGTGCCCAGTGCCAGCCCTTGCGATTCGGTGGCCACTGCCACCCCGAGGAGGACGAGTTGGGCCCCCATGGCCTTCTGATATTTCTTGACCCCATGCCTTCCGGTTATATGGCCGGTTTCATGGCCCAAGACGCTCGCGACTTGAGCCTCGCTGTTGAGATGGGCCAATAACCCCCTGTTTATATAGACATATCCCCCCGGCAAGGCAAAGGCGTTGAGGACTGCGGAATCCACCACCATGTAGTGATGTGGCAGGTCTTTTCTGTGGCAGACCTGTGCGATTTTCTGTCCCACCTGATCGATATATCTCTGGAGGGAGGGGTCGTCATATTCACCAAACTGTATCAGAACGGCATCGTGTCCCTGCTTCCCCATTGCCACCTCATCTTGATCGCTGAAGAGCATGATCTCCCGCTTTTGCGTGACCGGGTTGACGGCACAGCCGACTGTCATAAACGTGAGGATAATGATAAGCGTGGACGATCTTTTTAAGATGGACATAGCTTTTCCTCCTGACCGTTTTGATGTGGTCGGTGGGGTCCTGATCGATCCTACCTGTCCAATTTAATTGAATATATCATACAGTATGCGATATTGTCCAGCCTTCCCTTCAGAGTTCCCCCCGAAGAGAAATCGGTTGACATATCCATCAATTCTGATATTTTTTACGTTCACCCCCTTAAGGCGTTTGTGGGAGAAATGGTATGCGAATAAAGGTGTTAGGGTGTTATGGCACTGAATTGCTTCAATTTAAGAGCTGTGGCTTCTTGGTAGACGGCTCTGTGATGTTAGATGCGGGTTCTATCGTCTCTACCTTGACCGTTGAAGAGCAAGGGGAGGTTCAGCAAATATTCGTTACCCATTCTCATCTCGATCATATTAAAGATATCTTTTTTCTGACCAACAATCGTTTTGAGGAGAAAGGCCGCGCGCTCAAGGTATACAGTACGGCGGAGATATTGAAACTGCTCAAACAACACTTTATCAATGGCATTATCTGTCCTGATTTCACCGCCATCCCGCTCGGGGATGATCATGTCCTCGGTCTTGAGACGATCAAAGAGGGTGAATTCTATCCCGCCTCCCCGGGGGTAAGCGTCAGGGCGGAGAAGGTCGATCATAACATAGCGGCGGTCGGCTATATCATCAGGTGTGATCACGGCCACGTCGTCTATACGGGAGACACGGGACCGACAGACCATATATGGAAGGTCTGCAACACATTTGAAAATCTGTTGGCTGTCTTTATAGAATGTTCCTTCTCCAATGAACAACAAGAGTTGGCGTCTCTCTCCGGCCATCTCACCCCCCAAACCATGGCCCAAGAACTCGAAAAGCTCAAGGAACGGAATTGTCCCGTCTTTGTCTTTCACATGAAGCCTCAATACCTGAAGTCCATTGAAGAGGAGATTGATGCCTTGGGTGATGAGCGGATTGCTATCCTCACCCAAGGGGAGACAATCGACCTCTGAAGGTGAAATGAATGACATGGTTTAAGAAAAAAGAGACTCCTCCTACTGAGGAGAAGGCAATCGATGCCTTATGGTCAAAATGTAATGCCTGTCAGGAGATTATTTACAAAAAGGAACTTGAGCGTAATCTCCACGTATGCCCCAAGTGCAGCTACCACTTTCCCATTCAAGCCCACAACAGGATTGCCATCGTGGCGGACGATGACAGCTTCAGGGAATTTGACCGAGAGTTGGCGCCGATTGATCCTATTTCTTTCCGCGACCTCAAGCGGTATTCGGACAGGTTGCATGAGGCACAGCACAAGACGGGCGTGAAGGATGCCTTCACTACGGGAAGGTGCGACATCCACGGGGCCCCGGCGATGATCGGGGTCTTTGACTTCGGCTTTTTAGGGGGGAGCTTGGGCTCAGTGGTTGGGGAGAAGATCGCTCGGATGGTTGAGAAGGCCATGGATGAAAAAATAGGGACAATCATTTTCACCTCCTCGGGGGGGGCGAGGATGCAAGAAGGTATCCTCTCCCTCATGCAGATGGCCAAGACCAGCGCTGCCTTATCCCTCCTCCGGAAGGAACGGTTGCCGTATATTTCAGTCCTGACAGACCCCACGCTTGGTGGTGTTACGGCCAGCTTTGGCATGTTGGGCGACATCATTATGGCTGAGCCAAGGGCAATGATAGGATTTGCCGGGCCCCGTGTCATCAAGGAGACCATCAAGGCCGAACTCCCGGCTGGATTCCAACGGGCGGAGTACCTCCTCAAGCATGGGATGATAGATCTCATTGTGGAGCGGAGGAAATTAAAAAAGACATTGGGGAAGTTATTGGATCTCATGTATCACTGAGGTCCCCCTTCTCTGCTTCCTCTCTTTTATGAGTCATCACGATACGTTGGCATACCTGTATGGCCTTGAGAGATTCGGGATGGTTTTCGGCCTGGATAACATCTCCCGCCTCTTACAGGCCCTCGACAATCCCCACCGTGATTTACAGGTGATCCACGTTGGTGGAACGAATGGTAAGGGATCGGTGAGTGCCATGATGGCCTCAGTCTTACAGGAGGAGGGATACCGGATCGGTCTTTATACGTCCCCGCATTTGGTATCGTTCACCGAGAGGATCCAGATAAACGGCACCGAGATTGCCTGGGACGAGGTGGTGAGGCTCACAGACCTGCTGCGCAGCAGGGTTGAAGAAGAAGGTATCCCCCAACTGTTTACCTTTTTTGATTTTACCACCGCTTTGGCTATCTATTATTTCGCTCACCAGGAAGTGGACGTGTCCATCTTAGAAGTAGGCCTTGGGGGGAGGTTGGACTCCACCAATATCGTGAGTCCCCTGATAACAGTAATCACCAATGTAGAGAGAGATCATTATCAAATTCTCGGAGAAAGGATTGAGGATATCGCCAGGGAAAAGGCAGGGATCGTGAAGCAAGGCGTTACCCTGATGAGTGGTGCCACCCAGCCTGAAGTGATAACCGTTTTGGAGGAAGCGTGCGCGAAAAAAGAGGCCCCTCTGAGGTTGGCGGGCCGGGATTTCAGGGGCACACGGACCAAAACGGGGACTCTCGACTTCTGCGGTCTCACGTGGAGATTACCGGATATCAGGTTGGGGTCGGCGGGCCCTTTCCAGATCGCAAACGCTACGGTGGCGCTGGGGACGCTGGAGACATTGGGAGAGGGGGGGTATGGAGTAGGGGAGGAGTCCATTTATCAAGGGTTGGCAAAGGTTCGATGGCCCGGGAGATTGGAACTCGTTCAACAATCGCCTCAGATCCTCATTGATGGTGCCCACAACCCTGCCGCAGCCAGGGCATTACGGGAGGCCCTTCAGGAAGGGTTTGACTATCAACATCTTTATATGGTAATGGGAATCATGGAAGATAAAGAGGTATCGGCCGTTGTGGCAGAATTGGCCCCTCTGGCATCGGCGTTCATTGCTACCAGGCCTCATAATTCCCGTTCGCTGCCCGCCCAGCAGCTAGCCGAGATTGCTCAGCACTACTGCAGCGATGTAAGAGTGATCGAGGAGGTTAAGGAGGGCGTGGGTTATCTGAAAAAAGAAATGGCTCAGGAGGATGATCTGATTTTGGTTACCGGTTCCTTGTTTACGGTGGGAGAAGTGAGAGATCACCTGTTGCGCAGGGGGCAGGTACGGTGAGGTCTTTCCATCGCCCGTCTGTGGTCATCATTCTTCTGTTTATCTTTTGCTCCTTTTCACTGGTCCCCCAGCAGGCCATCGGGCAAGCTATCGGATTTGAGCTTGACTCCGATTATAAGGCTGAGGGTCCTATCACCATGGAGGCGGATAAGCTCACCTACGATCAGAAGGGGGCTTTTATCTCATTAGAGGGAGCGGTGCAGATTGTCTACAAAAACACCACGGTACAGGCAGACAAGGTGATCTATTATGAAAAGACGAAAGATGTCATGGCAGAGGGAGGAGTGGTCCTGACTGAAGGTGAAGATATTTTGCGTTGCGATCGTTTGGAGTTGAACATCGACACGAAGCAGGGGATGGTATATGAGGGCAGGCTCTTCCTCAAACAAAAGAACTTTCACATCACCGGGAGCAAGGCCGAAAAGTTGGGGGAGATGGAGTACCGCGTCTATGACGCCACCCTGACCTCCTGCGATGCGCGGGTACCATCTTGGAAATTTTCAGTCAAGCGATTGGACGTGGAGATCGAAGGGTATGCCCAGGGCTGGTGGCCCGGTTTCCACGTGAAGAATATCCCGGTCTTCTATTTTCCTTGGGGCATGTTTCCGGTCAAACTGGAGAGACAGAGCGGTTTCCTCTTTCCCGAATTCGGCAGCTCGAGCAAATGGGGGCCTGAGATCACCATCCCCTTTTACTGGGCCATCGCCCCCAATCAGGATGCCACCTTTTACCTCGAGCGCATTGGAGATTCCAGAGGGAGGGGGTGGAAAGAAGGGGCTGAATACCGCTATGCCTGGAGCCAGCGGGCCAGCGGGAAGATCAAGGGCTTTTATATCTTTGATGAGCGGCTGGATAAAAGCCGTTGGTCCATCTTTGCCGACCATGACCAGACCTTCCCAGGGAGATATTACCTCAAGGCAGATGTCAATTGGGTGAGCGACACGGACTATCCCGTCGATTTCGATAAA
>CAZFIR010000107.1:0-7732 GCA_964519535.1 uncultured Thermodesulfobacteriota bacterium | reverse complement strand
AAGGTTGATCAAGCCGGGGACCAGGATGAGGTCCGATATCCCCTTGGCCGCCTGGTAGAGGATCTCATCCGCATTCCTGAAGGCCTCCAGCAGGGGCATGCTCTTGCCGCTGATGGCGAGCAACCGCTCATTGGGGATGGTAATAAGGGTATCGGCATATCGATTCAGCTCATCCCAGCCTTGTTCCGCATGGAAATGCCTTCTACGCCCCTCAAACTGGAAAGGCTTGGTGACGATGGCCACACTGAGGGCGCCCAGTTCCTTGGCAATATTGGCCACGATGGGGGCCCCGCCGGTGCCCGTGCCCCCTCCCAACCCTGCGGTGATGAAGATCATGTCTGCTCCGTCCAAGGCCTCGCTGATCTGGTCCATGCTCTCCAGGGTCGCCTTTCTGCCTATCTCGGGGTCGGCGCCGGCACCCCTTCCGCCCGTTATCTGCTCTCCCAGTTGGATCTTCACGGAGCTCCGGGAGACCTTCAATGCCTGCGCATCGGTGTTGGCGGCGATGAAATCGACCCCTTCCAGCTTGAGATCGATCATGGTGTTTAAGGCATTGCAGCCGCCTCCACCTATGCCTATGACCTTTATTTTTGCTCCCAGTGCACGGTTTTCATCGAGCTCAAACATCGCTGCAACCTCCTTTCCTATTCCCCTTCGGGAAACAATCGGCCATTTTTTTAGGTTCGATCATGTTCAGTCCTCCTTGCCTAGAAGAATTCCTTAAACCAACCCTTCATCCTTCGGGTGACCTTGTCGAAGATGTTATTCTCGCCGGGGGCGAACCCCTCGCTGATTCTGTCCTTCTGTCCGTAGAGGACGAGTCCCACGGCGGTGGTGTAGATGGGGTTCGCGACGATGTCCGTCAGCCCCCCGATGTCCCGGGGAGAACCCTTGCGCACGGGGAGGCTGAAGACCTGTTCGGCCAGATCTTCGACCCCTTCCAGGAGGGCCGATCCGCCGGTGAGGACGATCCCCGAGGCGATAAGACCTTCGTAGCCGGAGTTGATGATCTGTCTCTGCGCGAGGGACAAGATCTCCTCCATACGGGGTTCTATGATCTCAGTCAGCATATATTTTGAGATGGTCTTGGCCTTCCGCTCGCCCACGCCGGGAACCTCCACCCGTTCATCCTTCCCCACGAGGGAGGTCAGGGCGCATCCGTGTTTTTTCTTGATCTTCTCCGCCTCTTCAATCGGGGTTCTGAGGCCGATGGCGATGTCACCGGTCAGGTGGTCGCCGGCCAGCGAGAGGACCGAGGTATGTTTGATGCTCCCCTGATGGAAGATGGCGATATCGGTGGTGCCACCTCCGATGTCGACGAGGGCCACCCCCAGTTCCTTTTCCTCGGGGGTGAGGGCTGCCTCGCTGGAGGCCAGTTGCTGTAAGATGATATCGTTGACCTCCAACCCCGCCCGATTGGCGCACCTGATGATGTTTTGTGCCGAGGTGACTGCACCGGTGACAATGTGGACCTTGACCTCCAACCTGACCCCGCTCATCCCTTGGGGGTCCCTGATACCATTTTGCCCGTCGACGATGTACTCCTGAGGCAGGATATGGATCACCTCCCGGTCCATGGGGATTTGGAGGGCACTGGCGGCGTCGATGACCCTTCTGATGTCGCCTTCGGTCACCTCACGGCTCTTTACCCCGACGATCCCGTGGCTGTTAAGCCCCTTGATATGTCCACCGGCGATGCCGGTGTAGACCGAAGAGATCTCGCACCCTGCCATCAATTCCGCCTCTTCCACCGCCCGCTTGATCGATTGCACTGTGCTCTCGATATTGACCACTACGCCTTTTCTGAGTCCATGCGATGGATGGGTGCCGATTCCGATGATATCCGGCCTCTTTGCGGAGGGGACGCCGACAATAGCGCAGATCTTGGTCGTCCCTATGTCCAGCCCCACGATGAACTCTTCCTTCTTGCCCATCTTGTCACCCCCTTTCCTCAAGCCCAACCACGATGCGGCCGGGGCCTTCATACAAGATATATTTCACGGGGAGATGTTTCGCCGCAGTCCTCTTCCAGACCTCCTCCAACCTTTTCACCTTGAGCCCGACATCTCCCCTGCTCATGTGAATCATGGTCCCTTCCTTCGCCGTAAAGATGATCATGTTGTCGATTGTATCGAAGTTGATCTCGGAGATGCCCTCTCGGGCGAGATGCGGGTGCTCCTGCACCTCTCTGATGAGCCACAGGGCCTCCCCGATGAGCTCTTTTCCCATGCCCTTTCCCTGATCCTCCCATCCGGTCAAGATGGGGTAGTCGAGGGTCTCACCGGGAGAGGGCTCCTTAAAGGGGGTGCCGTCCTCGTCCACGTAGTAGAGCTTGTCCAGACGGATCAGGGCCACAGGTTGTCTTTCAGCCACCCGCAGGTTCAGCTTGTCCGGCAGCACCCTGCGCACCTCGCAGGACCTGATCCAGGGAAGGGTCTCCACCCTCTGGGCGATCTCCTTGAGGTCAAGCTGGAAGATCGGCGTCTTGAGCGGCACCGAGGCGGCCTCTATGATCTCCTGAGCGGCCGTGCGCACGCTTCCCTGCACCTCGATGGTATCCAGCTCGAGATGGGAGGCGAGCAGCAGTTGCGTGCCCCGCTCCAATCCCCAGATGAAGGTGATGATGGCCACCGCAATCCCCACGAAGACCAATTTTTTTCCCTTTTTCATCCCGCTCCCTCCACGATCTTTAAGGAGGCCTCCTTCAAGATGACCTCCACCAGTTGGGGGAAGGATATCCCCACGTGGGCCGCCGCCTTGGGTACGAGACTCGTCTCCGTCATCCCCGGCACGGTATTTACCTCTATGATAAAGACCTCGCCTCGCTCGCTCAGCCGTATATCCACCCTAGCGCAGCCGTGACAGCCCAGGATGTTGTAGGCCTTGAGACTCAATCCTTGTGCCTCCTTTTGTTTCCCTTCACTGATCGGCGCGGGGCAGAGGTATTCCGTCATGCCGGGGCTATACTTTGCCTCATAGTCGTACACGCCTCCGTGCGGGGCGATCTCGATGACCGGAAGGGGTTTCCCGTTGAGGATCCCGACGGTGAGCTCCTTTCCTTCGATAAACTGCTCGACGAAGACCTGCCGATCATACTCCCTGGCGCGCTTGACGGCCTCCTTCAGCCCCGTGCGGTCCATGACGATGCCTATACCTATGGTCGATCCCTCTGAGGCCGGTTTGACCACCCACGGGGGAGGGAAGGGGGGTTCCAAGGGCTTCTTCTCCTGGGGGATGATGAACTCCGGCGTAGGGAGGCCGTGAAAGAGGAAGATCTCCTTTGCCTTGATCTTATCCATGGCCAGGGCGCTGGCCAGCACCCCGGAGCCGGTATAGGGGATCCGCAGCAGTTCAAGGAGCCCCTGTACCGTACCATCCTCACCCCACCGGCCGTGCAGGGCGATAAAGGCCACATCTATCCTCTCCTGCAGGAGGCGTTCGCAGATATCGGAGGAGACCTCGATCCCTATCGCGTGGTATCCCCCTTCATGCAGGGCCTGGAGGATCGCGGCGCCGGTCTTCAAGGATATCTCCCGTTCATGGGAAATCCCCCCCATCAACACCCCGATGCGCTTATTTTTCCATCTCTGGTTCACCGATGATCTGCACCTCTAACTCAAGCGTCGTCCCTTTTTCTTGATAGACCCGCTCGCGGATCAATCCTATCAGCCCCAGGACATCCCGCGCCTGGGCATCCCCTACATTGACGATGAAGTTCGCGTGCAGGGGGGAGACCATGGCATTTCCCCTGCGCACACCCTTTAACCCCACTTCTTCAATCAACTTTCCCGCCGGTATCCCTTCGGGATTTTTGAAGATTGAGCCCGCGCTCGGCTGAAAGAGGGGCTGGGTTTCCTTTCTCCTGCGCACAAAATCCTGCATCCGCCCCGCGATCTCTGGCTCCTCTCCCTTGTGCAGGGAGAATTCTCCTTGGAGGAAGATATCTTCGGCGGGCAGATTGATTCCCCGGTAGCCGAATGCCACCTCCTCCCGCTTCACCCACGTGATCGCTCCCGCACGTCCCATAACCATCAGTGAGGAGGTTATATCTCCGATCTCTACGCCCCAGCTGCCGGCATTCATCCGGATCCCTCCCCCTACGGTGCCGGGGATACCGGCCAGGGGTTCCAGTCCGCTGAGGCCATTGGCCGCGCAAAATCGCAGCAACTGGGGGAGCCCGATGCCGGCCCCCGCCATGACCTTTGTCCCCTGCTTTCTGATCTCTTTGAACCCGTGGGAGAGGTTTATCAGGGGCTCGCGTACGCCTCTGTCTGAGGCCAGGATATTGGACCCGTTGCCGAGGAGGAGGTATCTCAGTCCCTTATCGCGGAAGAGGGCCATAAGGATCTGCAGGTCTTCCAACCCTTGGGGATAGAGGATAAGGTCTGCCGGCCCCCCGATCCTGAAGGAGGTGATCTCGCTCATGGGGACTCCTCGCCGGATATCCCCTCCAAAGCCTGTTTTTCTGATCCTCTTTGCCAAGCTGTTGGTGATCATGGGGTCCTCTTCCTCAATGCCTCCACGATGGTTTCCGAGACCTCCCAGATATTTCCTGCACCCAGGGTCATGACGATGTCCCCGGGCATCAGGGCCGGCAGGACCTCATCGACCAATTGTTCCCTGTCGGGTACGTAGCGGACCTCGGTGCCCCCCCTGTCCTTGATCGCCTGAAACAGGGCCTCGGCGGTCACACCCGGGATGGGGTCCTCTCCTGCCGGGTAGATGTCCGTGATGAAGAGCATGTCTGCTTGGGCGAAGGCGGAGAGGAACTCATCGAAGAGGTCCCTGGTCCTGGAGTATCGGTGGGGCTGGAACAGGGCGATAATACGCCGCTCCCCCATGCCCTTGGCCGCCGCCACGGTGACCCTGATCTCTTCGGGATGGTGGGCATAGTCGTCTATGATTGTCACCCCGGCTGCTTCCCCCTTCAACTCGAACCTCCTTCCAACCCCGGTGAAGCCCTCTAAGGCCTCTTTGATGGTGCTGAACGCTATCTCCAGTTCTATCCCCAAGGCGATGGCGGCCAGGGCGTTGTATGCGTTGTGTATCCCGGGCATTTTGAGGCTCACCTTTCCCAGCAACCGATCCTGCCACCAGGCCTCAAATGCGATACCCCACCCCCCCGGCGTTATCCCCGCCCCCCGCAGGTTCGCCTCTCGGTCGAGGCCGTAGGTGATGTACCGCTTGTGCACGGCGGGGATGAGTGAGCGTACGTTTATATGATCGAGGCAGAGGATGGAGCTCCCGTAGAAGGGCACCTTGTTGATGAACTCAAGGAAGGTCCTCTTGATGTGCTCGATGTCATCATAGTAGTCCAGGTGTTCAGGGTCTATATTGGTGACGATGGCGATGGTGGGGGATAATGTGAGAAAGGTGCCGTCGCTCTCATCGGCCTCGGCCAGCAGAAATTCCCCTTCCCCGAGTTTGGCGCTGCTTCCCAAGCTATTGAGCCTCCCCCCGATCACCATCGTGGGGTCCAAGCCCGCATGGGCCAGGACGGTGGCGGCCATGGAAGTGGTGGTGGTCTTGCCGTGGGTGCCGGCAACGGCGATGCCGTATTTCATCCGCATCAGCTCCGCCAGCATCTCGGCGCGCGGGATCACCGGGATCATCCGCGCTTTAGCCTCTTGAATCTCCGGGTTGTCCCCCCTGATGGCCGAGGAGATCACTACCACGTCGGCCCCCTGCACATTCTCCTTTCGGTGATCATAGGTTATCCTGCACCCCAACTGACTCAGACGCCTCGTGATCTCCGTCTCCTTCGCGTCCGATCCGGTAATGCCATAGCCGAGATTGAGCAGGACCTCTGCTATACCGCTCATCCCGATCCCCCCGATCCCGACAAAGTGTATCTGCTGGATGTTTCTCCTGTACACCGCATGCCCCTAGTTCAGACCCAGTAATTGATAACACTGATCCACGATCCGGGCAGCCGCATCGGGCCGCCCGAGGGAGGCCGCTTTCACCTCCATCGCCTGTAATGCCCTTTTGCTGTGATAGAGGGTGAGGATTGCCTCGGCGAGCCGCTTTCCCGAGAGTTCCTTATCCGTGATCATCCGCCCGGCGCCGTGCTCCACTAAGACCTGGGCGTTTTTACGCTGATGGTCGTCAGCAGCATAGGGATAGGGTATCATGATTGCAGCCCGCCCCCATGCGCAGAGCTCGGTTATGGTGGTGGCCCCGGCCCGACAGATTACCAGATGGGCCTCCCGATAACACGGGGCCATCTCGTCGATAAAGGGCTGGACCGATGCCCCAAATCCCTGTCTCTCATATTCCCCCTTGACCCAGCGATAGTCCCCTTCGCCGGTTTGATGGATGATCCGCAGATCCTTTTTGATCTCTTCCAGGGCAGGGAGGGCCGCTATCATCGCCCTGTTGATGGTGACGGCACCCTGGCTCCCCCCAAGGATGAAGAGGGTGAAGCCCGTTCCCTCTCTCTTTTTGCCCCTCCCTGCAAGGACCCCCCTGCGCAGGGGATTCCCCGTGACCCTCACCTTCTGAGGGGGGAAGAACCGTTTCCCCTCCGTCCACGAGAGGAACACGCGCTGGGCGAACCTGGCTGCCAGCCTGTTGGTAAGGCCGGGGTGGACATTCTGTTCTTGGATCACCCGCTTTATCCCCAGCAGGGAGGCCGCGAGTATCACCGAGCCTGCGGCATATCCCCCCAGGCCGATGACCAAGCGGGGTGCAATCCCCCGCAGGAGTCCTCGGGAGATCCATACCCCCTGCAGGAGGGTGCAGATCCCCATAAACTTTCTCCACCACGTCCTCCCCTTTAACGGGAGGGCGGGGACCGTCTTCAGCTCAAAACCCCATTGTGGCAGGATCCGCTTCTCCAATCCCTTGCCTGTTCCGATGAAGATGACCTTCCACCCCTCCTTCCGCCGGGTGAATTCCTCGGCGAGGGCTATGCCGGGGAAGAGATGTCCCCCGGTCCCCCCCCCTGCGATGACGACCTTTTCCGTCATCTCTTGCCTCCGCGGGCGGAGATGTTCACCAGGATCCCCACTGCCACAAGATTCACCACCACGGAGGTCCCCCCATAGCTGATGAAGGGGAGGGTAAGCCCCTTGGTGGGCAAGAGTCCCAGCACCACCCCCATGTTGACGATCACCTGCAGGGCGATCATGGCGGTGATCCCCATGGCCAGATGGGCGCCGAAGGTATCCTCAGTCCTTAAGGCAATCCTCACCCCCCGCCAGATCAGGAGGGCAAAGAGGAGGATGAGGACCGTGATCCCGATAAAACCCATCTCTTCCCCCACGATGGCGAGGATAAAATCGGTATGGGCGGCGGGGAGGAAGAAGAGCTTTTGTCTCCCATCACCAAGCCCTACCCCCCAGGGCCCACCGGAGCCCAAGGCAACAAAGGACTGAATGATCTGGAATCCCATACCCTGCATATCCTCCCAGGGGTTGAGGAAAGCCAAGAGTCTGCGATAGCCGTAGTGAAAGCGGGTGATAACAACGTAGAGCACCGGTGCCGCGATCACGGGGATTGTCAAGAGGTGGACGAACCTCGCCCCCCCGATGAACAAAAGGATCATGGTCAACATCCCCATGAATATGGCCGTGCCCATGTCGGGCTCTAAGATCACGAGGAGGACCATGACCCCGGAGACGGCGATGACGGGGAGAAACCCCAGGCGGAATTCTTTGATTCGCTCACCCTTCTTGGCCAGGGAATAGGCGATAAAGATCACTAAGGCCACCTTCCCCAGCTCAGACGG
>CAZFIR010000106.1:0-2904 GCA_964519535.1 uncultured Thermodesulfobacteriota bacterium | reverse complement strand
GCCTTTGTCGATCCGTGGGGGAGAATCCAAAAGGCTAGCGGGCTCTTCACCCGCGAAGTCTTAGCAGAGGAAATAGATTTTAGAGGTAGTGAGATGACCTTTTACGCTCAATACGGTGACGTCTTTGCTATCTTCTGCTCTCTGCTGGGCATCTGTCTGATAGTCTATGTAGTGCTCAAAAAGCAGATAGTCTGGTAGTGATGAATCACTGCAACCATAGAGAATCAAAAAGGTCAGGCCTTACGGCTGAGTGACCGGGGCTATATCATAGATGATGGGCAGATCCGTTACCAGGGCAGTATTGAGGAACTAAAACAGAATGATGAAGTAAGAAAAAAATATCTCCTTGTCTAGCCTGGGGTGATCAAAGAGTTGACTTCCCGTGTGCTGTATGGTATGGATGAAATGCCCAGGGGGAGCGGGACAGGGTGTTACTTTACCCTCGACAACTGGTGCCGGCACGAGGGGACATAAAAAGGAGAGTCCGCTGGCCTTGGATAAGAAGTAACGGTAATACGTAAAGAAGATTGCAGGAGGGCCATGGGTACTTCACAAAGCTTATGGCTCTCATTTTTTTAGTGGTGTGGATTGTCTCAAGCGGTTGCATAAGGATGAAAGAAAGCTCGCGTTCCGCGGGACCGATAGATGTTTTTTTAACTGCCTGTCAAGGGTTGATCATTGAGCAGACTTACGTTAATCTGAAGATTCCAAAAGGGTCGAGAGAGGAGATATAGCAGTGAATATCGTAGTTTTGGTAAAACAGGTACCCGACAGCGAGGCGATGGTTCAGGTGAAGGCCGATGGAATGGCCGTCGAGGTGGAAGATAGATATACCCTAAACTTCTTTGACTCCCTGGCGGTGGAAGAGGCGTTGCGGATCAAAGAACAGGTAGGCGAAGGCACGGTGACGGTCATCACACTTGGGAACCAGAAATCCCTTGAGGCCCTGCGCACAGGCATAGCTATGGGGGCGGATGAGGCCATCTTATTGGAAGATCCCACCTTCACGGGCGGGGATGAATACGCTACGGCCAAGGCCCTGGCCGCAGCTGTGAAAGGGATGGAAGGGGATGTCATCCTCTGCGGTAAGGAGGCCTTTGATGATTCTTCGGGAATAGTGGGACCCCTGGTGGCGGAGTTTTTGGGCATTCCCCACATTACCACAGTGGTCAAGGTTGACCTTTCTCCCGAGGAACGGACGGTTATCGTAGAGCGGGAGATCGAGGGAGGCAAAGAGGTTATCAAGGCTCCCCTCCCAGTACTCCTTACGGCCCAAAAAGGGCTCAATGAACCTCGGGTGCCGTCGGTAACGGGTGTGATGAAGGCCATGCGTACGGAGATCAAAAAACTTGATGGAGCTGCCATCGGTCTTTCTCAGGATGAGGGAGGCAAGGCGGGCAGTCAGGAGGAGATCTTGCGCTATCATCGCCCTCCTCAACGCGCCCCTGTTACCATGATACAGGGTGAGGCAGTTGATGTGGTGAAGCAGGTGGTCACACTCCTCAAAGAAGAAGCCAAGGTAATCTAGGAGGCATGGGATGGCTGGAGCAATATGGATATTTGCGGAGCATCAGGATGGCACAATCAGAAAGACGACCCTTGAACTCTTGGGCAAAGGGCGTGAGTTGGCAGGACAATTAGGCGTGGAGTTGGCCGCCCTGCTGCTCGGTTCAGGGGTTGAGGGGCTATCTCAGGAACTCACTGCATATGCAGATAAGATATATCAATGGGACGATCCCCTCCTGGAGCGATACAATAGTGATGTCTATCTGCAGGCCATCGCCGGTCTGGCGGAAAAGGAGCACCCCCAGATACTCCTCGCCGGTGCCACCTTCTTGGCCAGGGACCTCTTTCCCCGCGTGGCGGGAAGGCTGAAGACCGGAATTGCCGTGGATTGTCTCAGCCTCGAGTTGGGGGATGATGGCAACTTGATGACCACAAGACCTGTCTTCGGCGGGAAGGTCCTGGCCGATGTGGTCTGTCGCCAGGGGAGACCGCAGATTGCCCTTACAAGGCCGAACACCTTTCCCCTCCCTGATGCGAAAGGAGACCGCACGGGAAAGGTGCTCCCGTTGGATCTTGAAGTAGATCCCGCCCAGGTGAAGCTTGAAGTACTGGAGGTGGACAGGACTGCCAAGGAGCAGCTCGACCTCACCGAGGCAGAGGTTATTGTCACTGGGGGAAGGGGGATGAAGGAAGCAAAAAACTTCAAACTGCTTGAGGATCTCGCCGAAGTCTTTGGTGCTACTGTCGGGGCCACCAGGGGGGTAGTGGACAGTGGCTGGAGGCCTCATAACGATCAGGTGGGCAAGAGCGGTAAGACCGTTTCCCCCAAGCTCTATTTTGCCGTGGGGCTTTCCGGCGCCATTCACCATGTGATGGGGATGGACACCTCCAAGGTGGTGGTGGCCATCAATAAGGATCCCCAGGCCCCCATCTTCCAATACGCCGACTATGGTGTCTTAGGGGACCTTTTCGAGGTCCTTCCCCTCTTGACCGAGGAACTGAAGAAGAAGCTGAAAAAAGGGTAATTCCATGGAACGCATTGACGCCGTGGTGGTTGGGGGAGGATTAGGGGGGTTGACCTGTGCCTACTGCCTTTCCCAATCGGGCGTGCAGGTACTGGTCTTGGAGCGTGGAGACCATCCCGGCAGCAAGAATGTGACCGGTGGAAGGATCTATCTTCGTCCCCTGCAATCCTATCTGCCTGAACTCTGGGAGGCGGCACCGCTGGAGCGGATGGTCACCAAAGAGGTGATCACGATGATGGGGAATACCTCCGCGCTCACCATGGAGTTCACCTCGGATAGGTTTCGCGAAGGACCGCCGCACAGCCATACAATCCTGCGGTCTCAATTCGATAAATGGCTTGGGGATCGGGTAGTGGAGAAAGGTGGCTTTGTG
>CAZFIR010000105.1:0-4459 GCA_964519535.1 uncultured Thermodesulfobacteriota bacterium | reverse complement strand
GGAAGCCAAGGATTATTGCAGGTTTTGCCGGGACGTTATTGAAAGATATGTTGGAAAAAAGGGCAAAGGACTTACAAACCAATTGGAAGGGGCCTTACATTCCATTGTGCTTAATATTGCAGAAGAATCGGCTGACAATTCTGACGCCGAGTTTGCACGATTTTTGAGTATCTCAATGCGATCGGTCTACGAGAATGTAGCTGGATTTGATCTTGCAACGCTCCACAAGTATATTGATGAAGATGTAAACCAAGAGAGCGAAGATAAGGCATATAATCTTCTAAAGCAAGTTTCTTCATTTCGCAACAAGTTGAAACAATAATGCTCAGTGCTAAAAGCTACAAGCAAATAGTAGTCCCGCGTGAGCGGGAATCCCGGAGAGATGCCCGAGCTGGCCGAAGGGGCACGATTGGAAATCGTGTGTACCTAACGGTACCGAGGGTTCGAATCCCTCTCTCTCCGCCAGATTGCATATCGATGGGTGGTCCTTCAGAGGGCTCCCTATGGCGACTGCTCGATAGCCAGTATTGATAGCTAGGTCCTGCGTACCGGATAGTTACAAACCCCGTCAGGTCCGGAAGGAAGCAGCGGTAGTAACCTTATCTGGTGTCGCAGTAAACCTAGCTATCAATAGTGGCTGTTGGGCGGCAGGGTGTTTGTCGCGCGCCCTTTTTCCATAACACGGAGGAATGTGGTATCTATGTCTTACCTTGTCCTGGCACGAAAATGGCGCCCGCAGATCTTTGAGGATCTGGTAGGTCAGGAGCATGTGACCCGAACGCTCCAGAACGCCGTCGCAGCCAACAGGTTGGCCCATGCCTTCCTCTTTACCGGACCCCGGGGGGTGGGCAAGACCTCAGCTGCCAGGATATTGGCCAAGGCGATGAATTGCCTCCAGGGTCCGACGCAAAATCCCTGTGGCGAGTGTGAGAACTGCCAGGAAATCGCCGGCAGCAACTCCATTGATGTTATGGAGATCGACGGGGCATCCAATACCGGAGTAGATAACGTGCGGGAGCTTCGGGAGAATGTCAGATACCTCCCCAGCAAGAGTAAGCACAAGATCTATATCATCGACGAAGTCCATATGCTCTCCACCAGCGCCTTCAATGCCTTGCTGAAGACCTTAGAGGAGCCGCCACCCAATGTCCTCTTTATCTTTGCCACCACTGAGCCCCACAAGATACCCCTCACGATCCTGTCACGCTGTCAGCGTTTTGACTTCAAGCGGCTTCCCCTGAACTTGATCATTGAGCGGTTGAGAACTATTGCTGCCGCTGAGGAGGTGAAGATAGATGACGATACCCTCATGCTCATCGCCCGTGAGGCGGAGGGGAGCATGCGGGATGCCCAGAGTCTCCTCGATCAGGCCATATCCTATGGAGGCGAGGAGATCAAGGGAGCTGATGTCCTCACCCTGCTGGGTATAGCCGATCGAAAGATCCTCTTTGACCTCTCAGGGGCCATCTTCGAGAAGGATGCAAAAAGGTGTCTCGCTTTCGTTGATGAGCTGTACAACCTCGGTTATGATCTGGGGCAGTTCTGCAAGGATTTCCTGAACCACTTCCGCAACCTCCTGGTAGTGAAGCTCGAAGGGGGCACAAGCCCCACCCTCACGGTAACGGAGCATGAGGCAAAAGATCTCATGGGACAGGCAGCGGGGGTAAGCTTTGAGGACCTGCACCGGTTATTCCAGATATTGCTGCGAGGTGAGGAGTTAATGGCCCGAACCCCCTTTCCCAAGGTCGTTTTGGAGATGACCCTGGTGGAGATGGCGCGTCTGGATGCATTGCTGCCGGTTGAAGAGATCTTATCCCGGGTGGAGCAATTGGAGGATGCCCTCTCACAGAGAGGATTGACCACAGAACCAATTCCGCCCGGTTCAGGGCAAAAGGACAAGGGTGATGAAGAGAGCAAGGGCGGTCAGGCAAACAAGGGTGGTGCAGAAAGGAAGGATGGTGTAGAGAGGAAGGACAAGGGGGAGCCGGCTGAGAATGCGGTTGCGACCTCCAAGGGGCCCGAGAGAGAAAGAAGGGAGGTAGGTGAAGAAGATATGAAGCAATGGGAAGAGTTTCTCGCCTTTATGCGGGGTGAGAATCCCATTCTCGCTTCCTTTTTAATCCAGGGGCATCTCGTGCGCCTCGACGATGCATGTCTGGAAATAGGGTTTGCCAAGGGCTCTTTTGCTTTTGATAGGGTCTCAGAACGCGATACGTTCCAGTTCTTGGAGGAGAGTGCCCGACGGCATTTCAAACAAGAGTTGCAGGTAAAGATTACGTCCACCGAAGTCGCGAAGGTTGAAAAAAAAACTTCGAGGACCTCAGCTCCCGGCGGGGAGACTGATCTCGTGAGGCACTTAAAGAAGGAGGCCCTGGACAACCCTGTTATCCAAGAGGCAGTCGAGGTCTTTCAGGGGCGGGTCGTTGAGGTCAAGGTAAAAGAAGGGTCATGATCATGAGGAGGTGGTAAGATGAGCAAGGGTTTAGGAGATATGATGAAGCAGGCCCAAAAGCTACAGTCCAAGATGATGGAGCTTCAAGAAGAGATGGCCGGCAAGACGGTGGAAGCCACTGCCGGTGGAGGGATGGTTACGGTGGTGGTCAATGGAAAACAGGAGCTCGTGTCCCTCACAATAGATCCAGATGTGGTCGATCGCCAGGAGATAGAGATGCTCCAGGATTTGATCATCGCCGCGGTGAATGAAGGGGTCAGGAGGGCGCAGCAGATATGGGCCGAAGAAATGAAGAAGCTGACGGGTGGCATGCCCATCCCTGGTTTGATCTGACATGTCCACGTATACCCCAACGGTAGAAGATCTGATCGATAAGCTTGCCAAGCTACCGGGTATCGGAAAGAAGACGGCAGTGAGGCTTGCCCTCCACATCCTCCGCTCCTCCCCGGATGATGCCCAGGCCTTGGCGCGCAGCATCCTGAGGGTCAAGGAGAGGATAGGGTTCTGCCGGACCTGTTTTAACATTGCAGAGGGCGAGGAATGCACCATTTGCAGAAATTATCAGAGGGACCGTTCACTCTTGTGTGTGGTGGAAGAGCCGAGCGATCTCATGGCCACCGAGGCGACAGGAGTGTTTAAGGGCCTCTACCACGTGCTACACGGCGTCATAGCCCCGTTGGACGGGATAGGACCGCAGGAATTGAAGATCGCAGAGCTTTTGGATCGTCTGCAACAAGGTGGCGTGGCGGAGGTCATCTTGGCGACGAATCCTACGGTCGAGGGTGATGCGACCTCCCTTTACCTCGCCAAGATCATCAAGCCGCTGGGAATAACGGTGACGCGCATCGCTCAGGGGATTCCGGCAGGGGGAGACATCGAATATGTGGACAGCAAGACGATGACCAGGTCTTTGGAGGGCAGGAGAGAGGTTTAAGGAAAAAAAAGTTGACATGAGTCCATACATAGCTTATATAAAGATTGAAAGTCCGACTAGTGTTATAATTTTTTTTTGCCCCAATTGTGAAAAAAAGTGCGAGACTGCGGATGATTGAGATAAGACTACATGGCAGGGGAGGGCAGGGGGCGGTCACCTCGGCGGAACTGTTGGCCTTGGCCGCCATCAAGGAGGGGAAATATGCCCAGGCATTTCCGAGCTTTGGCCCGGAGCGCAGGGGTGCTCCCGTAGTTGCCTATTGCCGGATCAGCGATGAGCAGATCAAGATCAGGGCCGCGATAGATCAGCCGGATATTGTCCTGGTACTGGACCCGAGCATTTTGCGGCTTGTAGATGTCAGCAATGGCCTCAAAGCAGACGGAATTTTGGTGACCAATACGCGGTTTTCACCGGAAGAGATCAAAAAAGAATTGGGCGTGAAGGCCCGGTTGGCCACGGTAGACGCCACCCGGATCGCGAGAGAAGAGCTCGGACTACCCATCACAAATACGACCATGCTGGGGGCCTTGCTCAAGGCCGCGGAGGTGGTGGATAAGGGGTCGATGATTGAGCCCTTGCAGACGCGATTCGGCAGGATCGCGGAACGGAATATCAAGGCCTTTGAGCGGGCCTATCAGGAGACCAAGCTTTTATAATCGAGGAGCGAAAGTGGCCAAGCCAGAGCACGAGATAACCTGGAAAGAGCTGAACGTCGGTTGTGTGATAGATGAACCCGGTAATGCCGCAGTCTACCGCACCGGCGATTGGCGCTCGCAGCGCCCCGTGTATAATAAGGACCGATGCATTCGGTGTGGTACCTGCTACGTCTTCTGCCCGGACATGGCCATCAAGATACTGGCGGACGGGTATGTCGAGCATGACCTCTATTACTGCAAGGGGTGCGGGATTTGCGTTGAGGAGTGCCCCACCGATGCCATAACCATGGTAGATGAGGAGGAATAGATGGCAACCAGGGTGGGAATGGAGGTCTCTATCGCGGCGGCCGAAGCGGTAAAACAGGCCAACACCGATGTCGTCGCTGCCTATCCGATAACCCCGCAGACCCATATCGT
>CAZFIR010000104.1:0-26806 GCA_964519535.1 uncultured Thermodesulfobacteriota bacterium | reverse complement strand
TTCCCCTTTATCTTGCTGAGTATGTGTGGAGATATAACCATAGATCTCTTTCGATTCAAGATCAAACAAATAAAATTATGACGTTATTGATACAACACAATTACCATAATTCTTAGTGGCTAAATTGGGACTTTACCCTATAATAAATCCAAACGCCGCATTGTACACCTTTTGGAGGGAAAAGTGCAGTGGAAAGGGGTCGTGATGGTACAGTTCCTATAAACCCTGAGAACTTACTGCCATACCCTGTGCAATTCTACCGATATCATAACGGAAAATGTAAAGTCAGAAAAAAAAGATAATGCGCTCATGCCTGAACCGCCGACGTGCTCAATAAGAGGGACAATACCTCTTCTTTGTCCAATCCCGTAAAGATGGTACTCCTTTTGTTCTTTTCTAACAAAAAATATGATACGCTGCCTCTTATGTGTATGGCTTGAATAGCAGGGTAAAATTATGCTAACTTGTGATTATGACTGCACGGTGTATATGCCTCACCCAACTACAGAAGAGAAGGGCCATACTTAAACCACGGTAAACAAGGAGGAGCAACATGGAAGACAAATCAACACAGGAGAGAAACAATCCCGAAAACACCGAACTTCGAGAATCACAACAGGCTGAAATCATTGATGAAATAGAAATAGAAGACCTCACCGTCGATGGCATCTGCGGAGTCTATTAAAGACGCAGCGTATATCCATGGGAAATTCAGAAAAAAAGGCTGTATACGGGCTGTGTCCCGGTGTGCGGGTAAGAAGGGAAGCCTTTGGTCTACTCTTTTATAACTCAAGGTACAACAAACTCACCTTTGTCAAATCGGGCTCCTCAATAGAACCTGTCTGCGCTCCCACAGGTGACATCGAATTGAGTATTCTATGCAAAAACGAGGCGGAAATCCACAGGGTAAAGCACCTCTTGAGAGAATTAATGAAAAAGGGGATCGTCGTTGAACAAGGAAGTGGCATATAATACGTTACTGACGGCACCGGTGAACCTCACGTGGGAGATTACGGACAAGTGTAACCTCCAGTGCCGTCATTGTCTCTCTCTCGATGTAAGAAGGCAATCGAAGAAGGAACTCAATTTCCGTGAGTGCGTCAAACTTATTGATGAGCTCGACAGCATGAAGGTATTTCAGATAAACTTCGGCGGGGGAGAACCTTTCCTGCGGGAAGACTTTCTGGACATACTTGCATACGCCCACAATAAAGCGATTACAACCTGTGTGAGCACAAACGGCACAATCCTTAACGAAACGCTCGTAAAGAAATTGAAAAAGATGGAGTTGCTCAACCTACAGGTAAGCCTCGACGGTGCAACCCCTGAAACTAACGATCAAATCAGGGGAAAAGGAACGTACCAAAACATCTTGAGCGGGATAGAACTCCTTGCGAAGCACCACATCTCACATTGGAGCATCAACACGGTTGTTACCCGTATCAATTTTAGAGAGATCATACAACTCTATGAGCTTGCACAACACTATGGTGCAAAGACGAGGCTTTCCAGGTTTCGCCCGGCAGGTAATGGCAAAAGGGCCTGGGAAATGTTCCATCTGGATAGAACGCAACTGCTTGAGCTCTCTTCGTTCTTGAGTGAACATAAAGATGTCTTGACGGGTGATTCTTTTTTCGCCATCACCGCACAAGACAGACAACAATTGGGATTAAACATGTGCGGTGCCGCCAAGATGACCTGTAGCGTGTCGCCCGACGGGAGTGTATATCCCTGTGCGTTCCTTCAAGATAAAAGATTCTTGGCAGGAAACATTCTCAATGACTCGCTCAGTTCGATCTGGAAGAATGCAAAAGCGTTCCACATCATGAGAAGTATTCACGTTGAATCATGCCGGAATTGTCAACGCTTTCATATCTGCCACGGTGGCTGTCCGGCTGTGGCATTTTTTATGACGCAATCCCTTGAATACCATGATCCGGAATGCCTGTACCATATCCAGGAAGGAATCAGACAGCGAGATTGCGATGAAAATCCTGCAATTGCTATACACAATTAATTACTAACACTGGAGAAATAACAGTATGACATCGCAATTTAAATATCTTTTTTCACCGTTGACAATCGGAAACATAACGGTTCCAAATCGTATTTCATTCTCCGCACACCTTACGAACTTTGCCGAAGATTGTCTCCCATCGGAAAGGCACGTACACTACCTTGCTGCACGGGCACGAGGAGGAACGGGACTTATCATTACTGAAGAACAGTCAGTCCATCCGACGGACCGAGCTTATGAAAAACTCATAGAAGCCTTCAAACCCGAGGTAATCTTGGGATACAAAAAAATTACCAGGGCAGTTCATGAATATGAAACAAAAATCTTCGCTCAGCTCAACCACAATGGCCAGCAATGCAGCGGTACACTGTCACGACTCCCTGTATGGGCACCATCACCAATACCCGATGTCCTCTTCCGTGAAGTGCCAAAAGAGATGGAGATCGAGGACATTAAAGAGGTGATCGATTTTTTCTGCCGGTCGGCAATGCACGTGCGTGAAGGGGGATTCGACGGAATCGAACTGCAGTACGGCCACAGCTCGCTGGCGAGACAGTTTATGTCGCCGCTCACGAATTTCCGCCAGGATGAGTATGGCGGGAGCCTTGAAAATCGTATGCGCTTTCCTCTTGAACTCACCGCAGCGGTGAGAAAGGCAATCGGAGATGATTTCACGCTGGGCATACGCCTCTGCGCAGATGAGATGATTCCCGGCGGGCTCACACTGGAGGATGCAAAACAGATAGCAAAACAATGTGAAGCACAAGGGCGCATTGATTTTATGGATTTAAGCCTTTCAACGTTTTATAACCTCTATCTTGTCGGCGGAACCATGCACATGCCCCTCGGATACGCGGTACCCCTCGCTGCCGGGATTAAGGAGGTTGTTCACCTCCCCGTTTTCGCAACCGGACGTATTAATGACCCGACACTGGCAGAACGCATCCTTGCTAATGGGCAGGCAGATATGATCGGCATGGTTCGGGCGCAGATCTGTGATCCGGATATTATAAGAAAAACAAAAGAGGGCAGGCTTGAAGAGATACGCTATTGTATCGCCGATAACCAGAACTGCTATGGCCGTGTCGGATTAAACAAACCAATCGGCTGCCTACAGAATCCCGCGGTTGGTCTTGAAAAAGAAGAAGGTGAGAATCGCCTCATTCCGACGAAAAGAAAAAAACGCGTCATGGTTATAGGGGGTGGACCGGCAGGTATGTGGGCCGCAAAAATAGCGACTATGCGAGGCCACGATGTCGTCCTGTATGAAAAAGAAGATACTCTCGGTGGACAGGTGGCAATCGCGATGAAAGGAGCCGGCAGGGAAGAATTCGGCGTGATTATTCGGAATGAGAGAAACCAGTTGCAGAGACTCAAGGTGCCGGTCTTGTTAAGCCACCCAGTGGACTTCGACGTCGTGCTTGAAAAAGACCCTGATGCGGTCATAATCGCCACCGGTTCAAAACCAAAGGAGTGTCCCGTGACTGGCTGCACGTGGCCACACGTGCTCAACGTGTGGAACGTTCTGAAAGGTGAAGGTGCGATCGGTCAAAAAGTACTCTTTATCGATTATGACGGGCACCACCAGGCCACGAGCTCCGCTGAATACCTTGCCGATTCAGGCAAGGCTGTCCATATGGTGACACCCTCTCTCTTCGTTGGCGCTGAGCTGGGCCCCTCCCAGGATCTCTATCTTGCACGGCAAAGATTGATGCAGAAAGGAGTCACGTTTACACCAGATTTTGCAGTCATGGAGATAAAGGGCACGGAGGTTCATGGATTCAACGTCTATTCCAATGAATGGAGCGTCTTTGATGACTATGACACAGTGGTGGCTGCTATGGGCAATGAAGCCGATGATGCCTTATATAAAACACTGAAAGGAAAAGTCAAGGAACTGTATCGAATCGGAGATGCTGTCGCACCACGGAAGGCGGACATGGCCATACATGAAGGCTATATGGTAGGAAAAAGGGTGTAAAGGATACGAATGTGATGGACTGTAATGGGCAGGCATGGACAAAGAACGCGATATACTAATCTTACTCGACGCCTTCGGTGAAAACTGCGAGGAGACAAATAGATGTCTCGCTCTTGAGGGATATAGAATCAGCAAGAAACTCGGCGGCAGTCTCATCGCCCTCAGCATCGGTGAACCACGTGAAAAGCGCTCAACGCTCGCAGAAACAGGAATATCCCTGCTCTATATCCTCAAGAACAATTTATTCTCTGAATACCGTCATGAGGTCTTCTCCAGGGCTATCACTCAATTCATGCAGGAGTTCCAGCCACGCCTCTTCCTTCTAGCCGACAGCGACGTGGGCAAGGAGATTGCCCCGACCATTGCACACCGGTTAGAGACAGCGGCTGTGATGAATTGTGTGAACATAGAAATCGATGGTAACCGTCTCTTTTACCACAAAGAGGTCTATGGCGGACAATTCGAAGAAAAGATCTCTTTCCCATCGGGCAGCATCGAAATAGCAACAATCAGTCAAGATGCGCTGGACAAGGGATTAGAAGCTGAACACAATGATATGAAAGTCGTTGCAAGAAAGGTTGCTATTCCCCCTGATGTCATCCATACAAAACGGCTTGAACTTATACCACCCGATTTCAGAACAACTGATATTGTCTATGCAAAAAGGATTATCGGCACAGGGGCTGGCATAGCTGATAAAAAGTTGCTCTCCGTCTTAGAGGAATTTGCAGAATTGCTTCAGGGCTCTTTGGGGGCGACAAGGCCAGTCGTTGATGATGGCTTTATCCCAAAAGAAAGGATGATCGGACAAACAGGCAAGATGGTTGCTCCTGAGCTCTACGTATCCTTGGGGATTTCAGGATCCCCGCACCATGTGGCAGGCATCCAGGAGTCGAAAAAAATTATTTCCGTGAACAAAGATGTACGGGCACCGATTTTTCAGCGTTCCGATATCGGCTTCATCGGGGATCTGAAACAGATATTACCGAAACTTGTGCAACGCATCAAGGAGTGGCAAGACAGTTGAAAGAATTTGATGTGATTGTCGTTGGTGCAGGACCTGCCGGCGCATCCGCTGCTCTGCGAATGGCCCAGAAAGGACTCAATATACTGCTGCTCGAAAGGGGTGAAACCCCCGGCGCAAAAAACATGTTTGGCGGAATGATGCCCAAGTGCCCGGTGGTTGATGACCTCATTCCCAACTTCTGGGTGAAAGCACCCTGGGAACGTCATGTAGTAAAAAGAACCTTGTACCTCATAACAAAACAATCTGCGACATCGATGGTATTCGAGACCGATGCCTCAGATGACTCCCCGTATAACGGTTATACCCTCTTCAGGCCGGTTTTTGATCACTGGCTGGCAGAAGAGGCACAAAAGGCAGGGGCAAAGCTCCTGTGCAGTTGTCTGGTGAAAGACCTCCTCCAAAAGGGGAAACAGGTAATAGGGGTCACGGTCGGCAGGGAAAAAGGTGATCTGAGGGCAAAGGTTGTCCTTGCCTGCGATGGGGTTCTTTCTTTCCTTGCCCAAAAGGCAGGACTCAGGAAGGAGTTTTCCCCTTCCCAGATGGCAGTAGGTATTAAAGCGCTCTTCCATCTTACCGAGGAAGAAATTAATGAACGATTCAACCTCGTTCAGGCTCAGGGTGCAACATGCGAATTCCTTGGTTGCACTGAAGGGATAAGGGGTGGAGGCTTTATCTACACACAAACAGAAACCATTACGGCAGGGATTGTACTGCATTTGGACGCCCTGAAAAAGAGCGGTATTGCTCCGTATACCCTCTTCGAGCAATTCATCGCGCTCCCCCCGGTGAGAAGGTATCTGAAGGGTGCACGGCTCGTTGAGTACTCCGCGCACCTGCTCCCCGAAGGTGGATACAGGATGATCCCCCGGCTCTTCACGGACGGGATGCTCGTTGCAGGGGATGCAGCAGCCCTCTGTTATACCAATGGACTGAATCAGGAGGGAATGAATCTCGCCATGAACTCTGGTTTCTTAGCAGCGGAAACAGTTGTCGATGCCTTTGAAAAGGGAGATTTTTCATCAAAACAATTACGTCAGTATGAAACGCGCCTGAAAGAAAGTTTCGTCTTGAGGGATATGAAGATATTCGAGAAAGCTGCTACCTGGATGCATACCGATCGGCTCTTTTCCGAATACCCTCGACTGGTAAACAGAATCATGGAGGAGATATACCGATCGGACGGAACGCCGCGGAAGAAAATAGCTAGAATCGGGTTGGAGGCATTAAAGGGTAATATTCCCGTACGACATGTTATTGCCGACCTTTTAAAAGGAGGGAAATCACTCATATGGTAGTAGATGACCTGTTTGAGCTCACAAGCTTCAGGATCCATCAAGAAGCACATATCAGGGTAAACCAGAATGCCTGTGCGGGGTGCAGCCACAGGGCCTGTACCTTTTCATGTCCAGCCAATTGTTATGAGTGGAATGAAGAGAGGGGAAGAATCGATTTTGTCTACGAAGCATGCTTAGAATGTGGAACCTGCCTGCTCGTCTGTGATAAGGGTGCGCTTGATTGGAATTATCCTGTAGGCGGCTTTGGTGTCCGCTTTCGCCTCACATAAAAGGAATGACCATTGAATATATTGGTTTTTATAAAAATAGTAGAAGATACTAACGTCCCTCTTGAATATAGTCACCATACGGGGAAACCCCTTCGCGACTGTAATGTAACCCGACTGAACCCGTCGGACAACAAAGCCATCGATACTGCCCTCGAAATCAAAAGAGAATTTCCTGATACACACATTACCCTGATCCACATGGGACCACCTTCAGAAGAAAGGTGGATGCGCGAAGGTCTCGCCCTTGGTGCCGATGAGGGGCTCCGTATCTGGGAAGAAGCTCTCAATGGGTGCTCCGTCAATGCCAAGGCACTCATATGTGCACGGACTGCGCAGATCCTCGGTTTTGACCTTATCCTCACAGGGAATAAGAGCGAAGATACCATGAACGGACAACTGGGGACTTTGCTCGCTTCATACCTGAATCTGCCTGTGATGAATTCGGTAACGGATATAACCGTAAACCAGAAAAAAGGGAAGATTATTGCCTTAAAGAACCTGTCACAAGGCTACAAAGAGAGAAACGAATGTCCACTGCCTCTGGTCATTACAACGGAAGCCAGTGGTACCCCTGAAAACTATGCCTCCCTTCCTGCCCTTTTAGAGGCATTCGAAAAAGAGATTCCGTGCTGGGACCTCGCACGGATCGGTATACCCATACGATCGATTCACGAAAAAAATTCATTGTTGATCTTTGAACCGCTGCGTTTCCCCACGCCAAGGCTCAAGACAATACCTGCACCTGATTCTGCACTGCCAGCTTTTGAACGGATCAAAAAACTCATCGAAGGCACAATTAAATTGAGAGAGGGAAAAGTAGTAAAAAAAGATGAGGATAGCGTGGTAGAGGAACTCTTTCAAATCCTCCTCAAAGAAGGATGGTTGGATCACCTCAAGCCGTACGAAAGGCAACGATGAAGTCCGGCCTGATTGCACTCAGGCTGTTTGCCCGCGGCCTGAAGTATTACGTGTTACGTGTCAGCGGGTTTTCATCAAAGATAGAGGCCTTGAGTATTGAGGTTACCCGAAGATGCATTGCCAAATGCATCATGTGTAATATCTGGAAGACACCGTCCCATATAAAAGACCTCCCCCTCTCTGAATGGTTGGGACTACTTCGATCTCCACTGTTTACCGCACTCAAAGAACTGGACATTACAGGTGGGGAACCCTTTTTAAGAGATGACCTTTCCCAGCTCATTCTCGGGGTATGCGATTTAACATCGCACAATCTAAGAAAACTCAAAACGATTGCAGTTACCACCAATGGATTCTTGACGGACAAAATACTGATAACCATCAATCATACAATAAAACATTTGCAAGAGCATAACATTGATCTGGTCCTTGCCTTGGCGATGGATGGCATTGGCAACACCCATGACCGGATAAGAAGGGTAAAAAACGGGTGGGATTCGCTTAATGAAACCATCGAGAGACTCACAGAAGTGCGCAATAGCTATCCGAATCTCATCCTGGGCTTAAAAAATACGATTGTCCCCGTTAATGTGAGCGAACTTGACCAAATCCTTGAGTATGCAGAGGAACACGCCCTTTTCACTATTACATCCCCTTTTATCGTTACCGAAAATCGCTACAACAATGTGGATAGGGAAGAAGACCTGCGCTTCACTGAGGATGATAGAGCAAAAATTATGCGATTTTATGAGAGTCCCCGTTTTAAATGGAGTTATCACCGCGATATGCTCTCTGATTACTTACAAAAAGGCTTCGTAAAAAAACCCTGTTCCGCAGGGTTCAACTACCTTTTCATCCGCAGTAATGGCGATGTATTCCCGTGTCCACTTATCAACTGGAGATTGGGCAATTTTACAGAGTCCCCTATTGAAGAGCTTATCAATTCCAAAAAGGCTCGCAGTTTCAAAAGAAAGATCACAACATACGATGCATGCCACTCTTGCACCGAACCTGGCTTAGAACGATACGCCCTTCCCTTTGAAGGGTTTCACTACCTCGCCTTGTTGCTCAAGCTGGGACCTAAACGGTTCCTCGACCTTCATCACCATATGGGAATGGAAAAATATATATAGCGGGATGCCTCTACATCAATGATACCAATACGTTACGCATTACGGGAAGAAGCCCGATTTCAGAAAGACCATAATGCCTGGTTAGCAATCTCCGAAATACCACTCAACGTCATGAGAATAAATGATGCCACGTATCGCATGCTCAAGGCATGCGATGGTACAAGCGCGCTTGCAGAGCTTGCCTATGAATACTGTGGCAATAACGAGGAAACAGCCTTTACAATCTGTGAATATTTTAGAAACAAGGGTATTCTTGAATTATCTAAAACGATCGAGACAGATTATCTGCCCTCCATAGCGGTCATTATTCCAACAAGAGACCGCCAGAATGAACTGCAAGAATGCCTGGAATCGGTCTTGTCTCAGAACTATCCCGCAGAAAAACGAGAGGTTATCGTCATTGACGATGGATCGAAAGACGATACGGCGTATATCGTTAAAAAATTCTCGTGCACATTTCTTGCGCACAAGGAAACTCGTGGTCAATCTTTTTGCCGCAATAAGGGTGCACAGAGCACGCATGCTGAAATCCTCGCCTTTTTAGATAGCGACTGTGTAGCGGATAAGAACTGGTTCAATGAACTTGCGTGCTATTTTCAGTGGGATGCAGTGGGTGCGGTGGGCGGCTATGTGGATGTTTACGGTACGGAATCGACATTAGACCGCTACGAGGAGACATGTTCACCATTGAATATGGGAAAGAGATTTTTATATGACATCCATGCGGATTCAACGTTCTACGTACCAACGTGTAACCTCTTGGTGCGAAAGGACGCCTTTTCCGAAATAGGGGGTTTTCGTGAGGGCATGCACGTAGGAGAAGATGTGGATTTTTGCTGGCGACTGCACAAGCTGGGATACAGGCTCTTATATATACCTCATGGAATTGTAAGGCATAAACATAGAAATCGCCTCCACACACTTTTAATGCGAAGGGCAGACTACGGAACTTCCGAAGCAATACTGTACAATCTGCACCGGGAAAAGAAAAAAACGTTTCAGGTTCCACCTTTTGCAGCTATGAGCTATCTTCTCATTGTTGCCAGTATAATCCTTCTGTCCCCGTGGTTTCTCATTTTTTCCATAGTTCCGGTTCTTCTTGATGTGACAAAAAAATCGCTACACATAAATAAACAAAAGGTGAAAATTACACCATTCAAGGTGTTCTTTTCCGTAATTCGTTCCCATTTTTCATTTTACTTTTTTATTTCTTTTCATATAGCAAGGTATTACTTGATAGTCCTCATCATCTTCGGTTTTTTGTGGTATTCTCTCTGGTTTTTTTCTGCGTTTACAATCAGCGTAACCTCAATTGTAGATTATTCGACAAAAAAACCTCAGCTCCCCTACCCTATCTTCCTTTTCTATTACATCGTTGAACATCTCGCATACCAGATCGGGGTCTTTGCCGGCTGTCTGAAGAGGAGAAAGTTTCGCTCCTACTGCCCTCGTTTTTCCTTGAAGACGGCAAAAATTTTTTAAAGAGGTAAAGCGATAGCTATAAGGTATGGTGCCAGACGCGAAAAGACGGGATCATCATTCTTTAAAACGGCCTCGCCACTTTTTTACGGTAATCCCTGAAGGTCTCCGAGACTCTTTTCTTTTTTTTGCTGCGCAATTTTATTAATGCTCACCAATTGAATGCAGATAGATACGAGTTTCATGGCCAAGATGAGATCCTCAGCCGGAGGAAAGGTTGGGGCAATCCTTATATTGCGACCACGAGGATCCTTTCTGTAAGGGAATGTTGCTCCTGCGGGGGTCAGCGCTACACCCGCCTGGGCTGCCATTGCTACAACTGAGGTCGCACAACCATCCAACGTGTCGAGACTCACAAAATACCCGCCGGCAGGCTTACTCCACTGCGCGATGTTTTTACCAGCCAGTTCCTTTTCAAGGATCGTCTGCACCGCATCAAACTTGGGCTGCAAGATGGCCGCGTGTTTTCTCATGTGGTTTTCTATCCCCTGCAAGTCCCTCAAAAACCGAATATGGCGAAGCTGTAGAAGTTTATCTGGCCCGATGGTTTGAAACGCTATCTGTTTTTTCCTGAATTCCATATTCTTTGTGCTTCCGGCCATCATCGCCACACCAGCCCCCGCAAAAGTGATTTTAGAGGTAGAGCCGAATATGAAGACTCTGTCGGGATTTCCTACTTGCTTGCAGGCGGCAAGTATATTTTTCAATCTCGGAGGGGTATCCGTGAGGTGATGCACTGCATATGCGTTATCCCAAAAAATCCGGAAATCCTTTGCTTTTGCTTTCATGTTAGCCAACCGGTCTACCACCTCATCTGAATAGGTTACCCCTGAAGGATTACTGTATTTCGGCACACACCATATACCCTTGATCGTTTCATCTGCCCCTACCAGGCCTTCAACTACATCCATATCCGGTCCATCTGTTCTCAATTCTACAGGAAGCATCTCTATATTGAGATACTCGCATATGGAGAAGTGCCGGTCATAACCCGGACTTGGGCATAAGAACTTTATGTTTGGCAGTTTCACCCACGGAATCTCGCTGTTCACCACACCACGGATCATGGCACTGATAATAGTATCATGCATCATGCTGAGGCTGGAGTTCCCTCCGACGATGATCTCATCTGGCCCGACTTCGAGATACTGAGAGAAAAGCTCCTTGGCTTCTGGCAGACCATCCACCTCCCCATAATTCCTGCAATCCAATCCATCAGAAATCAAATCATGAGCATCCATGCCATAGCCCAGCATTTCAAGAGAAAGGTCGAGTTGCTCTGGACAAGGTTTCCCTCTCGTCAGATCCAAACTCAAACCTCGAGCGCTGAAATCCTGATATCGTTTTTCCAATTTTGATCTGAGCTCTTCGAGTTCACGTACACTAAGATTCGTTAAATCCATCATAGGGAAATCCTCTGTTTTGTATTACTATCTACAACAGATCATGCTGTAGAGAGTAATAAAAATTTCATATGAAGTCAATTTCCAATAGGTAGGATCAAAATGGTCTCTTTGCCTTTCAGTAAGTCCCTGAAGTCCTCCACTGCCTTTTCCTTTAAGTCCTGTAGTTTCTCAGAGAAAAAAAGGTGGCTCGGGCAACGGCAATCGCTGGAACCGAATCTTGGAATGGAGCCAAAGCTCTGTCCCAATCTCCCGGCTAATTGGCATTCCAACCGCTCTTCTGTCAAGGCATAGATCACCCCTCTTACCCTTCCCTTTTCTAAGAGATAATCGATGTGCCACCGAACCTTTTTCTCACTTCTCACGTGGCGGTTAATCCTGGTCCCCAGCCCACCTATGGCCGAGCCGCAATAGGCATAAAATCCTCCCGGAAATTCCAGCGCACCCAGGGCCCCGACCTTCACGCGGACTCCTTGGGGTATTTCAACAAGGAGGATGTAGCCACCTTTCGCTTGCTGCTCAATTTCAATCTTCATGTCGACTGACGCAGTCTTTATGCAGGACTCATGGGAAGGAAATTCTTTTCAATCGCCTGACCACCTTCATCTGGGCCTTGCGCAGGATGAAGTTACTCAGTAAGAAGTATCCCAGGTGATGTCTCGGCCCAAACAGGAGCCTCGCCAAGATGGAACGGGGGGAACAACTGTATTTTTGGGCCCAGAGGTATCCCTGCTGGAGCTGATCAGGGATCATCCTCTTGGGCACAAATACCACCCGGCTCATATCATAGTGTGACCAATCCATGTCAAAAATCCTCCCTTCCCTTTTAAGGCGCTCCCACAGCGGTGTCCCTGGGAAGGGGGTGAGTACAGAAAAGGTCGGCAGTTCTATCCTGTTTTGATGGATGAATTCGATTGTGCGCTCAAAGACCCCGGGGTCGTCATGGTCAAAACCGAAAATGAACGATCCCTGGACACCGATGCCGTGATCGTGGATCCGTTGGATAAATTCCTGCAAATCCTTGGTGCCCTGAAACTTCCTCTTGGGCCCTTCTAAGTTTTTTTTCTGTAAAGACTCAAAGCCGATAAACAGAGAGATGCATCCGCTCTCCCGTGCCAATTGCAAAAGTTTCGCATCCTTGGCGATCTCAATAGTAGCGAATCCCATCCAGCGCACCTTATACCCCATGAGGAGTTCGAAGAGGCCTTTGGCATGGGACCGCTGGGCGATGACGTTATCATCAACAATGAATACATACTCTCCTTTCCTTTTCACCATGGACTGCAATTCCCGTTCGATATCCGACAAAGGCCTGGTGCGGTACCTGCGTCCGGCAATCACTGGCACGGCGCAGAACTCACACCGATTGGGGCACCCCCTGGTGGTCTCGATGACCTTGAAGATCGGACTGTATCCTTTACCGAGGAGATCTCTCCGGTGCATGGGAAGGCCGTGCAGATCGTGGAGTCTCTCAGCCCGATAAAAGGGTTTGAGCTCCCCCTTTTCAAAATCATCAATCAACTGGGACATGATCAATTCCGCCTCTCCCAGGACAACGGCATCAGCATGTTCCTTGGCCTCATCGGGCATAAAGGTTGCGTGCACACCTCCCAAGACCACCGGCACCCCCCGTTCCCGGAATCGGTCAGCTATCTCATAGGCCCTCTTGGCCTGCGTGGTGAGGGCAGTGATACCTACCAGGCCCACCTGCGCATCAAAATCGATTTCTTCAAGAAATTCATTAACGATTTTCACCTTATACTGAGATGGAAAGAAAGAGGCCAAGAGGGTGAGACCCAGCAGGGGAAAGGGATAGGGGGTGTCGGTGGACATGTAGACATCTTTCTGGCGGGGATAGACCAGGAGGATCCTCTTCACCCTTCTCCTCCCCAGGACAGGGTCGATGCCTCAAAGGGGCGATACCCCGGCTGCTGCCACGGACGACGGGTGGCGTTCTCCCAAACATAACGCATGATGAGCCGGTAGGCCATCCTTTTGAAGGGGTTTTTGTTCAAGAGGGCCCCGAGCATGATACGGGGTTGGGTGTAGTACTTGCGCAGATACTTCTGTTGCAGCCCCCATACCCCATCTCTGCCCAGGTATTTGGTGGGGAGGATGGGATGCATGAAGTCATAGTGAGCGTAATTTTGATCTTGGATGAGCCCCCGCTCATTTATTTCCTGGTAGTAGCGGGTCCCGGGAAGAGGTGTGGTAATGGTGAGCACCAAGAAATCACCCTGCCGCTTGACAAAATCAAATATCTCCCGCAGTGTCTCTTCCGAGTCATGCCAATCACCGAACATCACATTGGTCATCACCATGATGCCGTTGCGCCTCAAGATGTCGATGGCCTCTTGGGCCATCTCCCTGCTCTGCCTTTTCTGGTAGTGGTCCAAGACCTGGGGGTTGACACTCTCAACACCGAGCATCACTTCATACAGGCCGAGCCGTTTGAATTCTGGCATGAGGTCGGCATCCCGTATAATATCCCTCAGCCGTGACTGAAACCAGAAATCAACCTTGAGTCCAGAACGCCCCAGCTCCGCGAGAAACTCCTCCACCCGAGCCCTGCTCCAATTAAAGCTGTTTTCATTGAAAACAAAGAGGGATTTGCCGTAGTGCCGGTTCAGATATCTCATCTCTTCCACCACCATGGCCCCACTCCTGCCCCGCCACACCCCCTCCCAAAACCTCGATTCAGAGCAGTAAGCGCATCTGTCCCCGCAGCCCCTGCTGGTGGAGATGCCAAAGGCCCGCGTGCCCATACCGTGCCAATAATAGGCGTCAGCCTTCATATCCAGGAGGTGATAGGCCGGCATGGGGAGGGAGTCGAGGTCCTTGACCAGACCCCTCGGTTCAGTAAAAACCACCGCATCATCCCTGCGAAAAGCCAGGCCGGGGATATCCTCTACAACACGCTCCCCTTTCTCAAGACGGGAGGCAAGTTCAGATAAGGTAATTTCACCTTCGCCTGTCACAATATAGTCCAACTCCTGGATCTCTGACAAAACCTCTTCCGCTACGAGGCTAAAATGCCCTCCACCGGCCACAAGCAACGACTCAGGGGAGACCCCTTTGGCGAGCCTGATGACTTGAAGGGCTTCAGGAGAAAGACAGGTTGCTGAACAGGTCACCCCGATGAGGGAGGGCTTGGCTGCGGATATCCGTCGAGCCAGTTCACCCCACGGGTCGGAAAAGGTGGTGCAGTCGAGGATCTCAACGGCAAATTGCCGCTTTTCCTGCAGATAAGCAGCGAGACTCAACAGGCCATAAGAGGGTGCCCACATCCTGAGCCCAGGGAAGAGTTTATGGGGAGGATCCACGAGGAAAATACGCATCATCACACTCCCAAATAGTCCATCATCTCTTCGAGTCTCTGTCGTATCGTTGGGGGAACTTGATAGAACATGGTCCCATTCATATCTGTGAGGACATGGGTAGTGCTTCCTTCGACGATTATCTCCTTATCGCGCATCACCGTGTAGTGGAATATCAACTTTGCCGTCTCACTGCGCTGCATGGTGGTTTGAATCATAATTTCATCGCCATATCGAGCAGGCAGTTTGAATTTACAAGCAAGGTCTACTACCGGAGCCAGCAGGCCCATCGACTTCAGTTGCTCTGGATCCAAACCGAAGCGGGATGCGAGCTCATTCCTGCCCACCTCGAACCACGATATATAGTGGCCGTGCCATACCACCTGATAGGGGTCCACCTCGCAAAAACGAACCTTGAGTTGCGTCTCATGAGGCATTTCTCACCCCATACGATAAGGCCTTCACATCTCTATCGATCCACCGGACCAATTTGGTGAGGGTATCATTGGGCCCCATTTCTATAAAACACGTCACGCCCTGAGCAAGAAGGTACTGAACACACCCCTCCCAATCAACAGGCCTACAGAGCTCCTCCACTAAAAACTCCCTGATCTCATCAGGATCGCTCAAGTGCTTGCCACTCCAGTGACTCACCAAGGGAGTTCGGGGAGGGTGTATAGCGAAACCCGTTATGAAATTTCGTACGTCTCCTCTTATCGACTCGATCAAGGGACAATGCAAGGGGGTGTTAAAGGTGAGGCGTTGGGCGGAGATAGCTCCTTCCTTTAAAGACAACTCTATACCCCGTTCTATAGAGGCCGTATCGCCGGAGAGGACAAATTGACGAGACCCATTTACATTGGCCACAGAGAGAGAACCAGAGACAGAGACGTCTGAGCATATCCTCGTCATTGTTTCACTATCAAGACCGATAACTGCCGCCAGTCCTCCAGGGTTTTCCTTCCCTGCTTGCTCCAAGATCAGGCCTATTCCCTTGGTTATCTCCAAGCCGTCTTCAAAGCTCATAGCCCCTGCCGCCGCCAAGGCGGCATAGATGCCCATGCTATGCTCAGTGATAAAATCCCACCGTCCCCCTTTTCCTTGATACTGATCGAAAGAGACCATACTCAAGAGATAGCTCGCCACCTGCAATTTCAGATTGTGGCAACGATCTTCCTCCTCTTGTTGAAAGAAAAAAGAAGAAAAATCAAACCCGGCCTGCTCCCAGGTCTTCTCAAAAAAAGGGTGGGGGAGATGATATGCTCCCCCACTCCTCTCACCTGCTGTATCGGGTACCTTGCTTAGCTGGCCAGGGAAACAGAGGGCGACCCTCCCTGCATTACGGTGCACCATCAGCTGCTGCTACTTCTTTGCCCTGATTATCAACGATATATTGAGCAATGGTCCTGACCGACTGGAAGACCTGCCTGCCTACCTCGGCATCAGGGATGTTCACTCCATATTCCTTTTCCAAACCGATGACCAGCTCGAGGGCATCAATAGAGTCGAGACCTAACCCTTCCCCGAAAAGCGGGGCATCGGTATCAATGTCTTCAACTGCGATTTCCTCTAATTTGAGCCTCTCGATGATCAATTTTTTAACGTCCTTCATCAGATCCGCGGTAACCCCTGACATCACTTTTATCCTACCTCCTTGTGATTGGCATCTTGTATTATATCACAATAACAAAAAACGTGGGATAGTTGCAAGACGTTTTGTCCAAAATTCTCCAACCTAGCTATGATAACGGTGGGAAGGTGTTGTGGATGTGATCTCTGTCTAGATATTCAACAAAAAAGGCATCCTGCTCGCCAATCTATCCTTCATCGCCTTCCCCTGCAAAAGAGTTGCGAGCGGGGTAAAGGGGTATCAAGCGGTTTTCCTCTTACTGAAAGGGGAAATGTACACCCTGAGAGCAAACTAGTCATACAACGTATGTGTTTTATGAGATTGTATGCTCTCGTTCTTCCACCGTGAATCCCATTTCCTTTAGCTGCTTAATTAATGTGGCAACATTCTCGGTGTTCAGGTGCAGGACAAAATCATTTTTTTCAGCCTCAGTCGGCTTGAGGGAACAGAAACTCTTTACCTCGATGTTAGATTTCTGCACGGCCTCAAGTACCTTTTGCATCCTTTGGGGTTCATGAGCCCCACGGACGATTATCCGCTTTCCAGCCTCACCAAGTCCCAAAAGAGGGTTCAATATTTTATAAAAGAAGTCATTGGTGGTCACGATTCCGACAACTTTATCTTTCTCCAAGACCGGCAGACAACCCACTTTGTTTTTCTGAGCTATGGCTGCGGCCTTTTCAACGCTGGTGTCCGGAGAAACCGTTACCACTTTCTTTTTCATGATCTCTTTGACTGTCAATTTTGACAGAAGATAATAGAGTTCCCCGCGGCTAAAAGAGGTAGCGTCAGAAGGGCTTGCCTTTAAAAGGTTGTCCTTGGTCACCAATCCCACGAGTTTCCCCTTGTCCACCACTGGCAGACGTTCAAATCTGTGAAAAGTCATAATTTGTTCGGCTTCTAACACGGGGGTGTCACTGGGGATAGTGATGACATTGCTTGTCATAATGTCACGGACTAACATGGTCTTCCCTCCCATCTATAATATTTGGTTTTTTCCTACCATTTATTTATGGGGGTGTCAATGAAAATCATCTGTAGAAGATGATATTCCAAGTTCCATAGTATTTTTATACATGAATGCGTAACGCCCGGATGCAGAGAGAGATAAAGAGGTAGGTCGACATCCCGTATCGCTTTTATGACAAATTTTGTCATAATAATGCCTATTTTTGTAAAAAAGGATTAACAATGCACAGAGGGGAACAAGAGTATAAAAGATAATGAAAAATATGGGCTGTTATTTCGGATAGTTATGCTAAAATGAATATCAGGTATGGCATGTATTTTGCTGTTTATATAATTATATCGCTACACTTAGGGCGGAGGGAGATATCTGAACGAGAGAGTCAGCAAGAGAATCTAATGAGAAAATTGAGCAAGTATCGATATACTTTCCGTACCCGTACAATATCTTACCACAGTAATGGTGAATGCGGACAAGCGCTTTCTTTGCGTATGTGTGCTACAACTGGTTCAGATAGCAACCCAGATGCTCTCGCAGACTAATTCAACGAGGCAAATACAAAGACTTCTATCACCTATTGTGTACGCCTGTTTATCGGTGTCTCGGGACGTGCAAAATACTCGTTCGTTTGTTCACCGAGGGCACCAAAGGATCTCCCCCGCCATGACCCTCGTGGAGTTGTTGATAGTCATGGCGATGGTGGGGACGCTTGCCGCGATTGGAGTACCAGCGTACAATAATTATATCGACAGGGCAAACAACTCTCAGGCCATAGAGGACATCTACTTTATAGAAGCAGCTATCAAAATGTATCGTACAGAGAATGGGTCCTTGCCCGAAACCCTTGACCTGGTACCATTGGCAACTCGTCCCGATCCTTGGGGGCATCCGTACGCATACCTGAAAATCGAAGGCAAAGATAAAAATGAAGTTAAAGGAAAGTGGCGAAAGGACCATTTTAATGTCCCGGTGAATTCCGATTTCGACCTCTATAGCATGGGAAAAGATGGAAAGAGCAAATCACCTTTTACAGCAAACGCTAGCCGGGACGATATCGTCCGAGCAAATGATGGGGCATATGTAGGCTTAGTATCGGAATATTAGTCGGGGTGCACAGTATGAAGATTGAGAAGACATTTCTGCGCAGCACATTAGCCCGTCGTATTTTTACACTGTTCGTCTGCTGCGCCCTCATACCTATCGCTGCCCTGGTACTCCTCTACTACGGCCACTTTACAAGACAGCTTAATGTGCAGAGCCAGAGACAACTCCATCAAACGAGTAAGGACATCGGTATGTATATTTATGAGCGTCTATTATTTCTTGAGGCCGAGATGAAAATGGTCGCCTACAGAATGAACTCGACTCAGCGCGTTGTCAGCCCCATGCCGACTGAAGCATCCAACAGCAATGTGGAACAACACTTCAACGGTTTTGTCCTCATTACCGATAGAGAAACTTCCAAACCTCTTCTTGGCCGAGTTCAGAATATACATGAACTCACTCAACCAGAAAAACAACATATCCGCTCAGGCAAAACCCTGATATCAACGAGTACATATCACGGAGGAGATTCAACGCATATTTTTATGAGTATGGTGCTTAATCCTCAACAACCGAGCAGGGGAATTTTACTGGGTGAAATCAATGCTACTTACCTTTGGGGGATAGGTGATGAAAATCCATGGATACCTACGGCCGAACTCTGCATCTTGGATGACGCGAATAACATACTCTTTTCGACGCTACCGCCACCGCTCTTATTCCCGGAAGAGTTTGTGCATACCATGAATTCTAACGTTTCGGGGCAATTCGAGTGGGAACACGAAAAAAACCAGTATGTAGCGGGTTACCGATCTCTCTTCCTTAAGGCCCGGTATTATACTCAGAAGTGGACCGTGGTGTTGAGCGAATCAAAAACTGATGTGCTTGCACCTACTGCAACATTCCAAAAAACCTTCCCCCTTATCATCTTTATAACCCTTTTGGTGGTTGTCTTCTTGAGCATTATCCAAATCCGCAGGAATCTGGTTCCGCTCGAAAAACTTCAGGAAGGTACGAAGAATATCGCCAAGCGGGACTTCGATACCCGGGTGACAATTGAAACTGGCGATGAGTTTGAAGAACTCGCAGCATCCTTCAATACGATGGCAGATAGATTGGGCAAACAGTTTAAAACATTGACCACAATTGCTGAGATCGACCGCTCCATACTTTCAGCGCTCGATACGGAAAAAATTATTGAGGTAGTCCTTAATCGCATACACGACATTCTCCCCTGTGATTGCATCAGCGTAACGTTATTCTATGTTAGCACACAGGATTCGGCACTGACCTATACGAGGGAAAAGGGGTCTGAAATCGGAAAAGAGGTAGAGACCATTCTTCTTTCACCACTAGACTTAAAAAAACTATATGAGAATCCAGAATTTTTTGTAACGGACCTGACCCATGTTACACCTCGCTATCTTACGCCTTTGGCCAGGCGCGGCAACAAATTTTTCTTGGTATTGCCTTTTTTTGTTAATCAGCTGTTATCGGGAATCATCATCCTGGGTTATCAAAAACCACCCGCCTACGATCAAGACGACATCGCCTCGACCCGCCAGTTAGCCAACCAAGTCGCAGTAGCCCTCTCAAACACACGCCTCATCGAAGAATTAGAGCAACTTCACTTGGGCACGCTCGCTGCCTTGGCCCGGGCAATAGATGCAAAATCTCGCTGGACAGCAGGTCACTCTGAACGGGTAACCAAGTTGGCTTTGAAAATCGGGAGAGCCTTGGGACTGTCGTCGAAGGAACTGGACGTCTTGCACCGCGCGGGACTATTGCATGATATCGGCAAGATCGGCGTACCGGCCGAGATCCTCGACAAAACCGGCAAACTAAACGATAAGGAAGAAGCACTCATTCGCGAACACGTTCGATTGGGGGTACGTATCCTGGAACCTATAGCTGCATTCGCTGAAATCATCCCCATCGTCTTGCAACATCATGAGCAGTTCGATGGCACAGGCTATCCTGACGGCTTAGCAGGAAAAGCCATACATGTGGGTGCCCGTATCTTTGCAGTAGCTGATACATTTGATGCCCTTACCTCACACCGGCCGTATCAACTTGCAGTAAGCCGGGAGCGTGCCATTGAGATTATCCAGCAAGGGGCTGGAAGCCAATTTGACCCAAAGGTAGTACAGGCCCTTGTTGCGGTCATGAGAGAGGAACAACAGCAGAATGAAAACGGTAATGAAAATATTCAGGAGCAATACATATTATGACACACAAAAGACTCATCGTAGTACTCATGATGCTCACTCTATGCTTTGGATTGCACTGTGGGTACGAGAGAACAGCTCCAAACGAATTAGTAGGGATATGGAAGACTTCAGCGCCAAAATATGCTGATCGCTTTTTCAAACTTGATCAAGACACCATAACTATCGGACAAGGAGGAGATGCATTTGAAATCTATGTCATAAAAAAAATACACGTGAAGAAGATTCCTGAAGAAAGGAGCATTTTATATACTATCTACTATGAGAACAAAGAAGTAGATGCGTACAAATTTGCATTTTACTATTCCTCTGAAAACGGGGGCAGTATCAGGCTTCAATATCAAAAAAATATAATTTGGAAAAAACAGAGTGACCGATAGCAGCACTCTTATCTAGCACACCAACCACAGTGTCCATATCTTTACCTGCATACGCTTGCCTGCAAATATGCAATAAAAAATGGTAAGGTCAAAGGAGAAAAGAATTTGACAAACCCCCTCCTTTGTTTCATCATGGGGATATGAGATATCTTATCCTCTTCGCATTGATCTATCTCTGCTACTATGTTCTAAAAAAGGCCCTTCTTCCGGTTCTACGCACGTATAAGATATTCAAGGGGCATCACGAATCCCCAACTGATAAGGAATTAGTACAAGATCCCCACTGTCTAACCTATATCCCCAAAGAAACGGCTTTGAGGACCACCATCGGCGGAAATATCCATTATTTCTGCAGCCAAACCTGTCTGGAGGAGTTCAAAAGAAGCTCCTAATGTATGTATAGGTTAACCTTTTCTACGGGAGCGTGGATCAAAAAAAAGCCCCTATCGAAAGGCAAGGTATGGGGCCACTGAGCGCTTTCCCCTTGACCCAGAGCCTCCATTTTTCTATTATACTCGTAGTATCAAACAGCAGTGGGGTTTTTCATCACTAGGTAACCATATTTAAAAAACAGAACACGAAAATCAAGGAGGAGGGCATGCACATGGATTGGGGAATGCAAAATCGCATTGCACAATTGATCCAGCCTGACGGACACTGTTTTTTTATGCCCATCGATCACGGATACTTTCAAGGACCCACCCAAAGGCTGGAGAAACCGGGCGAAACAGTCAAACCCCTCTTACCGTATTGTGACGCCCTCTTTGTAACACGCGGTATATTGCGGTCGTGCATAGATCCGACCAATAGCAAACCGATCATCCTCAGGGTCTCCGGAGGGACCAGTCTCGTGGGGAAAGACCTGGCCCATGAGGGTATCACCACCTCTGTGCGTGATGCCGTCCGCCTCAATGTGGCAGCAGTGGGGATCTCCATCTTCGTCGGGAGTGAATACGAGCATAAAACACTGCTGAACTTGGCAACCCTCGTGAATGAATGTGAAGAGTACGGCATACCGGTCATGGCGGTCACCGCTGTGGGTAAGGAATTGGAGAAGCGGGAGGCCCGCTACCTGGCCATGAGCAGTCGCATCGCAGCCGAACTGGGCGCACGGGTCGTGAAGACCTACTGGTGTAAAGATTTCGACAAAGTCATCGATGGCTGTCCCGTGCCTGTCGTCATGGCAGGCGGCCCCAAGTGCAAGACCGAGCTCGAGGTATTCGAATTTGTCTATGATGGCATGCAGAGAGGGGCCATCGGCGTAAACTTGGGCCGCAACGTCTGGCAAAACAAGCAACCCGTGGCCATGGCCAAGGCCCTGCGCTCCATCATCCACGAGAACGCCTCGGCCACCGATGCCCTCGATGTATTAAACAGCCAAAAAAGTGGCGGGCAGTAACCCTAGGCCTAGCCGAAAGGGAGTCGCAAATTGAAAAACACCAAACAGCGTGCTCCATGGGACTATACTTCCTTTTATCCCTTGTATCTGATAATTCTCATCTGGCCTTAACGGGAAGATAGCGTGCGCGCGGCACTGTATTATAACAACATGGATGTGCGCCTGGAAGAGGTGCCAATGCCCCAGATCGGCCCTGGTGAGCTATTGGTTAAGGTACAGGCCAGTGGCATCTGCGGCAGCGATGTGATGGAATGGTATCGCATCAAAAAGGCCCCCCTGGTGCTCGGTCATGAGATCACGGGAGAAATCGTTGAGGTAGGAAAGGATGTTCAACACTATCACACTGGCGACAGGGTCTTCGTCTCCCACCACGTGCCGTGTAACACCTGCCGCTATTGTCTGCATGGCCTTCACACAGTCTGCGAGACCCTGCACACCACCAATTATGATCCCGGAGGCTTTGCCGAATACCTACGGGTACCGCCGATAAACGTGGATAGAGGTGTCTTCCTGCTTCCTGATGAAATGTCGTTTGAAGACGGGACATTCATCGAACCGCTTGCCTGTGTCATACGGGGACAGCGGCTTGCTCGTCTGTTGCCGGGCCAAACGGTCCTCGTCCTCGGCAGCGGCATCTCAGGTATTCTGCATATAGCCATGGCCCGCGCCACAGGGGCAGGACGAATCATTGCCACTGATATCAGTGAATATCGCCTGGAGGCGGCGCAACGCTTCGGGGCCGATTGCGTGGTACATGCAGCAGCGGATGTACCTTCACGCCTGCTGCAGGCCAATGACAAGAGACTGGCCGATCTCGTCATCGTCTGTACCGGTGCCCTACCCGCCTTTCAACAAGCCCTGGAATCGGTAGATCGCGGGGGGACGGTACTCTTCTTCGCGCCCACAGAACCAGGGGTGGATATTCCTGTCCCTGTCAACGAGTTTTGGCGAAACGGGATCACCCTGATGCCCTCCTATGGCGGCAGCCCCTTTGATATCGGCACAGCCATAGAACTGATCCGTGCCCGTCTGGTGCCCGTACATGAGATGATCACCCATCGGTTGGGCTTGGCGGAGACAGGACGAGGCTTTCAGCTGGTCGCCGAGGCCGGGGAATCCATCAAGGTAATCATTGAACCTCAGAGATAGATGCACTAAAATCACAAGAGGAGAACGAAGATGAAAAGAGGGGTGAAGATTACAGGGATCATATTTCTTTCCATTGTGCTGTTTGTGCTCGCAGCAGCCTTTATTTTGCCCTACCTTATCAGTCTGGATAAATACAGGGGGATGGTCGAAGAAAAAATGGAAGAGGCCTTGCAGAGAGACTGTTCCCTCGGCAAGCTGCGTATCACTATCCTCCCAACCATGGGGGCAAAGATCGAAGATCTCGTCATCTCCAATCCAGCGGGTTTCTCGCAGACCCCGCTGCTCTCCCTCCAGGCCTTAAAGGTCAGGGTTAAGATCATTCCACTCGTGTTCGGGAAAAGGAAGATTGCTGGGCTTACACTCAGCCACCCCACGGTCTTTATCGAGAAGGATCCGCAGGGAAGGTTGAACATCCCCTACATGGAAGGGACGGGCACAACGGAACGCAAAGGGACGCTCAAGAGCGGCAAGGTGAAAACGGAAGAATCAAAGGCCCTCCAAGGTCTTTCCTTTTCCAAGGCCTCGATCAGGGACGGGAAATTCATATACCTGGACAGGAGCATGAAAACCAGCCGCAGGACCGAAATAGAGCGGATCGATCTGGACCTGAGGAATCTCTCGCTGGAGAAAGAAATAAAGTATAAACTCTCTTTGCAATGGTCCCCAGGGGAGGTATCGCTGGAAGGATCGGCAGGTCCTCTCGGGAAAACCATCGATATAAAGAGCATACCCCTGGAGGGACGGTTAAGAGCGGACTTCCCCGAGTTGGATGGCCTCATGAACAAGTTGGCGGGGGGAGACGAAGGTAGCATGCAGGGCTCATTAAAGGCCGACCTGAACTTCGTAGGAGATACCGGTTCTTCCCTCACGGCCCTGGGTGAAATCCGCCTGAAGAATTTTTCCGTAGGGAAAAAGGGGGAGCGGGCGATCGAGGATCTCAATCTTGTCTTGCGACCGGAGGCCGAGCTATCCAGTGGAGCGGAGCGATTAGAGTTAACCGCAACCCTGCTATTGGACAAAACCCCCCTTCTGATAAAAGGCCAATTCAGTGATCTCCAACGCAAGCCCGTGGGGAAGCTGAACCTTTCTTCTGAACAGGGCATCGATCTCGAGGAGCTGGGACCCAAATTCCCAGCATTGCACCAGGCGATCAGCATCAAGGGAAAACTCGACCTCACTGGTGACTTTATCGTACCGGGCCAGGGCGCGCCCTTCCTCTCCCTGGATGCCGACTCCCCTCGCATGGACATCACCCTGGTCCAACAGAAAGAGGGGAAAAAGAAAGAAGCCCCTCCGCAAAAGAAAACCACGGGGGCAAAAAAGACCCCAAAGCGCAGCAGCTTCGATGCGCGGGGAAAAGTCAGGGTAAAAGAGGGAACGTTCCAAGGAACCGACTTTCACAACTTCCTCCTTACTGCTGAAATGAGCGGTGGTGAAGTGAATATTACGCAGTTCACCTGTGCGGCCTTTGAGGGAACGTTGCGAGGCGACGGACACATCAATATGACACAGGAGCCTTCTCCATACCGCATACGGACTAGGGTAACCGGGGTGGACGCCAATACGATCTTGAGCACCCTCACCTCATGGAAGGGTATGATGAAGGGGACCTTCAACGGAGACATCACTTTAGGGGGAGAAGGACTATCCCTTGACTCCTTAAAACAGAATCTCACCGGCGATGGAACGGTGCAGGTCAAGGAGGGAGAGCTCACCTGGGTGAATCTCGTCGGCAGCATAGTCCAGGCCCTGGGAGGAAAAGGGTGGGGAAAGGAGAAGACCACCTTTGAAGACCTCACAGGCAATTTTACCGTCCAGAATGGACGGATCTCGCTCCCGAACCTTCTCATCTCACAGGAAGACATGGATCTCAAGCTGTGGGGGGATATCGGCCTGGACATGATACTGAAGATGGAAGGGGAGGCCCATCTTCCTCAGTCGGTGACCGGAGACCTCTCAGGCAAAGGCTGGAGGTTTTTCTCGGACGATCAGGGCCGCCTCACCATCCCCTTCACCCTCAAGGGGGATGTGCAAGATCCTAAGGTGGGAATCAGTACAAGGCTCATCGAACAAGGGGTCAAAGGGGTGCTGGAGGAATTATTAAAGAAAAAAAGTGATAAATAACATTAATTATTATTGCAAAACCTATTGTTTTTAAGAGATAATTACAATGATACTTCCCATTTGCAGTAATATAAAGTGCACATACGCTTTATAATCTAAGGTTAGTCGTCTAAGAGGAGCATTATGGGTAACCCAACTCCTTCGAAAGCTAGCTTTCGCGTAAATTATTTCTTGTCTGGTTGGCTATAAGTAATCCGGCCAAATTCAGCGATGAACAAAAGCGTGATGATGAGATTCGAGCTGGCCTGCCAAGGATAGAAGAGCTGTCTGATATCGAGAAAGTAAGAAATGCGCTGGGTTTGTCCTTCCTCCTCGTAGCCTGCTTCGGAGTTTTTGGCTCCGGTTTAGGTTGGTTGCTCGACCGAATAGTTGGTCCTGCTTCCTCGGGTGCTATTTCGACGTTCCAGATCGTGGGAGTACTAATTCTCTTGTGGGCAACTATTGCTGTGAGAGGGAATGAAATTGAGACGTGGGATACGGCAACCCTAATGGAGCGCGTAAATAGGTGGATATTCCAGGGGTTGTACTTTGTAGGTACGACGTTACTTGTATTGTCTGTGTCGTGGTAAAGCTTGAAAGTTCAACAAAGTACCACAGCCGACTGTTTACAACCCACGTTCGTTCCTCGCTTCGACTTACAGCATCGACTTAGTGCTGTCGTTAGGTGGCGCAGTATACATGCATGAACGATAACAGACGATAAGGGGTCGAGATTTGCCCCCAATCTCCCTTACTCCCCAACCTCAACCTTGATCTGCTTCGGTTTGGTCTCCTCTTTTTTGGGAAGGACTAAGCGCAGGATTCCATCCTTGTGGCTCGCCTTTACTTTGGCGTGGTCAACGGTATTGGGGAGACTGAAGGAGCGGCTGAAGGTGCCGTACGGGCGCTCGAGCCTCAGATAATCATCTCGCTTGGTCCCCTCCTCCAACTGTCTCTCCCCCTTGATGGTGAGGACATTGCCCTCTACCTTGAGATCGATTGCCTTCTGATCTACTCCAGAAATCTCCAATTTTATGACAATCTCATCACCTCGTTCCATGATATCC
>CAZFIR010000103.1:0-14994 GCA_964519535.1 uncultured Thermodesulfobacteriota bacterium | reverse complement strand
AAACGGCCCTGATCCAAGAGGTGGTGACTTGAGCCCCCCGGGGCTCCCCTGGGGGACGATCCCCACCGTGAGGGCATAGGGGAATGAGACAGAGATATCCTCCAATACAAATTTCACGGTGTATCGATCGATGACTTCGATACGCCTCACCGGTTCGTAGGAACCTCGCTTAGGGGAGCTATTGCGGGGGTCCATGATGAAGGCGAAGGTGCTCCGCACATCCTCGGCTGTGACCTCCCTCCCATCGTGGAAACGCACCCCCCTGTGCAGTCGGAAGAGATACGTAAGCGCATCCGGTTGAGACCACCATCGGGCAAGATCAAGGACAAGACGTCCCTTTTCATCAAGCTGCAGGAGGGAGCTATAGATGAGGGGACCAATCCGCGCGGCCCTGGCCTCGACCGCCACGCGGGGGTCTAAGGTGGCGATGCTCCCATCGAGCCCCACCCGTATCCCTGTGCCGGCGAGGTCTCCCTGAGGACCACACGCCAGTACCATCAGGAGTGGCAGGAGGAGAATCAATCTACCCATGGATGTTCCGTGGGGTGTTCTGTGGCTGAAGCCCTTGGGCGAGATGGGTGAAATAGGGCTCGGGGATGGTCCTGGCCCTCCCTTCGGCATCAATACAGAGGTGTTTCGTCTTTCCTTCTACCAGGGTCTCCGCCGGCCCTTTGCGCATCACCTGATATCGGAAGCAGACAGAACTTCGTCCCAGGGCATGGAGAAAGGTCCTGACCGTTAGCAACTCATCGTACCGCGCGGGTTGTCGATACGTGCACGATGCCTCGGCCACCACCAGGCGGTAGCCGTGTTCTTCCAACTCCAGGTAATTAAAACCCCGCTGACGACAATATTCAGATCTGCCCATTTCAAACCAGACGAAGTAATTGGCGTAATATACCACCCCCATACGGTCGGTCTCCGCATAGCGGACCCGCAGATCTAGCTCCATGCAATCGTCACCCCTCACGACTCGGCGATTCACCCGACCCCCTCTCCTCACAGTGCTCGGAAGTACTCGGGTCGCAGGAGGGCGGGATCCCGCCTGGTCAATACCTCATCGATAAGCCGTAGAGTGGTCTCTTTGTCCTTGGGCATCCTTGCCTTAATCGGGAGGTAATTAGAGGCATGGTTGGAGAAAAAGAGCCCGTGCATATCGGTATGCGCAATCATGATCCTCAGCTCTTCGATTAATTCGAAGGGTGTGGGGAGAACAAAGTCACCCTTCGTTATCTCCTCGTAGAGGGGGGTTCCGGGTACGATAATCAACGAGAGGGCCCCGACGTAATCTGGGTCCATCTCCGTGAGGATCTTGCCGGTGGCAATGGCGTGCTCCCTGCTGCGATCCCGCCCCCCAATCCCCAACAGGACCGTCACCGAGAGCTTTATCCCTGCCTCCTTCACCTTTTTGCCCGCTTGCACCAACTTCTCATACGTGGTCCCCTTGCATACCCTGTCGAGTACGACCTGATCCCCTGATTCGACCCCGAGATAGACGATCCCCAGTCCCGCCTCCTTCAGTTCGCGGAGTTCATCTGCCGTCTTCTTCAAGGCCCCCTTGGCATTCGCATAGATACCCACCCTCCTCAACCGGGGGAGTTTCTCCTTCATGTACGCCATGACCTCCAGCAACCTACGCTGGGGGACAATGAGGGCGTCGCCATCTGCCAGGAAGACCCGGTCGAAGGACCAGCCAGATTGGGCGGCCTCGTCGATGTCCTCCTTGATCTCCTCGAAGGTCTTGATCCGAAACCTCTTTTCCTTGAAGGAGGAGCAAAAGGTACACCTGTTGTGAGAGCACCCTACGGTGATCTGGAGAATCAGGCTGTCCGCCTCACTGGGTGGACGGTATATGGCTCCTTCATATTTCATATGCCTCAATCCTTTTCTCGCAGGCTGTCAATACGTTAATCTTTTATCTCCTCCTTTGCAACCGCTTCATCCTCAAAGATAAAGAGGATCTCGTTCTCCTTGATCAATCCCAGATCCCTCCTGGCCACTGATTCCAAATACCGGGAGTCGTCACGTAGACGCCTGATCTCTTCCTGAAGCCGTTTGTTCTCCTCTTGGATGTGACTTACGTCAGCGATGATCCGATCACGCTCCCGCCGTAACCGGATGATTTTGACCACCCCTTTTTCTCCGAAGAGGGTAAAATAACACACCAGTAGTATGAGTCCGATCAGGAGGATGGCAAGCCCTTTCCGTTTCATCACGGCGGTGCGGTTCATTGCAGCACCGACTTGACCGAAATCACCCCCCATATCTCTACCTGGGGGCTGTCTTTGGGTAGTGGTTCAAATCGATATTGCTTGATGTGGTTTATCGCGACCAGGTAGACGCGGGCGCCCTCGGTGACGAGGGGAATAACTTTTCCTACCGTGCCATCAGGCAGTATCCAAAATTTGATCGTGGTGTCACCGTTTACTATGGGCTTCGACTGAAGGGGTGGTGGGATGTAACTGATCTTTCGATTGGCCGCCGGTCCTCTGATGTCCAAGGCGTTGTCCTCAGCGTTGTTCTTCTGTGCCCCCTCTTCTTCCTTCGTTGTTTCCTTCAGGCTGGCGATGATCTGTTGAGCGACTTCGTCTTCCGGCAAAGGGGTGCCCCCCCCCTTGACATCTCTGGTCGTTGGCCTGGGGACATTAAAGAATTCCCGTTTCCTCTCCTCCCCCTGTACGATCTCCTCCAGCTCGTGATAGAAGCGGGAGCCTTCCAAAATCCTCATCTTTTCTTGTTCTTCCAATCGCTCGGTGGGAAAGAGGCTCATCCGGGGAAGGGGTGGCTTGGGTTCCTCGCGTAGGGCCATCTCCGATAATCCCTTGAGTACCACCTCATTTCTGATCTTTTGTACCAGTGAGTCTTCCCAAACCTCGGACCGCTCGCTTCCTTTCAAGAACGCCGGGACGGAGGATTCCCTCGTTGGTTTGAAGACAACGGGCGCGAACAGCACCGCTATCAGACACAGGAACAATGGGAGAAGAATCATAAAGGCAATCCTCCTCACCGTTGTCCATGGCCTATTTTTGGCCATCTTCTTTCTCCTTTGGTTGGGTGGCAATGGCCAGGTGGTTCAGCCCCGATTGCTTGGCAATATCCATCACCTCTACTACCGTCCCGTGGAGTGCCTTGGCATCGGCCTTGATGATAATCAGGGTCTCACGGTCCTGCCGGGCCACCCCCATCAACCGCTGTTCCAATTCCCCCATATCAAGAGGCATCCCGTCCACGAAGACCTTGTTGTCCTCGGTGATGACTACCTGCACCTCCTTTTTCTCCTGGGTGACCTTCTCCGCTGAGGATCGGGGGAGATTAACCTTGATCCCGGGAGTCACGATAAAAGTAGTGGAGAGCATGAAGAAGATCAACAGGAGAAAGACCATATCCACCAGTGGGGTGATATCAATCCGGGCATCATCTCTCCTCGGCCGCCTAAACTGCATCTGCTCAATCCTCCCGCTTCACGAGGTCCACCATCCTGATGGAGTTCTCCTCCATTTCCAGGATGAGGGAATCGGCCTTATTCGAGAGATATCGATATATGACGAAAGTAGGGATGGCAACCACTAAACCAGCCGCGGTGGTGATAAGGGCCTCGGATATACCCCCGGCGAGCGAGGCAGGATCGGCCACCCCTTGCAAAGAGATGATGTTAAAGGACTTGATCATACCGGATACGGTCCCCAGCAGTCCTAAGAGGGGAGAAATACCGGCTATGGTCCCAATGACGTTGATATACCGCTCCAGAGACGCCGCTTCCCTCCTGCCCACCTCCTCGATCTTCTCCTTGATGGCATCCCGTTTTTTGCCATAATTTTCGATCCCCACCCTGACAACATGGGAGATGGAGGAATTGTTTCGCTTACAGAGGCTAATGGCCTCGGGGCGCTTACGTCTCATCACCAAGTCCTCCACTTCGATCAAGAAATCTCGCGGGAGAACCCGTCCCCTGCGCAGGACCCATATCCGCTCCAGAAATATCCCTACGGCGATGATGGAGCACAGTGCAATGGGATACATTAGGATGCCGCCTTTGAGGAAAAGCTCGTACATCTCACCCCTCCTTGATATTTACTTGCACCTGTTCTCTTTCTTTTTCCTTTATCTGTTGTCCTGCGGAGATCACCACAGGGGGAGTTTCGTCATGCATTCTTTCTCTTGCACACAGTTGGAGGAATGGATGGAGTGGGGATGGGTAATGGTATTGAGAGATGTCCTCTGTGGTCCTGATCGCACCATTTGGATAACCAAGCGATTTTTCAAACGATATCAAAATCCATCGCCCGTGTCAAATTAGTCTGCTGTACGAACTGGTGCGCCCTTCTGGGGACATACCAACGGATGCGGTTGTATGTGATCCCGATCAGGACGGTTGCGCGTCCCCGGAACCGGGCATGGATAAAGGGCAGGGCAGAGGGGACGACGATGCAGGCAAAAAATTGCAAAAAGAGCTATACGTTGACTTTTTATCCCTTTGGTGATATACGATGGCAATTTTTGATTCATTAGGGTCACTATGGGGGTACCTATGCGTCGTTTTCACCTACTGGAGGGCTTCACCATAATTTTTTTGGGGATCATGCTCCTTCTGATTATCCTCTTCTATCCCCGCTTTCCGCACGGGTGGGAGCTGCTGCTGCGATTTATCCCTCTCGTCCTGTTGGCGTTGGCCGTAGCAGAGACCCGAAGGAGGTGGGGGAAGGGAAGGGCAGTCCGCCTTCTGTGCAACTTTTCACCCATCTTCTTCGTCATTGCCATCTACGAGTTGCTGGGGAGGGTCATCCCCTATCTACGCCCTGAAGTCGATGACCTTCTCATCAAGATCGATCTGACCCTCTTCGGAGTACAACCCACCATCTGGCTGGAGAGGTTCTTGATACCCTGGCTGACTGACCTCCTAGCACTGGCCTATGCCTCATATTACTTCATCTCGGTTGTCTTGATCGTTATCCTCTATTTCTGGGGGAAGGAGGAGGAATTTTCCATGACCATCTGCACCCTCCTGCTGGGATATTACCTTTCCTTTGTGGGATATATCAGCATGCCCACCATCGGCCCGCGGTTCACCTTAGAATCCTTGTATGCTATTCCTCTGAACGGTGGGGGCATATCGGGATCCCTCATCAACATCCTCAACCACATCGAAGGGAACAAGATGGATTGCTTCCCCAGCGGCCACACCCAGATGACGCTGATCTCCCTCTGGTTCGCCTTTAAATTTCGGCGGCCTCTTTTTTGGATCTATCTCCCCATCTGTATTGCGCTCATCTTATCCACGGTATATCTCAGGTATCACTATGTAATCGATGTTGCCGCCGGGTTCGCCTTCGCCGGGCTAACCCTGCTGCTCGGTCCCAGGCTTTGGGCGTGGTGGGTTACAGGGGCGACTGATAGATCCGGTAGGTCTTATATTTCTTTCCCCCCAAGGCCTCTATCCCCTTCTGCATGAGGTGATTGTCTTCCAGGATCCAGGACATCTCCCCCCACTGATACCCTCTGGCTTGTGCTCGTCGGAAGATCTCCAGATAGAGGAGGGTCTCAATTCCCCGCTTGCGGTACTCGGCCTTGACCCCTAACATCCAGACCCGGATCGCCTTAATCTTGCGGGAATAGTAGAGAAACTTCAGCAGGCCCAGGGGACCCAGCTTTCCGTTGAGCCTCTTGAGGACGACGTTGTAGTCGGGCAGTGCGAGAACAAAACCCGCCGTCTCGTCGCCGATTTCGGCAAAAAGGGCGAGGTCGGGGACCACCAGGGGCTTTACTTGTTTGACTATGACGTCTATCTCCTCCTCGGCGAGGGGGACAAACCCCCAGTTATCCTGCCAGGCCCCATTGTAGACCTCTTTGACCTTCATCACCTCCTCCTTGAGCTTCCTGAGGTTGAGGGGGCGAATGGCAAGCCCTGGAACCCTCTTTATAACGCGGTCGCTGATCCGCAGCAGGCGTTCGGGGATGCTCCCATCGTTGACCATGAAGTTGGCGTAGAGGTCCTTGGCCTTCTGCAGGCCACAGCCCTCCAAGAGTTCCCCATAATAGGGGGGATTGTAAGGCATCATGAAACATGGTGATGAATCAAATCCCTCGATGAGGAGACCGCACTCATCGTTGGTGGAGGGGTTCACCGGCCCCATCATCTGCTTCAACTTCTTAGCCCGCAAAAACCCCTTGACCTGATCCAACAGGGCGCGGGTAACCTTGATGTCATTGACGGACTCGAAAAAGCCGAAAAACCCCGTTTTCTCCTGTTGAAAATCGATATAGTTCTGGTCGATGATGGCTGCGATGCGGCCCACGAGGGAACCATTCTTTACCGCAACATAGGGGACGTTCTGGGCATGGTGCAGAAAGGGGTTCTCGGGGGAGAAGTGAAAGGCATATTCCTTGAGCAGGGGGGGCACCCAATGGGGGTCTCCCCGGTATATCTCCCAGGGGAACTTGAGGAAGTCCTTTAAATCCTGCTTGGTCTTGACCTCTTGAATGGTTATTTTTTCTTTGGACATCTCAAATCACTCCTAACTGCCGTCCCGCCCGCTCAAAGGCATCCAGGATCCTATCCAGCTGCTCTTCGGTATGGGTGGCCATATAGCTGGTTCGCAGCATCTCCCTCCCCGGCGGGACAGCGGGGGAAATGGTGGGATTCACAAATATCCCGTACTCATGCAGGAGTCCGCACATCGCAAAGGTCTTCATACGATCACCGATGATGATGGGGATAATGGGGGTCTCGCTGGTTCCCGTGTCGAAGCCGAGCTCCTTAAATCCCTTGAGCATCTTGTGGGTGTTATGCCAGAGTCTCTCCCGCAACTCGGGCTCTTCCTGGATGACATCGAGGGCAGCGCTCACCGCTGCCACCAGGGCTGGTGGGAGGCTGGCGCTGAAGATGAGGGAGCGGGATAAATGCTTGACATAGTTCGCCACCTCTTTGGAGGCGACGATGAACCCCCCGATGGCGGCCAGGGACTTGCTGTAGGTGCCCATAATGATGTCTACTTCATCCTCTACATGGAAGTGCTCTGCGGCTCCTCTACCCCCCTCCCCTAACACGCCAACGCCGTGGGCATCATCGACCATGACCCGCGCCCCATATTTCTTTGCCAGTCCAAGGACATCGGGCAGGGGGGAGATATCCCCCTCCATGCTGAAGACCCCATCCACGATGATGAGCATTCCCGCCTTGTCGGACGTACTGCTCAGCACACGCTCCAGATCCTGCATATCGTTGTGCTTGAACTTTTTTACCTGGCCAAAGGAGAGGCGGCAGCCGTCGATGATGCTGGCGTGGTCGAACTTGTCCAAGATGACCACGTCATTTCTCCCCACCAGGGCAGAGATGGCGCCGAGGTTTGTCTGGTATCCGGTGGCAAAGACCACCGCAGCATTCTTGCGGAAGAAGGCCGCCAATTTTTCCTCCAGCTCATCGTGGATGATCAGGTTGCCGTTGAGGAACCGGGAGCCTGCGCAGCCGCTGCCGTACTTCTCCACCGCCTTGATGGCCGCCTCTTTTACCTTGGGATGGCTGGTGAGGCCCAGATAGTTGTTGGAACCCGCCATGATGAGTTTTCGGCCACCGACGATCACCTCGGTGTCCTGGGCTGATTCTACCCGGCGAAATATAAAGTAGTAACCGCCGGCCTTGGCCTCATCCGCCTCGGTGAATTCATGGCACTTGGTAAATATATCCATTATTGACGCCCTCTCATAACCATCCCTTATCTTTATACCACGTGAGGGTGACCTTAACCCCCGCCTCCAGACGAAAGCGGGGACGGAAGCCGAGGGTCTTTTTCGCCTTGGCTATGTCGCAGACCCAGTTGCGTTGCATGGCCTCGGCACATTTGCTTCGATGGAACGAAGCCGGCCTCCTCCGCATCAAGCCCCACCCATCTGCCGCTGCGGCATAGAACCGAGCGGCCCAGATCGGTATATGGATCTTGCGCAGTTTGACATGCAGCGCAGACGATAGCACATCCGCGAAGAAATCCAAAGTATATTTTTCCCCATCCGCTATGAAGAAGATCTCGCCTGAGGGATGATCACGCGTGAGGGACAACATGAGGGCCTGGATAAGGTCCTCTACATAACAGAAGCTCAAGAAAATCGGCTCTTTACCCAGCAGGGGCATGTAACCATGGGAACTAACCTTGAAATAATCGAACATATAGGCATCCCGGGGGCCATAGGTTGCGCACGGGCGCAGGACTGTCACGTGGAATTTGTCTCGGGACAAAAGTACCGCCTCCTCCCCCCGCAGTTTGCTCTCCCCGTAGGGGGATACCGGACACGGAGGATCCGCCTCATTCTGGGGTCTGTCCGGCGGCGAGGGGCCCGCTGCGGCCTGGCTCGAGAGGTAGACAAAACGCTTGAGCCCCCGAACCTTTCGTGCCGCAGCAATCAGCCGCTCCGTTCCCTCCTGGTTCGCCCGGTAAAAATCCCTGTGACGCAGGGCCTTGGTCGCCCCACCCAGGTGGAAGATAGCGGAAAATCCCTTGAGAGACGGGAGTTTGCCCTTCCCCAGCAGATCTCCATAGATGAACTCCACCCCTTTGCCCCGTAACCAACGCAGATCACTACTCGTGCGTATGAGGGCCGCTACCTCATATCCCTTCCAGAGGAGTTCGTCTACGAGATGGCTCCCGATAAACCCTGTGGCTCCAGTGACGAGAACACGTTCACCCACCTTCATCCCCTTTGAACTGAAGAGTAGATTCTTATACCACAACCGAAGGGAAAAGACAAATAAACAGGCCTTCTCCCATCGGGGCCGAAATTATGCGAAGTTGACAAAATCCAGGGGTGGTATATCTTAAAGAGGAATTGAATCGAAATAAGGAGGACGCGTGAAAAGAATCGCTGATCTTCTCTTTGAGGTGGGGATGCTGAAAAGGACCCCCCGTACTGGCTACCGTTTTTTGGGCACCGGGGAGGAATCGGTGGCCGAGCACCTCTTCAGCACCGCCTTTATCGGATATGTCCTGGCCCAGTTGGATGAGGGGGTTGACCCTTTCATGGTGGTCAAGATGTGCCTTTTCCATGATCTTCCCGAGGCCCGAACAGGGGACCAGAACTATGTGTATAAAAAGTATGTCCAGGTGGATGAGGAACGGGCGGCCGAGGATTTGGCCGCAGGGCTCCCCTTTGCCGAGGAGATCAAGGGCCTGATCGCGGAGTTCAACGCCCACAAGACGCCGGAGGCCCTCCTTTCCCACGATGCCGACCAGCTGGCACTGCTGCTGCAACTCAAAGAACACAAGGATCTGGGAAGCCGCTATGCCGATGAGTGGTTGCGTAATAACGCCAAGCGGTTACAAACCGATGTGGCCAAGAAAGTGGCCGAGGCCATCCTGCAGACCGATCTGTCAGCATGGTGGTTCAAGGAGGAAGACGAAGAGTGGTGGGTAAAGGGGAAGTAGAGAAATTCTTCGCCATCGGTGACATCCATGGCAATCTGTCACATCTGGAGCGGTTGATGGAGGAGATCAAACCCTCGCTGAGCCCGCAGCGGGACACCCTGGTCTTTCTGGGGGATTACATTGATCGCGGGCCCGATTCAAAAGGAGTGGTTGATTTCATCCTCCAGCTACGCACGGAGCTGCCCCATCTGAGGTGCCTCAAAGGGAATCACGAAGCCATGTTCCTCGAGTGGCTCCTCAATGGGAAGGACTATGACCTCTACCTCTACAACGGCGGCGGTGCCACCATCAGGAGTTACTCCCAACACGGCGAGTTCACGCTCCCTCAAGAACACCTCGATTTTTTCACCTCACTGCTGTTGTATTATGAGACGGAGCAATACCTCTTCGTGCATGCCGGGCTGCGAGGGGGCATTCCGCTGGAGGATCAAGATCCTCACGACCTCATCTGGATAAGGGATGAGTTTATCCTTTCTCCCCATGACTTTGGCAAGATGGTGGTCTTCGGACACACGCCCCTGCAGCGGGTCTTTAGAGCACCCAATAAGATCGGGATTGACACCGGTGCCGTCTACGGGGGTAAACTCACCTGTCTGGAACTCCCCGCACAAAAGCTCTACAGTGTTTGAATGGTAATCTTGTGACCTTTCAGGCCTGAGCGCTCTCGCTCGTCCTGCGGTCTGCACCGGCTGTGTAGATGTCTATAATGGCCAAACAGATGGTGATGACAAGGGGCCCTGCGATAAACCCCAAGAAGCCGAAGACCTTCAATCCCCCCAAGATGCCGAAAAAGAGCAACAGGGTATGCACCCGTGTCCTCCCGCTGATGAGGACGGGGCGGAGGAAGTTGTCCGAGAGACTCACCACGATTGTACCCCAGACGAAGAGGATCACGGCCTTGAGATAGGCCCCCTGAACAAAGAGGATCACCACGGCGGGGACCCATACCAGGAAGGCACCTAAAATGGGAATAAAGGAGAGGAAGGCCATCACCGCCCCCCAAAAGGCAGGGGAAGGAAGCCCTACGATCAGAAACCCCAATCCCCCTAATCCCCCCTGGACCAGGGCCACCACAACGCCACCGTAAATGGTGGCATGGATCATATCGACCATCCTCTTCAGGATGTTCTCCCGCTCCTTGGCGGAAAAGGGGATGAGGGCCTTGATCGTCTCCACAAACTGCTCACCATCCCTGAAGAGGAAAAAGAGCGCTACGGTCATGAGAAAAAATTTAAAGATACCGGTGGACAAACTTCTGATGAACTTGGAGGCTTGGCCGGCCACATAGACACTCAGCTTTCTCAGATTGTCCAGCAAGAGGGTATTGAGGTTTACCTGGGACATATCGAAGTTGCGATCCAACACCTCCCAGATGCGCTGGAAGAGTCCCACCTTCTTGAGCCCCTCGAAAAAGGCTATATGCTTCCCTTCTCTGACGAACGCTTCACTGTAGTTGTATATATCTACTACTTCTCTGGCGATGAGGTTCAGTAGAAACCCCGAAGGCAGGATGATGACAAAGATGACGATGATGGTCATCGTTATGGCAGCCAACCCCCGTCGCTGTTTGAAGGCCCTCTTGAGTACCTTAAAGAGGGGAAAAAAGAGGATAGTCACGATGACGGCCCACGCCAGGGTCAACAGGAACGGGGCAAGAATTCGGTACAGGAGATAAAAGACGAGGATAACGACGGCCAGGAATATGAGGTTAAACAATTGCTCTTTTTTCATGCTATTCTTTTACCTGCCCTCTACCCGAGGGACCCGATGAGGACACCCCGCACCTGTGTGCGGAACTGCCGGCTCTTTTCAATCCAGAGGGATCGATTGTCACGGGTGATCTCCCCTGCCTCGGCATCGGTGAGGTGCGCCAACAGCTCCTCATCTACCCCTGCAGACCGCAGTGTTGCCTCACCCCACTGGGGCAGGGTAGCAAACACCCCCTCTGTCCCCGCCTCAGCGAAGAGTTTGGCCATGATGGAGATGATCCCCGTGTCCTTTCCCAGACAGGCCACCTGAGCACCCTGAATGGCATAGGCGTTGCCGTTGAAGGAGACGGCCAGCCCTCCTCCTTTTTTGACCATCGCCAGGGCTTGGAGGTCGGTGATGCTGTCCCCCACGTAAATGATCTCGGAGGTCCCCGAGCCGGTCCTTTGCATAATATCTTGCACGACCGCAGCCTTTCCCTCGCCCCCAATGGGGTCCACCTCTTCCAAGACCCTCCCGATCCGCATCCCGGTCATCTCCTCCCAGAAGATCTGGTTGAGCCGCTGGATCGGCTCCTTCGACTGCGGGGAGAGGTCCGCAAGCCCTGCGGCACCCTCCCCCCATTCGATCATCGGCATGTGGGAGATCTCCCCAGCTACCTTTCGCAGGTATCCCTCCTCCTCAGCAGGCAGGGGGTAGCGGTCAAGCACAAGCTCGGTACAGTACGCATCCTGGGAGGGAAAATGGATGACCTCACAGAGGGCCCGGATATAGGGCTCGTAGCTGGTGCTGATGATAAAGGCGGGCATCCTTTTTCTGATGAATTGCAGAGTCTCCTCGGCGCCGGGTATCAGGAGGATGTTGGCACGGGAGTACTCCTCGATCCGCTCGTCCGTCGCGCCGAAGGCCTTGAGAAAGGGGAGGATGAGGCGCAGGGTGTCGCCGGCCTTATAGCCAGGGCGCTTCTCCACATATGCGAGGTAATCGTCGTACTTGCTCAGCAGGGCGAAAAGGCCCACCCCCTGGGGTATGAAATAGGCGGCAAGCTCCATGGCGTTGTCGTTCTTGGTGATCGGCCCCTCACAATCGGTGACAAAGATCCTCATATCAAATCCTTATAAACGGCTGACTTCTGGAATCCTTCAGTCTGATGTTTCCTGGTCGCCTCCGGTTTCAGGGTGCACCCTCAGGTATTCCTCCACCTCCTCGGTGAGGGAGAGCCCCGCGAGCTCTTTCCCCTTGCTGTCCAGGACTTTACCATCCTTGATCCGGATCCTCCCCTCGGCCAGGGCCTTCAAGGTGAGGACGATGAGTGGGATCTCGCGGCGCACCCCCTCCTGGCGGATCAGCCAGAAGAGGGGTCCCCGCTCCGCAGCGCCCTCCCCCCAGAAGGAGTCAAACGCACCCCCCTGGATGGGGAAGGAGTAATAGGCGACTACAGGCCCCCGGTCCAGCTCCGGGGTGACCAGGTGCATCATCGCCCCGGTGGTGTCGGCCCGCTGCCGGATCAGCTCCTCGATCACCTCCTCCCACGTCCCCGTGGGCCCTTCGGGAAGGGCCGGGTGGAGATTGATCATCGGGAACCGACGGCACATCTCGGGGCTCAAGATCAGCATATAGCCGGCAAGCACGAGGAGGTCATATGCCTGGGGTGCGATTCTCTCCATCACCTCCAGGTGGTATTCTGTGCGCCACCGCTCCCGATCTGCCTTTCTGAGCTCCGGCTTAAAGCGGCGGGAGGAAACGGTAATCACCTCTAACCCTAATTCCTCGACGAGGTCCAGGAAGAGATCGCCCTGCTCTGCCTCCCCCCGCTCCCGGTCGCAGAAACAAAAGGCGATCTCGCCGGGGATAAACCCTGCGTTCATCCGCTCCCAGGCCGCCTGGAGCAGCTGCCTGGCCGCCACGTCCCTTCCCGTAGAGAGCCACCCGAGCTGAAAGGACATCTTAACTAACCTCCTTTGAAGGCCCGCAGATCACCGGCATTGGGATACTGCAGCCTCCCATAGCCGCCGAGGCTCTTGGCCGCCACGTGGTGGGCAAAGGCCAGGCAGTCATCAAGCGATCTTGCCAGGAGCAGACCGGCCAGGAAGCCGGCATCGAAGACGTCCCCTGCGCCGGTGTTGTCGAGCACCGCTCTCTCCCCCTGGGGGCGAAACGCCATCTCTCCCTCCCGGGACAGGCAATATGCCCCCTCCTGTCCCATCTTGCAGACCACGGCATCAGGCCCCAGGGAGGCGATCTTCCTGCAACCAGCCTTATAATCCTTTTTATCGGTAAGGGTACAGATCTCGCGGTCCGTGGCGAAGAGGATGGATGAATGCTCGATGAGGGGGAGGACTTCTTCTATGCCCCGTTGGGCATAGAGCTCCCCTGGGTCGAGGCTGACCTTTACCTGAGGCGGGAGGAGCTCCATGAGCCGTCGCTGGGCATCGAGCGGGCCGTCTCCCACAAAGGCGCTCAGGTGGAGGTAGCGGCTTTCGGAGAGATAGGGAAGATCGAGGTCCTCAAGGCGCAGGTCGTCGTTGGCATAGGGCTGGACCACGAGGGCGCGGTCCCGTTGCCGATCCAACACTACCAGGCAGATGCCGCTGACACCCCCTGCCTTGACCTGCGCAACATCCACCCCTGCCATATCGCTGAGGATCAGGGCGCCCTCCTCGTCGGCCCCCACCCTCCCCCAAAAACCCGCCCCAAACCCCATCCTGGCCAGGGCCACGACGGTATTGGCTGCTGATCCGCCGCCGCTGCGAAACCGTAAGGTCCCCCTGCCCCTCAACTCCTGCAATAACCGAGGAAACTCCGCTGCGGGAAGGGAGGTTTCTTTCCCTGCATGGAGGGGCCATCCTTCCTTTTGCAGGGCCGCTAGGTCGTCGACCTCGTACATGAGGTCTATGTTCAAGGCGCCGATTCCGATAATGTCAAGCATCTTTTTTAGAAGGGGGTCAGGCCTATTTTCTTGACATCCTGCCACGTCCCTTCATAATCCTGCTCACAGAAGAAAAGTGTAGCCCCAGATGGTCGGCAACTTCCCGCTGTGTATACCCATCTTGCTCAACCGCCTCGGCGATCTTTCTGTCTCGATCCTGTCGATGTTGCAGTATATCTTCAGTGAATAGTTTATCAAGAGCACATCTATTCACGTACCGTTGACTCTTCGGGATCTCGGGAACGTCCTTATATCCTCTGAGATAGTCAGTAAGCCCGTCCACGAATTTTTCTTCGCCGATTATAGCCTGCCCCTTGACTGCTGTCCAGATCGATTCCTTCCCTATCCCCCCTCGGACAAAGGTGCGATATGCCCTTTCGGCCTTCCCCGTGGTGGCACTGAACTGTTCGAGCACCCACTCTGTGCTCAGGCAGGGGGACTGCCTTGTGTGGCCTGCGGTGGCGCGGTAACTGCTCCACTGCCATTCTGCCGGGCGTGCAACCATCCCCGCCCGGACAGGATTCAGGACTACATACCGGCACACCTCGAGCAGATGGCAGTCTTTCTGAATAAGAATGGCCTTATACCTGCCCTGGAAGAGGTGGCCGGTTCTTTTGTGCCGCTTGTTAAAGAACTGGGTATAGACGCCATTGAGCTGCCTCATGCCAATGGAGAGATTGCCCTCCGGGGTCTCGATCAAGAGGTGGTAATGGTTGCCCATGAGACAGTAGGCATGGCATATCCAGTGGTAGCGCTTGTTCACCGCTACAAGGGTATCGAGAAAAGCATACCGGTCCTGGTCGTCTTTGAATACGGGCCTCTTTTCGTTTCCCCGGGAGGTGATGTGATAGACGGCACCAGGGTATTCTATGCGCAGGGGACGGGCCATAAGAGGACTATAGCCTGATGAATCTGTAATGTCAACAAAATAGACCTGACCCCATGATC
>CAZFIR010000102.1:0-2951 GCA_964519535.1 uncultured Thermodesulfobacteriota bacterium | reverse complement strand
TTGCGCCTCCACCTGGCCAGGGAGGGAGGGTTGATCAAAGAGGGGGATTATCAGTTTCTCTGGGTGGTCGATTTCCCCTTGTTGGAATACGACGAGGAACAAAAAAGATATGTGGCTGTCCATCACCCCTTTACTGCTCCGCGGGATGAAGATGTGACGAAGCTCTCAGATGCCCCCCTGGAGGTTAGGGCCCAGGCGTATGATATCGTCCTCAATGGCGCGGAGATCGGAGGGGGGAGTATTAGGAACCACCGGGTTGACATTCAGCGGAAGCTCTTTGAGATCCTGGGTATCGGGAAGCAGGAGGCCGAGGCCAAATTCGGTTTCCTCCTGGAGGCCTTAGCTTACGGCGCCCCTCCCCATGGGGGGATTGCCTTTGGATTCGATAGATTGGCGATGCTGTTGTGTGGTGCCGAGTCCATCAGGGAGGTCATCCCTTTCCCCAAGACCCAGAAGGCCACCTGCCTCCTCACCGGGTCCCCGGCCACGGTGGACCCGGTGCAGTTAAAAGAGCTCTTTTTAAAGGTGGATGTCTAATTTCTCGAGGTCGTCTTTTTTACTGATCTTTAATACGAGTTCATCCTTGGGGCGGATGATATGCCCCCTGATATTGTTCCACCGTCGAATGTCCTGGACCCTGAGATTGTACATGAGGGCTATGTCCCAGAGGGTATCCCCTTCTTTTACCACATAGCGGATTTCTTTCAAAAAAATCTCATTTTCATTCTTTTCCTTTTTTGGTGGATCTACCCTTTTTTGACTTATTCGTGCCTCTATTGTCTTCCCGTCTAGGTATACGGCCTTATCGGCGGGAATGGGGATGATGATGGAGGACCCTGCACGAAGGTGCTTTGGATTGCTGATATTATTCATCTGCATGATGGCGCTCACCCCTGTCCCGTATCGGCTCGCGATATAGGAGAGGGTCTCCCCCGATCTCACCCGATGTTGCCGGAAGGTAACTCGCTCCGCAGGCGTCAGTTGGGAGAAATTCTGCACAAATATTTCCGTTTTACCTTCCGGTATTTTGACCTGGTAGTCTGGATAGTAGGGGGGTGTGCACCACCTCAGAAGCTCCGGGTTGAGGGCCTTAATGATCTCATAGTCCACCTCACTGCAGTGGGCGATCACCCTCAGGTCCGTGGCATCAGGGATCTCTACTTTTTCATAGCTGATGGGTGTATCGTACTCTATATCGACAAAACCATACTTCGCAGGCTCTTTGGCGATCAGGGCAGCAGCGATCATCTTGGGGACGTAGTTTTTGGTCTCCGGTTTCAGGTACCGGTGTTTGGTTAATTCCCAGAAGTCCTCAGTTTGGTAACGCCGGATGGCCCGGGAGATCTTTCCCGCCCCTGCGTTGTATCCTGCAGCAGCCAGATACCAATCGCTGAACTGATCGTAGAGGTCCTTGAGGTGTTTGGCAGCGGCGATGGTGGACTTTTCAGGGTCTCTCCGCTCATCGATCCACCAGTCGACCTTGAGACCATATCTTTTGCCCGTCCGAGAGATAAACTGCCACGGCCCCGAGGCCTTGCGACGGGAGTATGCCCTGGGGTTGAAGCCGCTTTCGATCAGGGCCATATAGACCAGGTCTTCGGGCAATCCGTTCGCTCTGAGTAGCTCCTTCATCATGGGGATGTATCTCTCGGAACGCTCCAACCAACGAGTGAAGGCCTTGCGATGTGTGGTCTGGAAGTACTCGATGAAGCACTCCACCCGATCATTGACCACGATGGGAATATCAAAGCTAACTTCCACCTCCCCTTCACCTATCTCGAGAGGGGCTTGTTCCTCTGCAGCTTCAGGGGGAAGAGGGCCTTCCGGTTTCAGGAAGGGAGTGCTACAGGAAACGATAAAGCAGAATGCAATGCAGGTTAACCACAGCGCTGGTTTCATCTTTTCCTCCGTTGGGGATGGCTCAAACTACGATAGATTAGCGGAAGCGAATTTCCCTGTCAAGAATTTTAGCTTCGGTGATGAAGGGGTATTACTCCTTTTTGAGTTTATATTTCTTGATCTTGTTGTAGAGAGTGACGCGATCGATCCCCAATTTCTCAGCGGATTTTTGGATATTCCAATTATTCTCCGCCAGGACTTTTGCTATGTGCTTCTTTTCAACCGCCTTTATGGTCTTATCATCCGCTGATGGAGCAGCCCCTTTACCTTTCATGACCTGAGGGGATACATGCAGGTCGTCTGCCTTGATAAAAGTCCCTTTGGTTGTGACCATAGCGCGTTCTATCGCATTCTCCAGTTCCCGTACATTTCCAGGCCAATCGTATTCCATTAAGAGATCGAGCGCTTCTTCGGCAATACGCTCGACCTTCATCCCCATCTCTATGTTAAACTTCTCGATGAAATGATGGATCAGCAATGGGATGTCTTCCCGGTGCTCGCTGAGCCGAGGGAGCTCTATGGCTATGACATTCAGGCGGTAGTAGAGGTCGTTCCTGAATTTTCCCTCATCCACCGCTTTTTTCAGGTCACGGTTGGTGGCGGCAATGATTCGGACATCGACCGTGATCGATTTTGTCCCCCCCACCCGCGTGAATTCCTTTTCTTGGAGAACCCGCAGGAGGCTGAGCTGTAACTTGGGGCTGATATCGCCGATCTCATCGAGGAATATGGTGCCACCATCGGCAAGCTCAAATTTCCCCTTTTTCTGTGCTATGGCATCGGTAAAGGCCCCCTTTTCGTGACCGAATAGTTCACTTTCGAGGAGGGTCTCGGTGAGCGCAACGCACGAGACGGGAATAAATGGTCCGGCGGCTCGGAGGCTCTCGTTGTGGATCGCCCGCGCGAGGAGCTCCTTCCCCGTTCCGCTTTCGCCGAGGATCAAGATGTTGGAATTGCTTTTGGCAATAGTGTGGGCCAAGTCGAATACCTTCTGCATCTTGCCGCTCTTGCTTATCAGATCGTGAAATTGATACTGTTTCTGTAATGCCTTG
>CAZFIR010000101.1:0-6434 GCA_964519535.1 uncultured Thermodesulfobacteriota bacterium | reverse complement strand
CCTTTGAAAATGTAATAGGTCTCTTTGCTGTAACGCTGGAGGTACTCACCCTCGGTGGCGTTTTGCGTGATCACGGTCCCGATGATGGAAAGCGCCGCCACCACGATCAACAGTGGTATGGTCAATTTGAGGGAAGAAAGGAAATTAATGAGGGAAGAGAAAAAGTCTCCCCTCTCCTGTTTCTTCTTGTTCACCTGTTAATCCCTATAACCATACATGACATGTGCTCGCAACCCTGCTCATGTAGATATCATGTCTCACCGGTGGATTCAATCCCGCCAAGGGCGGGATTGATCCCGTGTATCCTCCAAAAAGGGTTTCCCCTTTTTGGCGTTTCAGGGGTGAATCCTGTAAATATAAGGCTGAATGCATAGAAGGTCAAAGAGACCTTTGCGATACATAAATCCGATACATAACCCCCTGAAGCACCCTCACGACGAAATTTATCAAGGATTCCCATAGCATACCCCCCCTTCCCTGTCAAGGAGAAAGGTCCTGTTTCATGCCTTTTTTTGAACGATCCTTCCAAGGAAATCAAGGCCCAGAGGGAGATTTTATGAAAAATTTCGCAAAAGAAGCTTGACATTTTGACACCTAGAGGCAATTATAAGAGGCAACTAGCGAATGAGTTAAGGAATGGGGATCGAGAGAAATTAAGAGAATTGCTCTTCACTGTTAGTCACTCTTTATTAGTAACTCTTTAACAGTAAAGGAGGGTAACAAAGGATGGAGATCAAAAAGATAGGGGTATTAGGGGCCGGTGCCATGGGGAACGGCATTGCCCAGGTCTGTGCCCAGGCGGGGTGTGAGGTGGTCATGCGGGACATAGCCGATGAATTCGTCCAGCGGGGGCTCAAGACCATCGAGGGCTTCCTCTCAAAGAGCGTGGAGAAGGGGAAGATCTCTGAGGATGACAAGAAAAAGACCGTGGGCAGGATCACGGGTACCACAAAGGTCGCCGACCTGAAAGATGTCGATTTCGTCATCGAGGCCGTTCTGGAAGATCTGGAACTGAAGAAGCAGGTCTTTCAGGAGGTGGATGAGCTCACCCGTCCGGAGGTCATCCTGGCCACCAACACCTCATCCATGTCCATTACCGAGATCGGGGCCGCCACGAAGCGCCCGGACAAGGTGGTGGGGATGCACTTTTTCAACCCGGTTCCGATGATGAAGCTGGTGGAGGTCATCAAAGGTATGGACACCAGCGATGAGACGGTTAAGGTGACGAGGGAGTTGTCAGAGAAATTGGGCAAAATGCCTGTCATCGTCAAGAAGGATGTGCCGGGTTTCATCGTCAACCGGCTCATGATCATCCAGGTGATGGAGGCCATTAGACTATACGAAGAGGGGATTGCATCAATTGAGGATATCGACAAATCGGTCAAGGGGGGACTGAACCACCCCATGGGGCCCTTTGAGCTTATGGACCTGACCGGTCTCGACATCAATTATCACGTCAATGAATACTTTCACCGCGAGCTCAATCAGGAACTGAAGCATGTGACCCCCATAACCCTCAAGAACATGATCCGTGCCGGCAAGCTGGGGAGGAAGACTGCAGAAGGCTGGTACAAGTACGACAAAAAGTAAAGGAGCGATCCATGGCGTACGAAACGATCATCCTTGAGAAAAAAGAGAGGGTTGCTATCCTTACCCTCAACCGCCCTCCCATGAACCCCCTGAACCGCCGGATGTATGAAGAGCTGACCCAGGTCTCGGTGGAGCTCAACGCCGATCCCGAGGTCAAGGTGGTGGTCATCACCGGTGCCGGTGAAAAGGCCTTTGCCGCCGGACTCGACGTCAAGGAGGTGGAGGGCAAGTCCATAACCGAGATCATGGACTTCTGGGCCTGCTCGCGGGATGCCTCCGAGCGGGTGGCGGCCATTGAGAAACCGGTCATCGCCGCCATCAATGGGCTCGCCCTGGGGGGCGCGTTGGAGCTTGCCCTCTGTTGTGATCTCCGCATGGCCTCAGAGGGGGCGCGCTTCGGCCAGCCGGAGATCACGCTGGGAATCATCCCCGGCGGAGGGGCCACCCAGAGGCTCCCCCGATTGATCGGCGCTGCCCGCGCCAAGGAGCTCTTATTTGCCGGAGATATGTTCGACGCCCAAACAGCGCTCGAGCTGGGCCTGGTGAGCAGGGTCTGTCCCGCCGACAAGTTGATGGAAGAGGTCATGGCCCTGGCAGGGACCATCGCCGCCAAGCCCGCCGTGGCCCTTAAGATGATCAAGCTCGCCGTGGACCACGGCATCAACATGGATCTTCACTCCGCCCTCATCTACGAAGGGGAGTGCTTTGTCCTTTCCTATACCTCTGAGGATGGCCGGGAGGGATTGCGGGCCTTTGCGGAGAAGCGCAAGCCCCAATTTAAAGATCGATAGTTCAGGAGGAGAAGTACGGCTAAACGAAGCGCCGGTCATGGCGGAGCAGGTCTTCTTCGCCTTTGAGCCGGTGGAAAAATAGTGCCTGCACAAGGCGGTGCATTACGCACCGCCTTTTTAATTGACAAAAGGAATGAAACGGATATTATGGGTAAAATTCGATATCGGGGGTCACCACGTGGCTTGAAACGATGCTCGTAATCCCACGATCTGACGCGCCTGCTATTAAGAATTAATTAGAGAACAGATCGCTGCGGTGAGATGCCACATGTCGAGACCTGACCCCAGAAAGAGGTCATTATGAGATTCAAGAGGGTCATCATACTGGCAGCAATGCTGCTCCTGCTCCTCCCCCTGTGGAGCGCCGCCGAGCCACCCCAGCGGGTGGCGGTCCTCCCCTTTACCGTCCACAGCGCAGAGGATCTCTCGTACCTCAGGAACGGGATCTGGGACATCATCTCCTCCCGCATCATCGTCGAGGGCGAGATCGAGGCGGTGGAAAAACCCCTCGTGGAGCGTTTCCTCCCCGACCTGCGCGGCGAAATCACCGACCAGGGGGCCCGCTGGCTGGGCAATAGGGTGGGGGCCGATTATGTGGTCTACGGCAGCATCACCAAGGCTGGAGAGTACATCAGCCTTGACGCCAAGATAGTCCATGTGCCCGGCACGCGCCCCACCACCAGCGCGTATGTCCAGCACAAGGGGATAGATGAGGTCATGACCAAGGTGGGTACCTTCGCCCAGGACATCAGCAGCCGTATTGTGGGACGCGCGACCTCCTATGAGCGGGGGGCCCCGGGGCAACTTCGCCAGTATTTGATGTTTCAGGCCTTGGGCTACGCAAAACTGCAGAGCTACCCCCAGCGGGTCTTGAAGGGGGTCGATGCCGGCGATGTGGACGGCGACGGCAGAAACGAGATCGTTGTCATGGGCGAACACCAGATCTGGCTCTACCGTGACGAGGGCAAGGAGATGAAGCTCCTGGCCGAGTTCAAGACGCCGAGCAGCAACAACCTCCTCACCCTCGATGTAATCGATGTCACGGGGGACAAGCGGGCGGAGATCTGCGTCACCAACGCCATCGAGGACCGCCTCCAGTCCTTTATCCTCTCCTACGAGGAAGGTTCCTTTACATATCTTGCCAAGGGGCTCGGCTGGTACCTGCGGGCCACCAAGATCCCCGAGATGGGGGAGGTCCTCCTGGCCCAGCGGATGGGGACCGATAAGGACTATGAAGGGCCGATGCGCCTGGTCCAATGGAAGGGGAAGAAGGTCAAGATGGGCAAGAAGGTCAAGCAGGGCAAGAAGGGCCCGATCCCCAAGGAGATTGAGTGGGTCCTCTCCTTTACCTCAGGAAAATTCACCTCTCCAGAGGCCCGGGAGTTCGTGAGAATAGAGGAATTCGGCAAGGTGCGGCTGCTGGACGAGCGGGGGTCCCTGCAGTGGAAATCGAGCGAGGATCTGGGCGGCTCCGACAACTACATCGACCGCCCCGATGTCCGGGCCGATAAGAAAGGCGTTGCCTCTCGCTTCTCCCGCCGCATCTATCTTCCCCCCCGGATGGTCGCCAAGGACCTGGACGGCGATGGGGTGGATGAATTGGTCGCCATCATCAACGCATTCAGCTCGGGCGAGCACCTTGAGCGGGTCAGGCTCTACGACAAGGGCCATATCACCGGCCTCAGCTGGGACGGGATGTCCCTGGTCAACGCCTGGCGCACCCAGGACATCCCCGGGTATGTGGCCGACTTTCAGCTCAAAGACGTGGACAACGACGGCCGGGACGAGCTGGTGACCGTCTCTGTCTCCTCCCACTTCCTGAAGAAGGACACCAAGGGCCTCCTCATGGTCTATGAGCTGTATGAATGAGAGGAGATTTTTCCATCGTTCTGTCCTCTGGCGGAAAACGTAATCCTCGCTGCTCCGCCCCCCTGAGAGGGGGGCGGTTTTTCTTTGAAGATATGCACAATCCCCCTCTTTTCGCCCCCATAAGGAAGGGGGCTTGGTTGAGGGTAGATATAGCCTCAGATGATTCCCCCCTCCCCCTTGTCGCAGATCCCGCCGTCTGGTGGCGCGGATGGGGGAGGGTTGGGGAGGGGTTGAAGGGGCGCGATGGTCCGACCTGTGCGAACCGGGTTGAGGGCACATCCCCTGGATGAATTAAGAGGACAAAGAGTAAGAAAAAGAGATCATAGGTGTTTTCTCCATGGGCATGAAAAAAAAGCTTGACAGCCGAAAAAGGTAATGATATGAGAGACCATATCATTACGGCGTTCAAGGGGTAATGTTGTTTGAAAAAAACCGTGGAAAGGGGGTGATACGAGGAGCGGAAGAGACAAGGAAAGGAGGTGAGAGAAGCGGGCCATAAAGGGCCGCGCAAAGCACTACAGCCTTATGAAGCAGTAAGATCTTGGTTTGTACGGATTTTTGTAGCACAAGGGTAGTTGTGATGGAGTGGAGTAGTACCGGTTTTAATCAAAAGGCTTAAATGCACAAACGCCATAAAAACAAAAAAGGAGGTAGATGCTGATGAAAAAGGCACTACTTATAGGTTTGGCCCTAGGGCTGCTGGTGGCTTGGTCCGTACCGGCCATGGCCATTGACTGGTCAGCGAGGGGAGCCATTACGATAATGGGGAATGTCCAGAGAAATGTAGCGACTTTTGCTCCCGGCACGTTTCCCGACGAGATGGGGTCTTACGTGTCTATGAGGGGCGACCTCGGTATCACCGCCCGGGCCAGTGAGGACCTCTATGGACAATTCACCTTTCGGGCGGACTCCAGCAGATGGGGTGAGACGACTGCCGGAGCCAATAGTGTTGGTGTCTGGCTTGCTGATCAGGTCGCCGTGGAGGTCGATGAACTCTATATCGACTTCCGGGTGCCCCCTCAGCTCCCCATTTGGCTCAGGGTCGGTGTGCAGCCGTTCATGGCCCGTCCCAATGTCTTCCTGATCGCCTGGGGCCCTGGGGTCACCGGCCGCATCATGATTGACCCTATCAAGCTGATGATCCGCCCCATGTACGGCAAGGTGACTGACAACAGCGATTGGGAAGCGGTCACTGGCACCGAATTATATGGTGTCGACGCCAGCCTCCCCATCGGACCAGTAACCCCGGGGGCGTTCTTTTTCTATGAAAATCTAAGAGTTGAAGGTCCTGACCCAGATGCTACTAGTCTCTGGTGGATAGGTGCATACGCTGATGGCATGGTTGGCCCTGTGAAAGGAAGCTTAGACTTTATCTACAACGGCGGCACGATAGACAACAGGACCGTGGCCGATCAGGATGTTAATTCCTGGCTCCTCAGGGGGGTCCTCTCCTTTGTCTGGAACAAGTTGGAGGTTGGCGTAGGCGGTATGTACGTCAAGGGTGAGGATACCGATACCAACGATGTTGAGACATTTCAGCTTCCCCAGACCCTTGACAGATTCGCCAATGATGACACGCAGGTCTTCTGCGGCGGCTGGATGGGCACAGGGCCGTTTAGGCAACCGGCTCTGATAGTTGTCCCGGCAACAAATTGGCCCGGCTTCTGGAACGTGCGCGGCTTCGTCTACTACCAGGTCGTCCCGTGGTTCAAGGTCGGCGCCCAGCTAGCCTATATCGGTGACACCCAGTCAGGTGCTCTTGCTGGCATGGATGCCTTAGGTACTGACAATGATGATGATAACTCCATCGGTTGGGAGTTGGCCTTTGGCACCAACATCAATATCTACAAGAACCTGACCCTCAACACCACGTTCGGCTATTTGATGGCTGGCAAGGCCCTGAGCCAGGCTGGGGGCGTAAAACCTGATGACCCGTGGCTGCTCGTTAGCCGCCTCATGTACGCCTTCTAATTGCACCTGATCGAGACCTGATGGGGGAAGGGATAAATCCCTTCCCCCTTTTTTTTATTGGTTTTTAAACAGGATCATGGGGTCAGGTCTATTTTGTTGACATTACAGATTCATCAGGCTATAGTCCTCTTATGGCCCGTCCCCTGCGCATAGAATACCCTGGTGCCGTCTATCACATCACCTCCCGGGGAAACGAAAAGAGGCCCGTATTCA
>CAZFIR010000100.1:0-7595 GCA_964519535.1 uncultured Thermodesulfobacteriota bacterium | reverse complement strand
AAGCACCGGGATCGTGCATTTATCGTTGCAGATAAGGGAGACATCAAAGGAATAGTCTGTCTTGAGGATGTAAAAAAGATTCCCAAGGATAAATGGCCCTCAGCCGTGGCCGGGGAAGTCATGACCCCCAGAGAGGATCTGACTACCGTCTCCCCCGACGATGACGGCAACAAGGTCCTGGCTCAACTCACGGGCAAAAGTATTCACCAGGTCCCGGTTATGAAAGAGGGTAAAATCCAAGGCGTCGTCTGCAGGACCGATATCCTTCATTTCATGCAGCTTCGCTCCGACCTTGGGATATGAGAATGGCCATCGTTTTTTGCACGTTGCATCATTCTTTGGTCTGCATTCTGTTGAGATGAGAAACGCATGGAAAGTCCATTGTCCAAATTGGGGAAGAGAATCTCTCATCTGTGGGGGGTCAAAATCATCAGATTCGATCGCCGGATAAACAATGACGCGACTACCCTGCGTTTGTATCGGCTTAGAGATGTGCCCGTATTATATTCGTTGTTCGATTCGGAGATTTTGTTGGCAGCATATGGCGTTGAAAACAAACTGTTTAGATCTTCATTCTCTTTTTGGAGATGGATGATCAACACCTTTCATGTAGTGTATGTCATTGAAGCTGTAGAAAACCGTAAACCGAGGATTATCGGCTTGGTCGGACTTTACAACATTGAGATAGGGAAAAGTCTATGGCTGTCACTGACCATTTTTAAGCCTCAAGATCGAAAACGAGGACACGGCCAACAAGCGCTTGGTCCGCTCCTGGACTCGCTGGAAAAGAACGGACTGGTAGAAACAGTCTATGGTGAGATCTTAAAAACTAATATGCCATCTTTATGCTTCTCCAGGAAGCTTGGCTTTGAAATTTATGGCCATTATCAAGACAGATTCTTTATGAAAAAGAATAAAAGTCATAATAAAGTCTGACTTGGATGGAGGAGGTACTTACTATGGATCAGAATACTATCAGTACAGAGGGGGCAAAAAAGGCTTCTATCAAAGAGCTGTTTCAAAAGCTCTCGTCGAGTGACAAGGGCCTGTCTGCTTCAGAAGCAAAAAAGCGACTGGAACAATACGGCTATAATGAAATTGCCGAAAAGAAGGTCAACCCCCTTCTCAAGTTATTGAGCTATTTTTGGGGGCCGATACCTTGGATGATCGAGATCGCAGCCATCTTGTCGGCGATTGTGCACCATTGGGAGGATTTCTGGATCATCTTTGCCCTGCTGGTTTTAAACGCCGTCGTGGGCTTCTGGGAAGAACACAAGGCGGATAACGCCATTGAATTGCTGAAACAGCGGCTGGCGCTTAAGGGCAGGGTATTGCGTGATGGTAAATGGATTGAGGTGGACGCCCGGGAACTGGTGCCGGGTGATGTGGTGCGTGTGCGTCTGGGTGTGATTATTCCTGCCGACATTAAGCTCTTTGAGGGCGATTATCTGCTGACCGACGAATCGGCCTTGACCGGAGAATCGCTCCCCGTGGAAAAGCATCCCGCCGATGTTGCGTACTCCGGCTCCATCGCCCGCCAGGGGGAGATGAATGGGCTGGTGATCACGACGGGAATGAACACCTATTTTGGCAAGACCGCCAAGCTCGTAGAAGAAGCCAAGACCCAGAGCCACTTTCAGAAGGCCGTGATCAAAATCGGTGATTACTTAATTTTTCTTGCGCTTGCACTGGTGGCAATTATCTTTCTTGCCGCCCTCTTCCGTCACGAAGGCATGTTGGAGACACTCCAGTTTGCCTTGATTCTGACGATTGCGGCCATACCGGCCGCGCTTCCGGCGGTCCTCTCGGTTACCATGGCCGTGGGGGCGATGGCACTGGCTAAAAAGGAAGCCATCGTGAGCAAACTGGTTGCTATCGAGGAAATGGCGGGCATGGATGTCTTGTGCGCGGATAAGACCGGCACCATCACCCAAAATAAGATCACGGTTGGCGCGGTGAAACCCTTCGAGGGATTTCAAGAAAATGAAGTCTTGCTCTTTGCAACCCTGGCATCCAAGGAGGAGAACCAGGATCCCATTGATGATGCTATTATCGCCAAGGTCAAGAAGGAAGATGAACTGAGTGGTAAAGCTGCTAACTACAAAGTTTCTGAATTTACACCCTTTGATCCGAACTCCAAGCGGGCCATAGCCACCGTTGAGGATACCGCTGGCAAGCATTTTAAAGCAGCCAAGGGGGCGCCGCAAGCCATCCTTGCGCTCGTTGCTGACCAAGAGGCCTTGGGCCCGAAAGTCGAGGAATTGGTCAATTCCTTTGCCTCCGAGGGATACCGGCCCCTCGGCGTAGCCAGGACGGACGGAGATGAGAACTGGCAGTATATTGGCTTGATCGGGCTTTACGATCCTCCCCGCGAGGATTCAGCAGAGACCATCAAGACAGCTCAATCCATGGAGGTAAAGGTCAAGATGGTCACCGGTGATCATGCCGCCATTGCCAAGGAGATCGCACGGCAGGTAAGCTTGGGCACGAATATCTTGCCGGCCTCTTCTTTTTTGGAAAAACCTGACAAAGAGGCGCAGCGCATCGTCGAAGATGCCGATGGATTTGCCCAGGTCTTTCCCGAGCATAAGTACCACATCGTCGAACTGCTCCAAGACAAGGGGCATATCGTCGGTATGACAGGGGATGGTGTCAATGATGCCCCTGCCCTGAAAAAGGCCGATGCGGGAATTGCCGTTGCCGGTGCCACGGATGCGGCCAAATCCGCAGCAGACATCGTGCTCACCCTGCCGGGGCTTTCGGTCATTATCGATGCCATCAAGGAGAGCCGCAAGATATTCCAGCGCATGAACAGCTATGCCACCTACCGCATTGCCGAGACGATCCGCGTGTTATTATTCATTACCCTCTCCATATTGGTCTTTAACTTCTATCCAGTGACTGCAATCATGATCGTCCTGTTGGCGGTGCTCAACGACGGGGCGATCTTATCCATCGCCTATGACCGCACCCGTTACTCTAACGAACCTGAAGCCTGGAACATGAGAACGGTGTTAGGCTTGGCCACCGTATTAGGTTTTGCCGGGGTGCTGGCATCTTTCGGCCTCTTTTATTTGGGTGAGCGCGTTTTCCATATAAACAGGGAGATGATCCAATCCCTGATGTACCTGAAGCTGTCTGTTGCCGGTCACCTGACCATCTTCGTCACCCGTACCCGAGGACCTTTTTGGTCCTTTAAACCCGCACCAATTTTGCTCGGAGCGGTAGTAGGCACACAATGTATCGCTACCTTGATCGCCGTATACGGACTATTTATGGCCCCGATTGGTTGGACTTGGGCCCTGTTTGTCTGGGGCTACGCCATAGTTTGGTTCCTGTTTAATGACCGGGTAAAACTCGCTGCATACCGGATCTTTGATCCTCAACACCCCGGTTTCTTGGCCAAGACAGTTAAGGGATAAAACACAGAGACCATCGCATTGAATTGAAATGGGCAATAATAAACCCTTAGGATACTGGTCCGTCGTCGCCATTGGTATCGGGGGTATGGTGGGGGGCGGCATCTTTGCCGTACTAGGTTTAGCCGTCCAGCTTGCGCGCGGCGGCACCCCCATCGCGTTCGCCCTGGCAGGTATGGTTGCTTTGATTACATCCTATTCATATGCTCGATTATCGGTGACCTATCCAAGCCAGGGAGGGACGGTTGAATTCTTGAATCAGGCATTTGGACCGGGGGTGCTCACCGGAGGACTTAACGTGTTGCTCTGGTTGAGTTACGTTGTGATGCTCTCCCTGTATGCGTACGCCTTTGGCAGCTACGGCGCCAGTTTCTTTTCTCTATCTACCCAGACGATTTGGAAACACATATTCATCAGTGGTGCTGTTATCTTTCTAGCCGCTCTCAATATTTTTGGTTCCAAGGCCGTGGGAGAATCTGAAGAATGGATCGTTGGATTCAAAGTCGCAATTTTGCTGCTTTTCATTGGGGCGGGTTTGTGGAGTGTGAACCTTCATCACCTGGATCCATCGAATTGGTCAAACTCCATTCAGTTGCTCGCAGGGGGAATGATCATTTTTTTGGCCTATGAGGGGTTTGAGCTCATCGCCAACACGGCCGGGGATGTAAGAAATCCTATAAAGACACTACCCCGCGCCTATTATTCTGCAGTCGGCTTTGTCATCGCACTGTATATTTTGGTTTCCGCAGTGACCGTGGGAAATCTCCCCATAAGTGAGATCATAGGGGCCAAGGATTACGCCCTTGCCGTAGCTGCCCGCCCTTTTCTGGGAGGTGTCGGCTTTACCTTAATTGCGATTGCGGCGCTTTTGTCAACAGGGTCTGCGATCAATGCCACTTTCTATGGGGCTTCCCGTATCAGCTATATTATCGCCAAAGATGGAGAACTGCCGGAAATGCTGGAAAGAAAGATTTGGAATCGTCCTGTCGAAGGGTTGCTTATTACTTCTGGGCTTACTTTGTTGGTAGCAAACCTGTTCGATCTCACGAGCATTTCCATGATGGGGAGCGCTGGTTTTTTGCTCATCTTTGCCGCGGTGAATGCCGCTCATGTTCGACTGTACGCAAAAACCGGAAGTCATAGATGGATAGCTATTTTGGGCGTTGCCGTTTGCCTGAGCGCTTTAGGAGCATTAATCTGGCAGAGGGCAACCACATCACCAAAAGAACTAGGAGTACTGGGAGTTATGGTTGGGCTGGCTTTCACAATTGAGATAGTTTACCGAGTGGTTACGGGGAGGGAAATCCGACCTTTGCTTGAATGGGATATTGAATCATAAGTGAGATATGGCCTTGCATCCCTAAGCAGTATGTTTTATATTCTTCTCATATTTTTGGTCCATTATCAAAAAGTGCCCTGACAGAGACGTTCTAATAAGGTGAGAAGATGAGAAAAAAGATGCCTTACAAAACATTCTTCAGAACATCAAGTTTGCTCACGGATTTTTCCCCTCGCATGGGAGCCTGGTTGCTTAATACAATGATTACAGGCTTGTTAGGTAACCAATTTTTAATTAACATAGGACTGCAAAAAGATATCAATCGATTAAAGCAGATAGAGGAATTTCGCAGGATCTTGGTCATAGGAGACCTGAATATCGGAGATGCGATCAACTTACAGGCAAGCATATCCGCGTTGCGTGATTTTTTCCCTGATGCTGAAATCGATTATATGATTAACCGCGCTGCGGCGAACTTAATCGAAGGCAACCCTGAAATTTCAACTCTGTGGCCGGTTTTTACGGGCCCGCTTTTGCCAAATAAAAATGATTCTAGAAGTATTGAACGCATTGTTGCAAAATACCACTACGATGTGATTTTTAATTTTTGCCCCTTCTTCAAAGAAAATGGACTATTCCCTCAAGGACAAAAAGTGATAAACTATGTAGCCCTGGCTTCAATACTGATGCGGAATGAAAAGGACTCAACAGGCAAAAATCATGTTGTTCACCAAGTCCATCAATTTATTCATACATTGTTTTCGGGTCGCATGATACCCAAAAGAAAAAAGCCTTTTAGAGGTATAACCCTCACCCTCTCGGATAGCACAATTGAACAGGCCCGGCATTTTTTAAAAAGTAACAATCTTTTCAACGGTGATCCGTTGATTTTCTATAATCCGGACGCATCTTCCCCCTTCACCCGTGTCCCCTTAGAGCTACAAGTTTCTATAATAACAAAGCTTGCACAATTACCATATAGGATTGTATTGGGAGCCGGTCACACAGCGAAGTATATTGAATTAAGTCTTCTCAAACCTTTGTCGTTTCCCCAACGGCATAAAATAACTATAATTCCCCCTTCCATGCCGTTGGATTGTTATGCGGCCTTGATCGATTTCGCTGATCTCTTTATTACTGGGGATACGGGCCTTTTGCATATCGCCGGGGCACATAAGGTCGCCAGATCAAAGACGTATACATTCAGGAATAAGACGGCCATTTTTTCAATTTTTGGGGCAACTCCGGCCCGTATTTACGGTTACGATTCTGAACTTCCTGAATTTCTCCCGGCCAATCAGGAAGCGCCTTCACACGTCTATATTTCGGAGAGTCCGTGTCGCAATATTACCTGTATTAACAAAATGGCAAAAACGTGCAAAGCTGTGCATTGCTTTGAGTTTATAGACACCGAAAAAATTCTGTCTGATATACGTTCTTATTTAAGCGTTGTTAAAAACGGTTCACCTGAAGCATTGGAGACAGCCAGCATTTTCTCACGATGATACCTTTAAGATAACCGGAAAAACAAGTGAAGATATTTTTACTATTTCTGCTGGTATACATTATGGGTTTCTTCACCGCCATTCCCATTGGGGCAACCCAGATCGAGATTGCGAAACGCTCCCTGAACAATCACCTTCGGGCTGCTTTGATGGTAGTTTTTGGTTCCGTTTCTTCTGATGTCATGTACGGCTTTATCGCTTTATTTGGGATAGCGCCTTTTTTTGATAATCGTGCCATAGTCGCTGTCTTTGAGCTCATTGGTACCGTAATCCTCTGGATCTTGGCCTTTTTCACATTGAGACAAAGCACTCAATCGCATCTCCTGGATCTTAACCATTCTTTTCTGAAAAGCAGACGAATATCTTTTGTGACGGGTTTCTCCCTTGCGATAACCAACCCCATGATGATCTTCTGGTGGCTCATCGGCGTCCAAATTGTGAAACATTTACAACTGATGGACACACTTACTCCAAGCATTTCCCTCTTATTTCTCTTTTTTGGGGGCTTGGGGCTCGCTACGTATTTAACAACGTTAGCCATGGTTTTGCATTGGGCTAAAAAATTTGTCTCAAACAAAGCTATGCAAAAAGTCTATTTAGTACTAGGGGTTGCGCTTGTCATGTTATCTATTTATTTTCTTATTAGTTCCTTAAAAGGCTTATTTGGCTAGTGATTTAAGACCGCCGGACGCAAAAAGACAATGACTGCCCATAAGAACGTTAAACCCGCAGAGCCACATGCTGAGAGGACGCGTGCACTGGCGCTCGGCGCCCTCGGCGTTGTTTTTGGGGACATCGGGACGAGTCCTCTCTATGCCCTTCGCCAATGCTTCTCTACAGAATACGGCATCATGATTAGCCCCGAAAACGTCCTCGGCATCCTCTCGCTCATTTTCTGGGCGCTTATGATCATCATTTCTTTCAAGTACGTGACGTTTGTCATGCGCGCGGACAACCACGGGGAAGGCGGCATCCTCGCCTTGCTCGCGCTTGTTGTTGCCAAGAAAAGTAACAGGGTGCGGTATCGTCGAGTTCTTCTCGGCATCGGTATTTTCGGAGCTGCCCTCCTCTACGGCGATGGCATGATCACACCTGCCATCTCGGTCCTCAGTGCGGTTGAGGGGCTCAAGATCGCCACGCCCCTTTTCGACCATTATGTGATCCCCCTTACCATCGTAATCCTCTGTGCCTTGTTCCTCTTTCAGCGGCGGGGTACCGGGGCCGTGGGGGCGGTATTCGGGCCCCTCATGCTCCTCTGGTTCTGTACCATCGCGGTTCTCGGGGTACGGTGGATCGTTGCCGTTCCCGAAGTCCTCACGTCCATCAATCCGCTTCATGCGATAGGGTTTTTTATGAGAAACCGGTTTACGGGCCTTTTCGTGCTCGGTGCAG
>CAZFIR010000099.1:0-3277 GCA_964519535.1 uncultured Thermodesulfobacteriota bacterium | reverse complement strand
TGCTATATTTCCGTCAGGCGGGCTTATTGTTCCCATAGTCGCCTGGGAGCGGTAAGGATTATTACAGGATGCAGCCCAGGAGGAGGTTATCATGAGGGGTAATGCACAGGCAATTGTGATCAATGAAAAGGATAATGTTGCGACCGCACTCGAGCCGCTCCAAGCAGGTGCTAACATCACTGCAGAGGTTCATGGTCGCGTTGAAGAGATAACGCTCTTATCAGATATCCCTATGGGCCATAAATTTGCCCTGGAGGATATGGAAAAAGGAGAAGCTGTTATCAAGTATGGAGAGCCGATCGGACAGAGCACCACAAAGATTACCCGGGGGGAACATGTCCATGTCCATAATGTCGTCAGTCAGCCGCGGGGAGGATCGCGATGACTTTCCAGGGGTATCTCAGGCCGGACGGGAAAGCGGGAACGAGAAATTACGTGCTTATAATCCCCAGCGTCGGCTGCTCCCAGGTTGCAGGACAGTCTATTGCCCAGGGCTCAAAAGATGTTGTTTGTCTGCCAAACATTTTAGGGTGCGGCCAGGTGGGGGAGGACCGTGAGCTGATCAAAAAGACGCTGGTTGGCTTTGGCATACACTCCAACGTCTCTGCGGTTCTGATAGTTGGGAACGGATGTGAACAACTTTCTCCCGAGAAAATCGCAGACGGGCTTGTCCCCACGGGTAAGCGGGTGGAAGTTATCGTGATCCAAGATGTCGGTGGCACGAGAAAGACGATCGCCCTCGGCAAAAAGCTTGTAAAAGAAATGCGCGAAGACGCTGCACAGCTCAGCCGTGAGCTACTCCCCTTGAGCGAACTCATACTCGGCACCGAATGCGGTGGGTCCGATTACACCTCCGGCTTAGCCTCAAACCCCGCGGTTGGTGCTGCCTGCGACATGCTGGTGGCAGAGGGTGGTTCGGTGATACTCTCGGAGACCCCTGAACTGATCGGCGCTGAACATCTCCTTGCCAGAAGGGCAAGGACCCCGGAGATGGGGCAACAGGTTTTGGATGCAGTAGCCTGGTGGGAGAACAAGGCAATTGCAGCGGGACAGAACATCCGCGCGGCCAATCCTGCCCCGGGGAACATAGCAGGAGGCATCACGACCCTTGAGGAAAAATCCCTCGGGTGCATTTATAAAGCAGGTACGAGTCCCCTCGAAGAGGTCATAACTTATGCCTCTCACCCTACCAAAAAGGGGTTAATCTATATGGATACGCCAGCCAATGATATTGAACAACTCACCGGCATGGTAGCTGGAGGGGCGCAGATCGTCGTATTTACCACGGGTAGAGGTAATCCGCTGGGAACTCCCATCGCACCGGTCATCAAGATTACGGGCAATCGGGACACATATCTCAAGATGCGAGACAACATGGATGTCGATGTGAGTAAGATTATTGAGGGGAAGGAGACGGTACGGTCCGCAGGGAAACGGATTTTTGAAGAGATTATCTCGGTAGCCTCCGGCAAGGTGACACAGGCAGAGAAACTGGGTCAGAGAGATTTTTGTTTGTTCAAGATTAATATCAATATCTGAATGCAAGGTTCCAAAACATTGATGATCGGGACTGATCGAGGAGCAACTTTCGCGCGAGTTCCACTGGGAATGCTTCAGGGCCGCGTGGCCGATCCCTCTGAGGTTGCTGGTGTCTGTGCCTTTCTTGTACGTGAAGAGGCCTCGTTCATGACGGGAGCAGTACTGGTTGTGGATGGAGGCTCTACAATCGTGGATGCTGGCATGGTTGCCTTCCGTGGGTAGAACAGTGAACTCCAGGGGATTCATTCACCTTTTCAGGGCATCAAAAGGAGGACACCGCACATAGCCCCACAGGTCACTTATAATTCCCTGTATTGCGATGAGTTCTTTATGCAGAACCCTAAAGAAAAAAAACCAACGAGGCTCCCATGTATCCTCTCATTCCAAATACGGATAAGTATATCTGGCTTGACAGATGCCGAATTTTTTAATACCCTTTTGAAAGTTCACATTGAGACACTTATGCGAGCACTCCTATACTTTGATCCCACCAAGGGAGTCCCTTATCAAATACCGTGACATTACAGGACCAGGACGCAGCAATGGATAATAACGCTGTTCTCCGTTTGGACGGGATTTGCAAGAGCTTTGGTGGGCTGGAGGTCTTGGTAGACGTAGACCTGAGTCTCGAGCAGGACGAAATAGTGGGGCTTCTCGGCCCTAATGGCGCGGGCAAAACTACATTGTTCAATGTGATCACCTCGATCTCTAAACCAGATCGTGGTGATGTTTACCTTTTGGGGCAAAAAATTACCGGGTTCGCTCCCCACAAGGTATGCCACATGGGAATCTCAAGGACCTTTCAACTTGTTAAGGCCTTCCTGAAGATGACCGTACTAGAAAATGTAATGGTGGGTTCTGTATATGGTCGGAAGCATCAGGATAAGGGGGTACGGGAAAGGGCATTAGAGGCCTTGGATCTTGTTGATTTGTCTGAAAAGAAAGACATATTGACGGCGCATATAACTCTTTCAGACCGGCGTTTACTGGAGGTGGCCATGGCTTTGGCTTCAATGCCGGTGGTTACCCTGCTGGATGAGCCGATGGCCGGTCTCACGCCTTTTGAGATCCAAAAATTACTTCAAGTGATTAAGAGGGCACGAGATGAAAGAAAGATCTCTATCTTGTGGATCGAACACAAGGTGGACGCCATTCTTGATTTTTGTGATCGCGTGGTGGTACTGGATTATGGTCTGAAGATTGCCGATGGGCAACCGGATGAGATAGCGAATAACCCTAAAGTTATAGAGGCCTACCTTGGGGAATCACCTGCTTGAAGTTAAGGGAGTGGACGTCCTGTACGGTGATGTCCAGGCCGTGTGGGATGTATCAATTAAAGTGAAGAAGGGGACCATCGTTGCGCTTGTCGGAGCCAACGGTGCCGGAAAGACGACTCTCCTGAAGACGATTTCGGGAATAATGCCTCTCAAAAGAGGGGAGATACTTTTTTCGGGAAAATCTCTGACTAAGCTTAAGCCCCAAGAAGTAGTGGACAGAGGCATCTCCCACGTGCCCGAAGGGCGGGGCCTGTTTTCTAACCTTACGGTTTTGGAGAATCTGAAACTTGGTGCCTATCCCCCAAGGGCCCGTTCCCTTTTTGCTGAGTCTTTGGAACGCGCCTTCAGCCTTTTTCCCGTGCTGAAAACTCGCCAAGGGCAGAAAGCCGGTTCATTGAGCGGAGGCGAACAGCAGATGCTGGCAATTGCCAGGGCCATAATGGCTCACCCGGACCTTCTTA
>CAZFIR010000098.1:0-4877 GCA_964519535.1 uncultured Thermodesulfobacteriota bacterium | reverse complement strand
GATGGGGATCTATCCGGCGGTTGACCCCCTGGATTCCACCTCCAAGATCCTCGATCCCCAGGTCGTAGGGGAGGAGCACTATCAGGTGACCCGGCAGGTCCAGCAGATCCTGCAGAAGTACAAAGACCTGCAAGACATCATCGCCATCCTCGGCATGGACGAGCTCTCCGAGGACGACAAACTGGTCGTGGCACGGGCCAGAAAAATCCAGCGCTTTCTCTCACAGCCCTTCTTTGTGGCTGAGGAATTTACCGGCAGCAAAGGCAAATATGTGAAACTGGAAGATACCATCAAGGGGTTTAAGGAGTTGGTGGAGGGCAAACACGATGATGTCCCGGAGCAGGCCTTTTACATGGTGGGGACCATCGAGGAGGCCCTTGAGAAGGCTGAACGCATGAGGGCTGAGGAGTAGGAGGAGGCATGGCTGATAATTTCCTGCTTGAGGTGGTGACCCCGCATCGGCTGGTTTTGAGCCAGGAGGTAGAGGAGATGACGGCCCCCGGGGTGGAGGGTGAGTTTGGGGTCTTACCGGGGCATACCCCCTTCTTTACCACCCTGAAGGTGGGAGAGCTCGCGTACCGCGCGGGGAAGGAAGAGGGACACATGGCCGTGACGTGGGGGTTTGTGGAGGTCCTCTCCGACCGGGTCACCATCCTCGCCGAGGCCGCGGAACTGGCCCCGGAGATAGACGTGGAGCGGGCCAAGAGGGCCAGGGAGCGTGCCGAGAAACGGTTGAAGCAACACAGCCCCGAGGAGATAGCATATTATTACTCCACAGCCGCCCTGCAACGGGCCCTTAACAGGCTGTCGGTGGCAAGCCGGAGGAGATGAAGAAAGTCCCGCTCTGTCGCCATTCAAATATTTCCCTCGCCCCACGTTAATGGGGAGAGGGTGGGGGTGAGGGGCTCAACTATAAGACATTTAAAATCAGATGAGGGGGAAGATATTCTTATTCCCCCTTTTTTATATACTCTCACCTTCCCGATTTTTAAGAGATTTTTTCTTTTCGCCATTCTTACCGTGTGCTATAGTGTACCCGTATCAAGAGCAAACAGGAAAGTCGTATATTAAATGTTATGTGGATAAAAAGTGATAAAAAAGTAGGATATAAAAATTGATGGATATAGAAGAAATAGCACAAAAATTGATTGATCGTAAAAACAAGACTCCTTTAGATGATTTTGATGGATTTTCACCTGAAGAGATGTATACTATAGTTTATTTCCCTTTTTCAAAAGAATGCCCAATTCAATTAAACCCTGCTCTTGATAATCAAATTTTAACTCATATCCCAATTTTCAGAGTTGTATTAGAATTAGTGAACGCAATTGATAAGAATGGCGGATTAAAACTAACACCAAAAGGAAATTTACCAACGAAAATAGTAAAGGAGATATATAGCAAAAAGTATATTTTAGATGATTTAATAGAAATGGGAATAACAAAGGTACAGCGAGAAGAAAATTGGATTGTCTTACATACGATAAAGATTGTATTAAATTTATCAGGAATAACAAGGAAGTATAAGGGTAAATTAGTAGTAACCAGACAAACAAAAGGTAACTTAGAAAACGAAGAATTTTCAGAAATATTCTACAAATTTTTACAAGGTTATACAACTCAATTTAACTGGGCATATAATGATAGATTTGCGAACGAAGAAACAGGTCAGATAGGTTGCTTATATTTATTGTATTTGATAAATAAATACGGGAGTACCTATCGTAAATTGACCTTTTATACCGACCTTTACTTAAAAGCTTTTCCAATGTTTGAAGTTGATGGGGAGGAAATTGAAGGAATAAGATATGGAAAAGGAGAGTGGGTGATTGAGATAAGATTTTTTGAGCGTTTTGCTACTTGGTTTGGATTTATTGAAATTCATTATGACAAGGATAATAAATACGTTGCAAGAAGTATAGGAATCAAAAAAACAGAAGTATTGTCAAATTTATTGATAACGAACTTGCATAATTAAAAGTAGACCACATAACAATGGTTTCAGGGAGATATTCTTATTCCCCTTTTTTATTTTACATACTCTCACCTTCACGATTTTTAAGGGATTGTTTCTTTTCACCATTCCTACCGTGTGCTATAGTGTACCCGTATCAAGAGCAAACAGGAAATTCGTATATTAATCGTTGGATTCACGGAGGGAACCATGACTATTTCCAAAGATCTCATTCGGGTATTTACAGGCCTCGCTTTTTTGACTCTAATTGGCTGCGCCACAGTGCCGAGAGGCGCCATTCTTGTGGACAGCTCTGCCGAGCTTCCATCGGTTCAACAAGAAAAGGCTACATTGCTGTCCCAGCTAAAGATCGGGACTCCGCTCGCCGAATTTCAGAAACTGGTCCCAGAAGCATATGTAGCAGGTCAAAACGATCAAATAACTGCGTATGAGCTTGTGCATATCCAAAAGTACGTGACCCAAGACGACATTGATCGTCAAAACTTTTGGTGGGGAGCTGGTAGTCCCAATGCTCGGACAAGCAAGCAGGTTTTATGGTTCTACTTCTACAAGGACCAACTCGTAAAGTGGGGTAGGCCCCAAGACTGGCCGGAACGCCCAGACGTTATTATCGAGCGGCGTGAGCGATAAATCCAACATGGAGCAGGAGGGTCAGGTCTATTTTGTTGACATTATATGATTTACATCACAGAAGAAAAGGCACGCAAAGGGGCACGGCTTCGCATTGGACAAAGTTCTTGTTTCAGCGTCTTCAATCTTTCAGAAGTCGCATTTTTTAAAAGAACAAAGGGGTAGGTGATGTATCACGCGACATTGACATTCCCCATGGCCGAAAATGAGGAGTCCTTTTACGAAGCCCTTGAAGAGGCCCACGCTGCGGTCCGCAAACGGTTCCCCAAGGCGGTTTACTCCGACCTGAATAACGTCAATCACTATGACGTTCCGCGCGACGAAAAACTTACCCTTATTTGGCGCAATGCGAAAAAGAGAGCTGGCGGAAACACCACGAACCTAGACCTTCTGCCGGTCTGTTTGAAACCCACGTTTAGACCCAATTGAGAATCTATTGCGGATTACTGCATTGCTTGCTAGAATAGAGCCAGAATTGTAGCGGAGGGTGAGTCTATGGAAGTGAGAATCAACAACCACGGATCGAATTCGCTGTCTACCAAGGTTTTCTTTAGCGATGAAAGAGGTTTTGAAGTTGCTTCCGTCATCGTGATGGGCAAAACCGATGCCGTTCTGATTGATGCTCAGTGGACACTATCGAATGCCCATCGAGTCATCGCGGAGATAGCGGAGACCGGCAAGGATCTCAAAACGATCTATGTGACCCATGCTCATCCTGACCATTACTTCGGCCTGGGGGTCATTGCGGAGGCTTTCCCGTCCGCCCGGGTCACCGCGCTCGCTTCGGTAGCCCACACCATCAATCATCAGTTTTTTGGAAAACTCGAGCATTGGGAAACAGTTATCGGAGCTACCAATGTATGCCGAAAAACCGTCACTATTGAGCCTCTCAGCCAGAACTACATCGAGCTGGAAGGGGAGCGGATTGAGATTATTCCGGAAGTCATAGGCGACCTGACATACAATACGGTGGTCTGGATACCTTCCATAAAGACCCTCTACGGCAGCGACGTCCTGTTTAACCAGGCGCACCCCTTTACCTGCGAGGTTACGGCACAAGAGCGTCAGCAATGGATACGGGATATTGAGCGGTTAGAAAAGATCGGTGCGGAAGTTATCATTCCCGGCCATCAGAAACCGGGCATGCCTTTCGATTCCTCTTCCTACAGTTTTACGAAAGATTATCTGATCGCTACAGAAGAGGAACTGGCCAAAACCAAAGACGAGGCCAATTTCTATTACGCCATGGTCCAACGCTTCCCTGACGCCAACCTCTTTATCAGCAACGAAATGAACGCGGGCGTCTTCAAAGGCGGCAAAAATTGGAACTGGAAAGACGAGTAAGATAAGTCTTCGGGAAACAGCTTGAGGCCGGCTCGATATCGGATTTCACCTAAAAAGAGAAACCGAATTTAAACGGTCTCATTTCGATTTTCTGGTGAGATCGCTGATATTTAGAGGAGAGGAGACGGATTGGTATCTCTCAGACTATTTGTCCGATCCTGAAAAGATAGGGGATGAACCAATCGTGTTTCTCCAGGATGTTTGCAGGCCCCTCTGTATACATTGGCTTGCGGCGATTCCATAGTGAATCGCCCAAGGAGGCGGTGCAGCGAGTCCGCAAAAAACGCGGCTCGCTGACCTTTGTGTTATGTGTATAGTAGAAATAAACGCAATTGTTTTTATACCGCTAAATTGGGGTTATAAGAACAATTGTTTTTATACACTTGTTACCGGCAATTTCATGGAAAGAAGAGAGAAAATATTAAATTGGTTAATCAGCGGAATACAACAAGCTCCTAACAGCTTTACCGAGATGTTCTATTTTGATAAAAAAGAAAATTAATTTATGGACATAAGAAATATTGCAATTATTGCACATGTTGATCATGGAAAAACAACTATGGTCGATAGAATTCTACATCAGGTGAAATTGTTCAGAGATAATCAGGAAGTGCAGGATTTGATTCTGGATTCAAATGATCTGGAACGGGAGAGAGGGATAACTATTTTATCTAAGAATGTATCAATAAGATATAAAGGAACAAAAATAAATATAATTGATACTCCCGGTCACTCAGATTTTGGAGGAGAAGTAGAGCGTGTTTTAAATATGGCTGACGGGGTGCTGTTACTTGTTGATGCTTTTGAAGGACCTATGCCACAAACACGATTTGTTTTGCAAAAAGCATTAGAGCTGGGTTTAAAATCTATAGTTGTAATTAATAAAGTTGATAAACAAAATTGTAATCCGGAAGAGGTAAATGAACTT
>CAZFIR010000097.1:0-4764 GCA_964519535.1 uncultured Thermodesulfobacteriota bacterium | reverse complement strand
CCCTTTTTAAAGTCAATCTCTCTTTGAATGCCTGCATTGTTGATGAGGATGTTTAGGTGCTTGTAATGTGTGACTACCCAATCATACAAGCGTTTTCGATCTTCTGTGTCAGCAACATCGCATCCTTTGGTTTGAAGTCTTGGAAATTTGTTTTTCGCTTCAATAAGCTTATCCTCTCTTCTACCGCAAATGAGCACTTCATTTCCTTTTTGCAGAAAAGCTTCTGCTAAGGCCAAACCTATACCGGTTGCTCCGCCGGTAATTAAGATAGTACTTCCTGCTGTGCGCATAAAACTTTCCTCTCATGACTGATTTGAGTATGCTTTGAATATCCTAAATTATTTTTTAGGCTTATTCCCTTGATAAATTAATTCTATTGAGCAAAAGGTTGCTCGTCAAGGTTTTTTTGTGAAATATAGATGAAATTAACTCTCTAATTAGTTTATGAGTTAACGCTTGCTGAGTGAGAACCAGGTCATGCAGTCGTAGGGGAGCTTGGTTTGGGGGTCGATCAGGACTTTTTCCACGCCGGAGACCTCGATCTCATAGCCATGCTGGGCGAACATCTCGTTTAATTCCGGATAGATCATGGCCTGGTTGGCGATCTCCTTGACAAACTTATTTTCATGGCCGGATCGCGGACGGCCTTTTTCCTTGTCCCAGAGGGGCGATTGGGCGGCGGCAAGGGATAGCCGTTCAGACAATGTCCTGTCAGCGCCAAAGGCATAGATTAATCTGCCGACAAAGAAGGTGCGGAATCGCCGTTCTTTCGGCAATTTTTTAAGGATCCTGGATATGATTGCAACCTGCTCTTTGAGCGGGAGCTCTGATTTCGAGCGCAGGCGCAGGATATCTTTATTAAGCTCGGTCTCGTACGTGGTCAGGCTTATCGAGTTGTCTTCCAGCGCATAGATAGTCTCCTTGACGTCGCCCTTATTCCGGACAATGATCTTGGGACCCTTTGGCAGAAGGTGAGCAAAGATCAGGACCAGGGCAACGGCAACGATCAACAAGAGCAACAAGAGTTTTGCGCTTTTCATAGTCCTATCTCCCCTGATTAAGGGCTAAAAGGGGAAAAGAATAGTACAGGGTTAGCTGTTCGATGTCTGATAGGCGTCATAGCCAAGGGCTTATTCGCTTAGAGTAAGTTCTGTAGATCACTCTTGGCGAGTTCACAATCTCGCAAGATTTGAGCAAGAAGCCCACGTCCGATCGTCTCTCCACGGTGCACGGGTACAACCGTGCACCGTCCGTCGGGATGGCGTAAGTAATGGTGGCTTCCTTTAACACGGATCACTTCGAAACCGTGTTTCCGAAAGGCCTTAATAAGTTGTGAACCGGTAACCGCAGGGAATTTACTCATGAGGAGACGACCACACGCTGAATGCCGATGAATTCATTTGATACGGGTTCCTCGACCTCAAGACAAAGCTCGATAGCTTCTTTCACCCGCTTCATCAACACATCAAGGGATCTTGCTTGCGTGTGGCAGCCTCGCAGCTCGGGGACGGATGCGACAAAATATCCGTCTTCATCCTTTTCAATAACGACATTGAATTCTCTGGTCATCTGTGAAATCCTCCACTGTAATTATATCACGAACAAAGTATAGTTACATTTTCTTTCCTGAGCTAACATGTGTTTTTAAGCTTATTCTAATACTAGTATTCTAGTATTGATAGAAGCAGAGAGTCAATATTTTTCCCCTTAGAGGAGGAGTTTCTCCTGAAGGAAGAAGGTTACCATCAATCCCCATGAGGGAATAACGGGGCCACCCATGTAAGAGCGTTCTGTCAAAAGGTAATACTTGTAATTAAGAAAGTTGTGGTCGTTTGGTATGGTGGTCAGTGTTTTGCTCAAAGGTGTAGGCGGCCTGGATGATTCGTTCCTCCTCGCAGTGCCTCCCGATGATCTGAAGTCCGATGGGGAGCCCCCCTTTACTGAAGCCGCAGGGTATGGAGAGGGCCGGCACGCCGGCCAGGTTCACGGAGATGGTGAAGATGTCCGAGAGATACATCTGGAGCGGGTCCTGCACCTTCTCCCCGAGGCGGAAGGCGGGGGTAGGGGTGGTGGGGGTGATGATCACGTCGCACCCCGCGAAGGCCTTTTCAAAATCATCCTTGATGAGGGTCCTCACCTGGGACGCCTTGCGGTAGTAGGCGTCATAGTATCCGGAGGAGAGGACATAGGTCCCCAGCATGATCCTGCGCTTTACCTCGGGTCCAAACCCCTCGGAGCGGGTCTCCAGGTACATGTCCATGAGTTCCTTGGCCCCGGGTGCACGAAAGCCGTATTTCACCCCGTCATACCGGGCCAGGTTGGAGCTGGCCTCGGCAGTGCAAATAATATAATAGGTAGCCACCGCATAACCGGTATGGGGGAGCGAGATCTCTTTCACCGTTGCCCCCAGACCCTCCAAGACCCTGATGGCTTGCCCTACCTGCTCCTCCACCTCGGGGTCCATCCCCTCCACAAAGAACTCCTTGGGCACCCCCAGGGTCCAGCCCTTGACGTCCTTGACCAGGGCCGCGCAATAGTCAGGGGTCGGGAGATCAATAGAGGTGGAGTCGAGGGGATCGTGCCCGGCAATGGCATTAAGCAGGATGGCGCAATCCTCCATGTCCTTGGTAATGGGGCCGATCTGGTCGAGTGAGGAGCCGAAGGCCACCAGGCCGTAGCGGGAGATCCTCCCATAGGTCGGCTTCATCCCCACCACACCGCAGCAGGCAGCGGGCTGCCTGATGGAGCCCCCGGTGTCGGACCCCAGGGCGGCGATGCAGACATTGGCAGCCACGGCAGCGGCCGAGCCGCCGCTTGACCCGCCGGGCGTGGTCTCCAGGTTCCAGGGATTGTGGGTGACCATAAAGCGGGAGTTTTCCGTGGAGGAGCCCATGGCGAACTCATCCATATTTGTCTTGCCGAGGAGGACGCCATTTTCCTCTTTCAGCCGCTTGACGACCGTGGCGTCATAGGGGGGTATGAAATCTTCCAAGATCTTCGAGGCGCAGGTGGTCTTGATCCCCTGGGTGCACATGTTGTCCTTGATGGCCAGGGCCACCCCTGTCAGCGGTGAGGCCTTTCCCGCGGCTATCCTGCGGTCGGCCTCCTGAGCCCCCCGCATCGCCTCCTGTTCCGTTACCGTGTGGTAGGCCTTGATCCGGGGATCGACCTCACGAATCCTCTCCAAGAGGACCTCGGTGACTTCCAGTGCGGTGACATCTTTGTTCCGCATTCTCTCGTGAAGCTCATGGATAGTAAGGCGGTACACTCTTTTCCCTTTCGTGCTCTCTAGATGATCTTGGGCACCCTAAAGCACCCCTGGGTCTTATCCGGCGCATTCTCCAGGGCGGCCTCCTGCGGCTGGGACGCCTTCACCTCGTCCTCCCGCATGACGTTCTGATGGGAGACCACATGAAAGGTCGGCTCAATTGTGCCGGTATCCAGCTCATTGAGCTTTTCCATATAATCCAAGATGGCGTTCAGCTGGTCGGTGAAGAGCTCCTTTTCCTCGTCAGAGAGCTTCAACCGCGCCAGGCGCGCCACATGCTCTACTTCTCCTCTCTCAACCTTCATCTCTCACCTCATTGCTGTGTTCTCTTTGTGACTCGTCTCAGTTGCCCTCCACCAGTTCCCGGAAGATTGCCAATCTCTGCTCCAGCTTCTCCTTGAGGAGAGAGAACTCCTGCAGTTTATCCCGCTCCTTCTGGACCTTGTCAGGAGGTGCCTTTTCGAGGAAGGAATCGTTGGCCAATTTCCTCTGGGTGAGTTCGAGGTCATTGAGGAGTTTGGTCAATTCCTTGGTAAGCCGCTGCTGCTCCTTCTGGGGGTCTTCGATCACCCCTTCCAGGGGGACAAAGGCCTCCACCCCATCGGCCAGGGCCGTGGCTGCGGCGCGGGGGCGTTCGCCCTGCACCATGATCCGGGCCTCCTTGCCCCTGGCCAGGTCCTTGACAAATTCCAGGTGATCCTTGAGTGCCTCGGCAATCACCTCGTCTTCGGCGATCAGGATTATGTCTACCATAGTCAGGGGGGGTATGCCCATCTCACCCCTGATATTGCGTATGCCGGTGATCACCCCCATAATGCGCTCCATTTCTCTCGCCGCCTCGTCATCGACCAGCTCCGGCCTCACCTCAGGGTAGTCGGCCATCATGATGCTCTCACCTGAATGAGGCAGTTGTTGCCAGATCTCTTCGGTGATAAAGGGCATATAGGGGTGGAGGAGCTTGAGGGTCTTGTCTAGGACATAGACCAGTGTCTTCTGGGTTATGGCCCGCCGGGTTTTGTCGGCATGATAGAGATAGGGCTTGATCAACTCCAGGTACCAGTCGCACAGCTCGTGCCAGATGAAGTGGTAGATGAGTTGAGCCCCCTCGTTGAATCGGTACTCGTCCAGGGCCCGTGTCGCCTCAGCGGTGACCCGGTTGAGCCTGGCCAAGATCCATTTATCAGGGGTGCTGCACTGCGCCGGGTCTATCCCCTGTTGGTCATCCTGATAATCTTCCAGATTCATCGCGGAGAATCTCGCCGCGTTCCAGATCTTGTTGGCGAAGTTGCGATATCCCTCGATCCGCTCCTCGGAGAGCCGGATATCCCTCCCCTGTGCGGCGAAGGCGGCGAGGCTGAAGCGAAAGGCATCGGTGCCATACTGTTCGATCATCACCAAGGGGTCGATGACGTTTCCCTTGGTCTTGCTCATCTTTTGCCCCTCCATATCCCTCACCAGGGCATGGATGTAGACATCGCGGAAGGGGACCGCACCCA
>CAZFIR010000096.1:0-9106 GCA_964519535.1 uncultured Thermodesulfobacteriota bacterium | reverse complement strand
ATTTTCCGCGCAAACGATATTTGAATCCCACGTTATTCTCGATCTTTTTCACGAGATGATTTCGGGGGGAAAGGAGGTTCCGTAAGTGCTTCCTCCTGCTCCCACTCCGCCAGGATCCTCTTTGCCCTTTTGCGCTTGAGCCAGTAGCCGAGCAAAAAGAGGAGGCTTGCCAAAAACCACAGGGAGAGAAAGCTGGTGACGATTGGTATCCAGCTGTACCTCTTTTTCAACTCCGCCTTCCATCCCCGCTCCAGATTCCTCAGTCCTAATCCCGTGGCGACTCTTAAGGCTTCCTCCGCATCGAGGCCATGGGCGATCCCCTTGATGAGGCGCGGGAGGGCCTTGAGTCCATACTCGGTCTTGATATAGCTCACGAAGCTGAGGCTCTGCGCGTAGGCGAGCTGGGCCTGGTCCTGTTCAAGGGGAAAGCCGTCCGCCAATTCTTCTAATGGAATGAGAGATTTACTCAAGACGCCCCTGCTCAGGCAATAGGTCCACGAGAAGTTCCACCCCCGGCTCTGGAGCATGGTCAATCCCTCATCGAGCCACCGGGGCGCTGTTTTCCCTTTCAAGGCTCTATCCAAGGCGAGATGGGCGTATTCGTGCTGAAGGACCTCTTCGATGTCAATCCTTTCCCCCTTCATTGAGCGAGGGGATCTCAAGATGATGAGGTTGTGAGCGGGATAGGCCGTCCCCACCGCCCACTGAGGGGGATGCCCCCTCGGCTGCACCTCCTGAAATGCCTCCCTCGTGGGGGCGAGGTAGATCAGGGTAGGGGAGGTAGGAGCATGACCGATATCCCGCAGGACCGTCTCCCTGATTTCCTCCGCCTTTTGTAAGAGAAAGGCAGCCATCTTGTGCTCTGGCTCCTGATACTTCATGATGACGTGTGGAGAGCGGAGCTCAAGCCATGGAGAGGCAATGAGCGATCCAGGAGACAGCAGCATAAGAGTGGGGAAAAGCAGGGCGAAGGTTCGCGTCATACAGGGGAGATGGTGACCCCCAGGGCCCTTTCTACCTCTTCCCTGGAGATACCGAAGATGCTCAGTAGTTTTTCCCTGGAGCGCTGGCCTGTAATGATCTCGATCCGGGAGGGGGGAATCGCGAGGTGCTCGGCAAGGAGCTTTTTGAGGGCCTTGTTGGCCCTTCCCTCCAGGGGGGGCGCGCTTACCTTCACCTTGAGGGCGTCCCCATGCATTCCCACGATTCCGTCTCGGGAGGCACGGGGCTGGAGAAGGACCTTGAGAGTCACTGATGCCTCCTCCATATTATCCAGCCCGAGCGGCAAACTGGATCAGTGTCCGGACCAGGAAGAGTTTCAGGAAGTAGATGATAAGGATCACAATGATAGGGGAAAAGTCGAGCCCTATCCCACTGATGGGGAGCAACCTCCGCACCCGCCACAGGACCGGCTCTGTGGCCCGGTAGAGGAACTGGACAATGGGGTTGTAGGGATTAGGGCTCACCCAAGAGATGAGGGCCCTGATGATGACGAGCCACATATAGATGGTAAGGCCGATGTTGATCACCGTGGCCACGGCGAGGATGAGATTGCCGAAAACAAACATGAGACCTCCTTTTCACAGCATGATAAAACTGAGCTGTCTCCCCGCTTTTTTGTCCCGCCGGTAGGAGAAGAAGAGATCCTTCCTGCAGGCGGTGCAGAGGGGGATAGCTTCGATATTCTCCGGGGGGATCCCCACCTGGGATAATTCTAACTGAGCGGCGCTGCTCAAGTCAAGGTAGCTCCTCCCCTCCCGTTCCTGAATAAACCGATGAGGGTCGTCAAAGGAGATCTGAAAGAGGCTCTTCACATCCGTTCCCACCTCATAGCAGCACGGTCCGATCCCCGGTCCGATCCCCACCAGGATGTCCTTGGGTGAGCATGTAAAGGCCTCCATCATCGCGCGTGCGGTCTTCTGCACGACCCCGCGCCATACCCCCCGCCAGCCGGCATGGACGGCGGCGATGACCTTTTTTGATCTATCGACCATCAAGATGGGGAGGCAGTCGGCCGTCGAGATCCCGAGGGCCACCCTTTTCTTGTCCGTGATGACGGCATCATAGGGGAGGGGGTAGGCGAGGGCCTTGAGGTTTTCCTTGAATATCAGTACCTCGGCTCCGTGGACCTGCCGCAGGGTGAGGAGTCGCCCCGATGGGATACCGAGGGCCGCACTGAGCTTCTTTTCTCCCTTCCTGGTCCTGGTGCCGAAGGCATGTTTTGTCCTTCGGAACAGGGGAAGTTGGAGGACGGAGACCCCGTCCTGCTCTTTCAACTTAAATTCCTTTGCCACGCAGCGCCTCCAGGATTGTTTCCATATCGTCCGGCATAGGTGCGGTGAACTCCACGGGCTCCCCCGAGGCCGGGTGCCGGAAGGCGAGGAGGAAGGCGTGCAGGGCCTGTCTCCCCAGGGACTTGATTAGCGCCCTCAAGCGGGGATCCTCTATCCGGTCGAGCCACCGCTTCTTTGTGTACAGGGGGTCCCCCACCAGGGGATGGCCGATGGAGCTCATATGGACTCTGATCTGATGGGTCCTGCCCGTCTTGGGTGATACCTGCACCAAGGTGATCCCCCTAAACCGCTCCTTTACCAGCCACTGGGTCAGGGCCTCTTTGGGCTGCCGCGTGCGCACGGAAAACCGCTTCCGGTCCGTGGGGTGCCTCCCCATCGGGGCGGTGACGGCGCCCTCTTCAGCCTCCACCCTCCCGTAGACCAGGGCGAGGTAGATCTTTTTCACCTCTCGCCCCTTAAACTGTCGTACCAGGGCCTCATGGGCCAGATCGTTCTTGGCCACCACCATGACCCCTGACGTCCCCTTGTCCAGGCGGTGGACGATTCCCGGGCGCAACACCCCTCCCACCCCCTGGAGATCATGACAGCGAAAGAGCAGGGCGTTGACCAGGGTTCCCGAGGTCACCCTGCCTGCCGGGTGGACCACCATCCCCGGCGGTTTATTCACCACAACGATATGTTCGTCCTCGTATAAGAACTGTATCGGGAGTTCCTCAGGTGTTACTTCCGAGACCATGGGTGCCGGGATCTGACCGCTGATCCGGTTCCCCTCCCTGACCTTTGTGCCGCCTTTGGCCTGGGCGGCATTGAGGAGGACAAAGCCCTCCCGAATGTATCGCTGGATCTGTGTCCGGGATGTGTCGGGCAGGTGATCGCTCAGGAAGCGGTCGAGCCTCTTACCGTGATCCGCCTTTCCTGCCGTGAGGGTAAACGCTTGCCCGGAGATGGACATCCCCCTAATCGCCAATCTTTGTAAGGGCCTGGGCCATGCCGTGGGCGATCAAAGGGAACTCATCTGCCTGGATGGTTCTGAGGTCCAGGATGAGTTGGTCATCGCTTATTCTGGCGATAATGGGCGGGGCCTGACTCCTCAACTCCGCCTCCAGGGCCTCGACCCTTGCTTGGTGGGGCTTGATAGCCACGGCCCAGGTGGGCAGATTTTGCAAGGGGAGCGCCCCTCCACCAACCTGGGAGTGCTCCTGGACCATCTCGATGAAGGCCCCTTCTGTCTCCCGCTTCAGCAGACGCTCTAGACGCCCCGCGCGCTTACGCAGCAGTGCCACAGGGATGGTCAGCATGCGCAGGGTGGGTATCTCCTTGATTGCCTCCCCCTCGCTCAGATACGCGATGAGGGTGGATTCCAGGGCCGCCAAAGTAAGCTTGTCTATCCTCAGGGCTCTGTTCAAGGGGTTGGCCTTGATCTGATCGACCAGCGCCTTTTTACCCAGGATGATCCCGGCCTGGGGTCCTCCCAGGAGTTTGTCCCCGGAGAAGGTCACCACATCCGCCCCTGTCTTGACGGCCTCTTGGACCGTCGGCTCCTTCTCCAGACCATAGGGGGAGAGGTCGACGAAGCAGCCGCTTCCCAAATCGTTCATCACGGGGAGATTATATTTCTTGCCGATCTGGACCAATTCCTCCAATTGGACCTCCGAGGTAAAACCAACCACCCGGTAGTTGCTGGTGTGCACCTTGAGCAGGAGGGCGGTGTTTTCGCCGATGGCATCCTCGTAATCCCGCAGGTGGGTCCTGTTGGTGGTCCCCACCTCTCTGAGTGTGCCGCCGCTTCTCGCCATGACATCGGGTATCCTGAAGGCACCCCCGATCTCCACCAGTTCCCCTCGGGAGACGACCACCTCCTTCCCTGCCGCGATGGTATTGAGGGCCAGGAGCACGGCCCCGGCATTGTTGTTGACCACGATTCCCCCCTCGGCGCCGCTCAGGCGCAGGATGATCTCCTCCACATGGACATAACGAGACCCCCGCGCCCCTTTGACAAGATCGTATTCCAGGTTGGAATATCCCTGGGAGATCTCGACAAGATTCCTCAGGGCCCGCTCACTCAGGGGGGAGCGTCCCAGATTGGTGTGAATCACCACCCCCGTGGCGTTGATGGCCCGTCTCAGGTGGGGGGCCACCTGCTTGGCGATCTCCTCTTCAAAGAGCGGGAGGAGGCGGGAGAGCGCGAAGGTCTCCTCTGCGATATCCTCGACCTTTGTAGCGTGCAGGATCGCCTGTCGAAGCCTTTCCAGCCCATTGCGGATTCCCTCCTTCACCACCTCGTTGGGATGGACGCGGAGGAGCTCCTTGATCTCCTGAGCCGAGAGGAGTTCATCCACCTTGGGGATTTTCCTGAGCAATTGGCTGTGTTCCCTCTGGGACATGTCTTCCTCCTAGGACGCCCGCTGGATATTGGGGCGGCGGGGAAAGAGGATGGTGCGAAGGATCTTGAGGAAGTTCATCCTGAAGAAGCGGGTTGGCCACTCCAGCTCCCTCTTATCGCAGACGATGGACTTTTCCATCTCCCTGACGTGGGTCCCCAGCTTCCTGAGTTCCTCCTCTCGTCCCCCCCCCTCCATGGTATCCATGATTGCGTCAATCCTCTTCATCATCTCCACTGCACCCCTGATCCGCTCATCAATGGCAGCGGCCAGGGCCGGGGGGATTACCCCCAGCTCACCCTTGAGGGCGTTGAGCCTTCTGCCCCCTTCATAGGTGCTGTAGACGATATCATCCCGGGTCATCCACTGGGTCTCGTAGTTGAGGAAATACTTCCAGCTAGGCCCCTCCAAGGCTTGCCGGTGCTCCTCGAGGGTCCGAAACAGGAGGCGGTAGCCGAATCGCTCCGGCTCTTCAAAGACCATACTCCCCGGATCCAGGAAGGGGGCGAGGGGAGAGATAAAGGGGAAGACGGTCTTTGCCCCCCCGTACTCCTCCAGGAGGTGGCGGCAGTAGTCAGCCGTCTCCAGAACGGAATCTGAGTCCTGTTTGGGCAGCCCTGTCATGAAGAAGAGGTCGATCCGGTTGGCCCCCTGGCGCACTGCCTCGCCGAGAAACGATTCCAATTGTTTATTGGAATAAGGGCGGCCAAAAGCACGGCGCACCTCTTCATCGTGGGATTCAGGGGAGATCTGGATGTTGAAATTGGGTGTGGTCCCGGCGATTTCCTCCACGATCCCTGACGAAGGGGGGCGGAAGAATTCGTAGACCATATGGTTTTTTATCTTGGTCCTGCGGAGTTCTCTCAAGAGGGTCCCGGCATAGTCCGCCCCGGGCTGCAGGATGTCGCCGATGATGAAGATGGGGGCGTTGAGGTGGCGCTGAACGGTAATGATATCCCGCGCCAAGAGCGTCGGATCGCGATAGGCAGGGCGCATTCTGCCCTCCATCTGTCTCAAGGCCCAATCAGAGGCCCCACAGGTCTTACATTGGTGGGTACAGCCGCGACAGGTAAAGACGGCGGTGAGGGGGTAGGAGAACCAGTTGGTGAAGGGGATATATCCGCTCAGGTCGCGATATCGTGCCACCTGACGCATGATGTGACCGTAATCGATGACAACGGCATTGAGGTCAGTGGGGAGATGCGTGAAGGGGTTGACCGTGACCTCCCCGCCATCCCTCCATGTGAGATTGGGGACCTCGGCGGGGTCCCCTCCATCTCTGATGACCCGCATGAGCCGGCAAAGGGGCTCCTCTGCGGAGTCTCCCCTGACCACGTAATCTACCTGCGGGTATTTTCTGATTATCTCCTCATGGAAGTAGGTGGCGGAGAATCCGCCGAAGATGACGGGGGTGTCGGGGTGGTATCGTTTGATAATTTCTGCCAGGGCCAGGCTCCCGTGGCAGTGGGGCATCCAGTGCAGGTCGATCCCGAAGGCCCGGGGGTGTAGGGAGGCGATGAAGCGCTCCACGTCGAACCGCTCCCTTTTGAGCATTTTTAAGGCAATATTGACGATCCTCACCCGGAAGCCTTTTCTCTCGAGGTATTCCGAGATGCTGGCGAAGCCCACGGGATACATCTCGAAGATAGGGGTGGAGGGGATCACATCGCTGATAGGACCCAAGGTGATGGGGCGTTTTCTAAAATCGTATATGGCAGGTGGATGGAGGAGGACTAAGTCGGGTTGGGCCATAAGAGCGGACCTTTCTTTAAGGTGGGTTCAATATCACAGATTCTGCAACGGGTCAACGCTCACCCCCGAGCCTTTGTCTGATGGCCTGCTCTATGGCCGCCAAGCCGATAGTAAGCCTCCTCATCTCGGTGAGGTTGACTATCTTTTTCTTCTTGAGGCGGTTGACCCCTTGCAGGGTCTCTTTCCAGTAGAACAGGATATCCGAATCATCAAAATAGCGCAGGCCCTTGATCTCCCGCAGGATCTCCTTTTGATAACCTCTATTCATGCAGTTATAGGTCGTTCTTCTCACCGAAACCTCCACATGAAGACAATATCAATCTATTCTATCACGTGAGTGTTTGCTCTTAGATATTGTAACAGCAAAGACCATCCGATGAAAGAGTTATTCCCGCATCTCCATGTTGATCTTCGACCCGTTCTTGCACTCACCATGGCTTCTCAAATTTTCCCTCTGTTCAATCAAACAAGGCTTGACAGATGCTGAGAAGGTGCTATATTTATGACTTATAGTCATTATCTGACCATCAGTCATCTTATGCCATGGGAATAGAAGAGCGAAAAGAGCGGGAAAAGCTGGCCAGGCGTGAGGCCATCATTGCGAGCGCCCAGGAGATCTTCTTCGCCAAGGGGTTTAATGCCACCACGATGGACGAAATCGCCCACAAAGCGGAGTTGAGCAAGGGGACCCTCTATCTCTATTTCGGCAGCAAAGAGGAACTCTATGTCAGTGTGATGAGCGAAGGGCTGAATATCCTCTTTGATCGCGTGAAGGAGGCATTCGCACAGGATCTTCCCCCTGATCAAAAGATCAGGAAGCTCGGTGAGGTCTATTATCGTTATTACCTCGATTACCGGGAGTACTCCCGGATTTTTTTCTTTCTGGAACACAAGGATGTATCCAAGAGTCTCCCGCGCGAACTGGTTCAGGATAGTATTGATAAGGGAAAACACTTCTTTCAGCTCTTAGAGGGGGTTATCCAAAAGGGGATCGAGCAAGGGATCTTCGCTCCCATAGACCCCCGAAAGGCGGCGGTGGCCTTCTGGGGCGCTACCAACGGCATCCTTCTCCTCTTCGAGGAGGAGTTGAATAAAGAGATCATCGGGATGGATCTGGAGCGACTTATCTATTACACTCTTGACCTTTTTTTAGATGCCCTGAGGAAAAGATAGGGAGGATGATGATATGAAATTAAGAACGTACGTATTGGCTGTCACCTGCATTTTCGTATTGCTCTCCCCCTCCTTCGGGGAAGAAGCAACGGCTCCTCTTGGGATTGGCGAACAGGGTGTCACTCCCCTCACCTTGCAGGAGAGCATCGAGATTGCCTTGCAGAGAAGCCCCACCCTCCAGGCGGCACAGGGGGCGATCAAGGAGGCGAAGTACCGGCGCCTGGGCGCGGTCAGCGACTTCCTTCCCCAGGTGGGCACCCAGTACAGCTATACCAGGCTGGACGAGACGCCATATTTCAGCGTCCCTCCCCTCATTCCTAAGACTCAGATAGGGACGAGGGACGTCTATAACTGGCAAAGCACCGTCACCCAGCCTGTCTTCACCGGTGGGGCCCTTATCAATAGCTATTTGTTGGCCAAGCTGGGGGTGGACTTGGCCAGGGTGGAGTTCGAGAGAACCAAGCTCGATCTCATCCTCAACGTAAAAGAGGCCCACTACGGGGTGTTGACTGCCGAAAAGGGTGTAGAGGTTGCCGAACAGACGGTCCAACAATTGGAGTCCAACCTCACGGTGGCCCAGGCCTTTTTCGATGTAGGGATCACCTCCAAGAATGACCTCCTCCAGGTAGAGGTCTCAATGGCCCAGGCGAGGCAATATCTGATCGCGGCCCGAAACGGCCTTGAGATTGCCCGTGCCGTCTTCAATACGCTGTTGCGCCGGGATATCAATGAGGATGTTCGCTTGGTGGAAGCCCTGGAGTACACGCCCATGATGGTTGACGTGGACCGTTTTACTGAGGAGGCTTACCAAGAGAGACCGGAGATCAAGGCGGCCGAACTGGGTATCAAGTCGGCCAAGACGGGTGTGGGTCTGGCCGCCAGCGGTCTCTTTCCCCAGGCGAGCATCGTCTTCACCTATGAGCGACAGGGGGATGATTATTCGGTCAGCGGTTCCCGGTATGAGCCTGATAAGGATAGTTGGTATGTGATGGGGGTGGCCCAGTGGAACGTCTGGGACTGGGGAAAGACGTGGTGGGGCGTTGGTGAAAACAAGGCCAAGGTATTCCAGGTGGAGTGCGCCTTTGAGGAGATCAAAGATGGAGTGCGGTTGGAGGTCAAAGAGGCCTCCCTCCGTGTCATGGAGGCGAAAGAGAACATTCAGGTGGCCGAGACCGCGGTGAGCCAGGCGGAAGAAAACTTCCGTATCAATGAGGAGCGATACAAAGGGCAGGTGGCCACCTCCACCGATGTGCTCGATGCCCTGACCCTCCTGACCCAAGCCAGGACCAACTATTATAGCGTCCTGAGCGATTACAACATCGCCAAGGCCCGTCTGCGGAGGGCCATTGGTGGAAGATAAGGAAGGGGCAGTTGGATGAGGTACACGTCCTTATACACAGGAGGCCTTGATACCGCCTTCGCTCAATACGCACGCCGCTGTCAGGAGGTTTTATGAATACAAAGGTGAGAATGAGATATGCCTTACTGATACTTTTCGTCTTGCTC